>NZ_JBQCCN010000236.1:0-25071 GCF_051962185.1 Sphingomonas sp.
TCACCGCATCCCCGCTCCAGGCGATCGCGGCGAAGCCGTGCGCGGTCTCGAAAACGCGGTAGCGGTGGAGCGTCGCCATGATGCCAAGATCGCGCAGCGCTCCCGCTATTTCAACCGCTCGCGTCAGTCGGCGGCGACCGGGCCGGTCGGCGCCGCGGGACGTCGCGCAAACCAGACGATCGCGATCATCGCCAGCGCAACCCAGCCCGACAGCCAGAACAGGTCGGTCGCGGCGAGCAGATAGGCCTGTTGCAGCATCTGCCGCGCGACCATCGCCGGCGCCTGCACCGCGCTGACGCCGAGATGCTGCAGCGTCTCCAGGGTCTGGGCATAGGTCGGCGCGTACGCGGTGAACTGGTCGGCCAGCCGCGTCTGGTGCACCGCCTCGCGCCGGTCGTACATCGTGGTGATCAGCGAGGCGGCGAAACTGCCGCTGGTGATGCGCGCGAAGTTGGAGATGCCGGTCGCCGACGGGATGCGCTCGGGCGGGATACCGTCGAGCTGAATCGTCAGCATGCCGAGGAAGAAGCAACTCATCGCCACGCCCTGGACCAGCAACGGCATGGTGAAGTGCCAGACGTCGGCGTTGGTGGTGAAGCCGGCGCGCATGAAGAACGACAAAGCGAACGAGGCGAACGCCAGCGTCGCCAGGAAGCGCGCGTCGATCCGCCCGCTCAGCCGCGCCATCAACGGGGTCAGCACAATCGCTACCGCCCCGCTGGGTGCCGCCACCAGGCCGGCCCAGGTCGCGGTATACCCGAGCTGGGTCTGCATCCACAGCGGCATCAGCAGCACATTGGCGAAGAACACCGCATAGCCCAGGCAGAAGGCGATCGTGCCGAGCGCGAAATTGCGGTTGCGGAACAGCTTGAGGTCGACCGCCGGCTGCTTGTCGGTCAGTTCCCAGATCAACCAATAGACGAAGGCGATGCCGGAGACGATCGCCGCCACGGTGATGAAGGTCGAGTGGAACCAGTCGGCATCCTTGCCCTGGTCGAGCACGACCTGGAGCGCGCCGACCCAGACCAGCAGCAACAGCACGCCGACCGTGTCGATGCGAAGCTTCCGCGTCGGCGTCTCGCGCGCCTTCAGCCCGCGCCAGCACACCGCCGCGCAGAACAGGCCGACCGGCACGTTGATCAGGAAGATCCAGCTCCAATGGTAATTGTCGGAAATGTAGCCGCCGAGGATCGGCCCGGCGACCGGTCCGATCAACGTCGTCATCGACCATACGCCGAGCGCGGTCGAACGCCGGTTGGGCGGGAACACCGCGATCAGCAGCGCCTGGCTGCCCGGGATCATCGGTCCCGACACCGCGCCCTGAAGCACGCGGAACAGGATCAGCGAATTGAGGTCCCAGGCGATGCCGCACAGGAACGAGGCGAAAGTGAACAGCAGGACCGAAACGACGAAGGTCCTGACTACCCCGAACCGCCCCATCAACCAGCCGGTCAGCGGCACCGCGATACCGTTCGCCACCGCGAACGAGGTGATGACCCAGGTGCCCTGGTTGGTGCTGACGCCGAGATTACCGGCGATCGTCGGCAGCGAGACGTTGGCGATGGTCGAGTCGAGCACCTGCATGAAGGTGCCGAGCGCGAGCGCGAACGCGATGAGCGCCAGCGCCCCGCCCTTGAGCGGCGCCGGGCCGGCGGCGGCTGTCACCCCGCGCGGCCCGCATTGGCGGCGATGATCGCATTGATCTGGGCATCGACCGCGTCGCCGCCGACATCGCTCGCCTGGGGGGCATAAGGCTGGGCCGACTGGCCGCCGAGCACGGGACCCGAGGTATTGGCGGTATCGACCCTGGCGTCGACCGACAGGCCGATGCGCAACGGGTGCTCGCGCAGCTCGCGGGGATCGAGCGCGATCCGGACCGGCACGCGTTGGACGACCTTGATCCAATTGCCGCTGGCGTTCTGCGGCGGCAACAAGGCGAAGGCGTTGCCGCTGCCCGCGCCCAGCCCGGCGATCTTGCCGTGATAGACGACCTTGCCGCCATAAGTGTCGGTGGTGATTGTCACCGGCTGGCCGATGCGGATGTCGGCGAGCTGGGTCTCGCGGAAATTGGCGTCGATCCACACGCGGTCGAGCGGCACCACCGCCATCAGCGGCGTACCGGCGGCGATCTGCTGGCCGATCTGGACGCGACGCTGCGCAACGATGCCGGCGACCGGCGTGGTCACCGTCATATGACTACGGCGGATCGCGGCGCGGCGATAATCGGCGATCGCCGCCAGCACCGCGGGATTGCTGCGGATGTCGGTGCCCTGGACCTGGGTATTGGCCTCTGCGACCTTGCTTTGCGCCAGCGCCACCGCGGCGGTCGCGGTCTTCACGCTGTCGGCGGCGTGCGCCACTTCCTCGCCAGACACCGCACCTTCGCCGGCGGCACGCTGACGGCGCGCGAGGTCGTTGCGCGACCGCGACAGCTCGGCCTGCGCCTGATTGAGCTCGGCCTGGGCCGAATTGACTTGCGAGAAGTCGCCGCGCACGCCGCGCACCGCGCGCCCGAGTTGCGCCGCCGCGGCCGCCAGATCGACATCGGCGGTGGCGGGATCGAGCGTGATCAGCGTCTGGCCCGCGGCCACCCGCTGGGTGTCGTCGGCATAGAGCCCCAGCACGGTGCCCGGATCACGCGCGGTGATCGCGATCGTGTCGCCGCCGACATAGGCATCGTCGGTGCTTTGGCTCGGGCCGACCAGGAACAAGGCCCAGATCGCGTAGATCAGCGCCGCGATCACGATGACCAGAGTCACCAGGACCAGCAACCGTCGCCGCGTGTTGGATTTGGCCGGCTCGGGGGCGAGCGGCGTCGGCGCGGCAGGTGCCGGCGATGCGGTCGGCGCGTGCGGTACCGATTCCTCGGCGACCACCTCGGCCGGGGTTTCGCGGATCGGCAGATCTTGCAGGGAATCGGTCATTGGGCGGCCTTCGCGCTGGAAAGGGGAGACAAAGCGGCGGGATCGAACCCGCCGCCGATCGCGACCAGGAGCTGGATCTGGGCGACGGCCTTGTCGGCCTCGAGATTGACGCTGTCCTGCTGCGCCTGGAGCAGGCGCACGTCGTAATCGACCAGGTCGAGCCGCGAGCTGAGGCCGGTCGACACGCGCACCTGGTTCAGGCGCCGGACCTCGGCCAGGCCATTGGTCGCGGTGCGCTGTTGGCCGAGATCCTGGTCGAGCGTCTTCAACCGGGTGAGGAGATCGGCGGTCTCGCGCACCGCGCCCAGCACCTTGCCGTTATAGTCGGCGATCGATTCTTCGACCTGGGCGGTCGCCCCGGCATAATCGGCGCGCAGCCGGCCGCCCTCGAAGATCGGCAGATGGATCGCGGCGCCGCCGCCGTAGGTCGAGGCGTTGCTCGACAGCAGATTGCCGATGCCGAGCGCTTGGAGCCCGACCAGCCCGAGCAGGTTGATATTGGGGTAATAGGCCTTGCGCGCGACCTGGCGCCCGGCGGTCGCCGCCGCGATCCGCGCCTGCGCGGCAAGGATATCGGGACGCCGCGAGAGCAGGTCGGCGGGGATCGCCGCGGGCAGCGGCTTCAACGCATCTAGCTTGAGCGCGGTCGGCGTAATCGTCGGGTAGTAATCGGCGCCGCGTCCGGCGAGCAGCGCGAGCGCGTGGACGATGGTCTCGCGCTGGCCCTGCGCGCGCACCAGCGCCTGGCGCGCCTCGGCGACCAGGGTGTCGGCGGCCTGGACGTCGATATTGCTGTCGAGCTGGCTGCGGAGACGGATGCGGGCGAATTTCGCCGATTGCTCGCGCTGCGCGATGGTCGACCGGGCGAGCGCGACCTGACGCTCGGCGCGCGCGAGTTCGACATAGGTCTGAACGACTGATCCGGCGAGCGCGAGTCGCGCCGCCTGATAATCGAGCTTCGCGGCGTCGGCGCCGCTCTTCGCCTGGCGGATGGCGGCGGCCTGCTTGCCCCAGAAATCCAAATTCCACGACAAATTGGCCTGGGCATCGCCCATCCAGCGGAAGGTGCCGCCATAAGGCGGCGGGATGATGTAGACGCTGCTCAACCGCTCGAATTGCTCGCTGGCATCGGCGCCGACCTGCGGCCGGCGTGCCGCCTCGCTGCCCGACACCGCCGCCTGCGCGGCGCGGACGCGCGCGGTCGCCGCCTCCAGCGTAGGACTACCCGACAGCGCGTCGGCGACGATACGGTCGAGCTGGGGATCTCCGAACGACGTCCACCAATCCGCCTGCACCAGTGGCGCCGGCGCATCGCTCAGGCCGAGCGTGGCTGGCGCGATCGGCGTCACCGCGACAGGCTCATGCGGCGCCGCGCAGCCGGCCAGCAACAGCGCCGTCGCGGCGCTCAACCCAATCCGCTTGGTCATGTCAGGCCTCCGCCGCTTCCGCTTCGCGCGCTTCGAGTTGCTGGAGCAGGGTGGAAAGCGTGGCGATGGTTCGCGACACTTCCTCGTGCGGAATGTCGCCGAGAATATCGTTCCAGACGTCGACGACCGGCGGCGCGCAGCGTTTCAGCACGGCCTTGCCCGCCTCGGTGACGGCAAGGTTGCAGACGCGTCGGTCGGAATCGTCGCGGATGCGTTCGAGCAGCCCACCTGCTTCGAGTTGATCGACCAGCCGACTCATCGCGCCATTGTCATGGCCCATGTTGCGCGACAGGCCCTTGCCCGTCGTCGCGATGCCGCTGTCGACCAGGCTGAGCACGACCCATTGAGTCATGCTGACGCCCGAGCCTTCGAGCTTGGCCTCCATCCGTGCGAGGCCCAGCTTGTGAACCCGCCGCAGGAGATAGCCCAGGCAGTTTTCCGGCCGGAAATTTTCGGGAGAATAATAAGGCTGCATTTATCTGCCTCGGCAATGATTGCTTCGGCAGATAGTTCGCCAGCGTAACGCTTCAAGGGCCCTCGTGACGCGCCGCACAAATTTTCGAGCGGCCGGGATGCGCTGGCGCCAAAATCACAAAAGCCGCGGACGTCGGGGACGTCCGCGGCTTTCGATGGTGGGCGTGGCAAGGATTGAACTTGCGACCCCTGCGATGTCAACACAGTGCTCTACCACTGAGCTACACGCCCACGGGGAGGGCGCCCTGTAGCGGCGCTTCCGCCGCCGTGCAAGCGTTCGTTTGGATCGCGGTCAAAGCCCGCCGTTGGCGCTTTCCACCTCGAACAGACGGTCGACCTCGATCACCAGGTCGCGCAGATGGAACGGCTAGGACAACACGCGGGCATTGGGCATTTGCGTGCCGGCGCGCAGCGTCACCGCGGCGAATCCGGTGATAAACATGACACGCATGTCGGGCGCGATCTCCGCCGCCTTTTGCGCCAGTTCGATCCCATCCATCTCCGGCATGACGATGTCGGTAAGGAGGAGGTCAAAATGCTCGGCCTGGATGAGAGGCAACGCCGCGGTGCCGCGATCGACGGCGCTGACCGCATAGCCCGACCGTTCCAGCGCGCGCGTCAGATATTCGCGCATCACCGAATCGTCTTCGGCCAATAGAATCCTGATCATGCCCATCCGCCGCTTGGTGTTCCGCGGTCTATTTTATGCGGCAAGGACTTAAGATTTTCCAGCGCTGGCGAACGATTGCCCCAATGCGGCACGGCGAGTAGGCTGATCGGCATGACCGTCCCCTCGTTCGACCGCATCGGGCCGATCCCTCCGGACAGTCCGGTGATCGTGTCGGTGCCGCACGCCGGGCGCGATTACCCGCTGCCGTTGCGCGCCGCGGCGGCGGTCCCGGTCGCGTCGATGCTGGCGCTCGAGGATCGCCATGCCGATGCGGTGGCACTGGCCGCACGGATCGACGAGACGCTGTTCGTTCAGCGCCGCGCGCGCGCCTGGATCGACCTCAACCGCGCCGAGGACGAGCGCGACCCCCTGATCGACGAGGGCGCGCGCCCGATCCCCGCTGGCGCCGCCGCGACCAAGCTCAGGAGCGGCCTGGGTCTGGTGCCGCGCCGCGCCGCGCCCGGCGTGGCGATCTGGAAGCGCAAGCTGGCCGACGACGAGGTCAACGCACGGATCGCGCAGGATCACCGGCCTTATCACGCCGCTCTGGTCGAGGCGCTGGAGGCGGCGCGCGACCGTTTCGGCACCGCGCTGCTGCTCGACGTCCATTCGATGCCGCCCCTGCCCGGCGGCGGTACCGCGCGCGTCGTGATCGGCGACCGGTTCGGCCGCAGCGCCGGCGGCCGGCTGGTCCATCGGATCGAGGCGGAGATCGCCGCGGCCGGGCAGCGCGCCGCGCTCAACACGCCCTATCCGGGCGGTCATATCCTCTCGCGCCATGGCAGGCCCGACCAGCAGATCCACGCGATCCAGATCGAGATCGACCGGCGGCTTTATCTCGATGCCAATCTGACGGCGCTGGGCAAGGGCTTCGGCCACACCGCCGCCATGTTGCGTCGGATCATCGATGCGGCGACAGATGAATTGCTGACCGGCGGACTCGCGCGCGCGGCGGAATGACGTTCAAGTCCCAGTTCACGAGGAGCAATGGCGATGCTGTTCGAGGAGCACGGCCGGTGAAGATGTTGGCCCTGTCAGTCGCCGCTAGCGCGGTCGTTGCTGGACCGATCGCCGGCGCGCAAACGGTACAGTTCGTCGAGCATCCAGTGATCGCCGCGCTGATCGCCGATCTCGACGCGGGGCGCGCGGACAAGGCGCTGGCCAAGATCGACGTGATCGAATCCGCCAGCGGGCGGCCGAAGCTGGTAGCGACGCCCGCCGAATTCGTCAGCCGGATGAAGGGGTGTCGGATCGCCAAGGTCAAAGCCGGGCCTTATTTCTCGGGGGATCCCTATCAGACGACCAACACCGCCTGGAACTGCCCCGACGGACCCGCGCTGGTCATGTTCGCCGCTCATCCCGGTGCAACGAGCGTGACCATTGGCGAATATACCGACGCCGCACGGATCAAGTCGGACGCGACACGTCCCATCCCCGTAAAACCCTGAGCAGGCCGCCGCGGCGGATCCATCGCCGCGCCATCCCGACCGCCCAATAAAAAACCACCTCGGGCAAATGCCCGAGGTGGCCAAGGTTCAGGGAGGAGACACGCCCACAGGCGTGCCGTACGACCTCGCGAAAGGGGGGAACACGACGCCGTACGCAAGCAACATAGGCCGCGCGTATTGCCGTTTCAAGACTCTGGCAGGAACGTTCTCAGGGGAGAATTTCAGCCATTTCGGGCGGAACCGGGCGCCATCCGGGCGAGCACCGCGTCACGCAATATGAAATGATGGCGCAGCGCCGCGGCGACATGCACGACGACCAGCGCGGCCATGGCGTAACCCAGCAGTCCGTGCGCATTATGCCCGAGTTTGACCGCCGCGTCCGAGATCGGCAGCGGCGGGATCGGGAACAGGCCAAACCACGACATCGGGTGTGGCCGCGCGGGATTGGAAGACAGTATCCAGCCGCTGATCGGGAGCGCCAGCAACAGGACATAGAAGGCCCAATGTACCGTCGTCGCGGCCAAGCGCTCCCAGCGCGCCATGGCGACGGGCAGCGGCGGCGGCCGATGCGTCAGCCGCCAGGCGATCCGCGCCAGCGTCAGCACCAGCACGGTCAATCCGATCGACCGATGGATCGGGATCACCCATTTGACGCCGTCGAGCAGCGAGTCGTGAAACAATCCGAGCGTCAGGTTGACGAGGACCAGCGCCGCGATCGACCAGTGGAGCCAGATCGCGCCCCACGAATATCGGTCGGTACGGACCAGCGCCGTCCTCGTCACCGCGGCGGGGTCACGCCACCAGTTGCGGCGCCGGCATCAGCCCGAGCTGCACCTGGCGCGCGAAGATTTCGCGCATCACCGACAGCGAGAAGAGGTGCGCATAGATCAGCGGCAACAGGCCCGACTGGGTCATCTTGCGCAGCTGATCGCCACGCAGCTCGGCCAGCTTCTTCTCGTCGACCATACGGAAACCCGAATAGACGAACGGCTTTTCCGCGCCGTCGGGCTGGATGGTGACTTCGCCGTCCATCAGCAGGTCGAGCTCCTTGAGCTCGTTCATGAACGCCGCGGTGCGCGCGCCGGCTTCCTCGAACTGCTGGTTGAACTCGAGGATGTTCTTCGTCACCTCGGTGGGCTGGCCGTCGGCGAACAGCGGCTCGCCTTCGTCGAACGCGCCGATGGTGTCCGAGCTCGGGTCGAAGCACAGGGTCAGCTCTTCCGCTTCCGGGCGCAGCCGCGCCAGGAGGTAGGGATAGCGACGGATATAGGCCGGGACATAGACGTAGGGATCGCGGAGTTGGCCGTTCTCGTCGATGAAGACGTTGACGCCCTCGTTCAGGCCCATCAGCGCCAGCGGCACGCCGTCGTCGCCCTGCGAGAACACGATCGGCAGGTTGCGCTGCGCCATCGGGAATTCGTCGACCGTCAGCGGGATCGCATGCTGGGTGGTCAGAAACTTCGCACCCTCGGACGGGCGCAGGCGATAATTGCCGTGCTGCTCGCTCGAAAGCGGCTCGAGCGAATTATAGAAAAGCGGAAGCGACTGCGGCGCGCTGGCCATTACCCTACTCCAATCGAATCTCGTGAAGCGGCCTTTTTCGGCCGCACGTGGCCGTGGGCCCTAAGGGGTGGGCGCGTCCGGCGCAAGGGCGACGAGCTTGCCGGGATTCATCAATTCGTGCGGATCGAACGCACGTTTGATCGCGCGCAACGCCATCATCCGCGCCGGCGACGACAGCCGCGCCAGCTCGTCGCGCTTGAGCTGGCCGATGCCGTGCTCGGCCGAGATCGACCCGCCCGCCGCGACGACGAGGTCGTGGACGAACGCCGAAATCGTGTGCCCCTCGTCTTCGTACCATGCCGAAGGATCGATCCCGGCGGGCGCGCGGACGTGGAAATGGACATTGCCGTCGCCGAGATGCCCGAATCCGGCGGCACGCGTCCCGGGAAAGCGCGCCTCGACCGTCGCCGCGCCTTCGGTCAGGAATCGCGGCATACCGGCGACCGGCACCGAAATGTCGTGCTGGAGCGCGGGACCCTCGACGCGCGACGCCTCCGGGATGGTTTCGCGGATCTTCCACAGCGCATTGGCCTGCGCCTCGCTCGCCGCGACCATCGCGTCCTCGACCTCGCGCGCCGCCAGCGCCTCGCCGATCAGCCGCTCGAGCAAGGGTGCGGGCGGCTCGTCGCCGGGCGCCGCGCGAGTCGCCTCGATCAGCACATGCCAGCGATGTGCGCCGCCGAGAGGGGCTCGCGTCGCGGGGACATGCGCCAGCACCGCGTCGAGGAAGCATTGCGGGATGATCTCGAAACTCTCGACCGTCTGCGTCGCCGCCTGCAGCCGGCGCAACAAGGCCAGCGCTCGCTCGGGATCGGCGAGCCCGACCCAGGCCACGGCGCGATCGAGGATCGCCGGTACCAACCGCAACGTCGCCGCGGTGATCACGCCGATCGTCCCTTCGGCGCCGACCAGCAATTGGTTGAGGTCGTAGCCGCGATTGTCCTTCTTGAGCGCGGCCAGCCCGTCATGGAGCGACCCGTCGGGCAACAACGCCTCGACCCCCGCGACCAGCCCGCGCATCGTCCCGAAGCGCAGCACCTGCGTGCCCCCCGCGTTGGTCGAGGCGAGCCCGCCGATCGTGGCGCTGCCCTTTGCCCCCAGCGTGAGAGGGAAGCGCATGCCCTCGGCCAATGCAGCCTCATGAAGGTTGGACAGGATCACCCCGGCTTCTGCCACCGCCAGGCCGTCGGCAGGCCGCAGGGAGCGGATGCGGTTCAACCGCCGTGTCGACAGGATCAGCGCGGATCCGTCGATAGGAGGGGTCGCCCCGGCGACCATCGACGTATTGCCGCCCTGCGGCACCAGCGGCACGCCGAGCTCGCGCGCCTTGGCCACGACCAATTGTACGCTCGCTACCGTATCGGGCGCGAGGATCGCCGGGCTCGCGCCGTGGAAGCGGCCGCGCCAGTCGGTCAGCCAGGGCGCGATGTCCTGAGGGTCGGTCACCACCGCCTTGTCGCCCAGAGCGGCACGGGTCGCGGCGATGAGGGCGGTCTGGCTCGGCGTCATGGCTCGCGCGCTAGCACGCGGACACAAATGCATCCAATTCATTGCGTGTTCAAATTGTGGCGTTACCAAGGCGCGCTTCATGCCGAATCCGTCCGTTATCGCTCTCACGTTGCTCGCTTCCGCCGTCGCGGCCGGGACTCCCGTCGCCGCCGGCGAGCTGAACGGCACCGAATTCGCGCAACTGACGATCCGCGAGCACATCATCATCCGCGTGCCGAGCCGGCTGCGCGGCGCACCAGCGCCGACGCGCGACATGAACCCGCCGCGACAGATCGAATGGGCCGAGAAGAAAGGCCCCAAATGCATCGCCGCCGATCAATTGGGCGGCGCGATCGTGGCCGGCGACTATGTCGACCTGGTGCTGCGCGGCGGCGATCGCGTCCGCGCCCAGCTCGACGGTGATTGTTCGGGGCTGGGCTATTATGGCGGCTTCTACCTGAAGCCCTCGGCCGATGGCCTGGTCTGCGCGGGGCGCGATACGCTCCGCACGCGATCGGGCGACCGTTGCACGATCAAGAAATTCAAGAAGCTCGTCGCCAAAAAGCGATAGCGTCGATGCGCTTTCTGGCGAGGCCGGCCGTCACTTTCCCGTCCGCCCAGAGCCGGGTGGGCCCCGAAAAGCGCCCTTCCACGAGCCTCGCCAACGACTCTCAAGCTTGACTTTCGGCAACTGATCGGCAAGCGCGCGCGTTGTCGAATGGCGTATTGCGCGTCGTTCCTTTTTCCGGATTTGTGGATGCCTTTTGCCGATCTCGGCCTTTCTGACGAGTTGCTCCGCGCCGTAGGCGAGTCGGGCTATACCGAGCCGACTCCGATCCAGGCAGCGACCATTCCCAGCGTGCTGATGATGCGCGACATCATCGGCATCGCCCAGACCGGCACCGGCAAAACCGCCGCGTTCGTGCTGCCGATGATCGACATCCTGGGCCATGGCCGCAGCCGCGCGCGCATGCCGCGCAGCCTGATCCTCGAGCCGACGCGCGAACTCGCCGCGCAGGTCGCCGAGAATTTCGAGAAATACGGCAAGTATCACAAGCTCTCGATGGCGCTCCTCATCGGCGGCGTGCAGATGGGCGATCAGGTCAAGGCGCTGGAAAAGGGCGTCGACGTGCTGATCGCGACCCCGGGCCGGCTGATGGATCTGTTCGAGCGCGGCAAGATCCTGCTGACCCAGTGCAACCTGCTGGTCATCGACGAGGCCGACCGGATGCTCGACATGGGGTTCATCCCCGACATCGAGAATATCTGCACCAAGCTGCCGGCCAATCGCCAGACCCTGCTGTTCTCCGCGACGATGCCGCCGCCGATCAAGAAGCTGGCCGACAAGTTCCTGTCCAATCCCAAGACGATCGAGGTCGCGCGACCGGCGACGGCCAACGTCAACATCACCCAATGGGTGGTGCCGGTCGGCAGCGCCAGTCATGTCAAGCGCGCGCGGCTGCGCGACCTGCTCGGGCAGGAAGAGGTCAAGACCGCGATCATCTTCTGCAACCGCAAGACGACGGTGCGCGAGCTCAACAAGAGCCTGAAGAGTTACGGTTTCCGTTCGGGCGAGATCCATGGCGACATGGACCAGCCGGCGCGCCTGGCCGAGCTCGATCGCTTCAAGAAGGGCGACATCAACATCCTGGTCGCGTCCGACGTCGCCGCGCGCGGGCTCGACATCAAGGGCGTCAGCCACGTCTTCAACTTCGACGCGCCCTGGCATCCCGACGATTATGTCCACCGCATCGGCCGCACCGGCCGCGCCGGCGCGACCGGCGTCGCCTATACGCTCGTATCGAGCGCGGATGCCGAGAATATCGAGAATATCGAGAAGCTGACCGGCCAGCAGATCCCGCGGCTCGAAGGCGGCCCCGCCCCTGAGGCGGAAGAAAAACCGCGCGCCCGCCGCGGCCGGGAAGAGAAACCGAAGCGCACCCGCGCCGCGCCGCGCGACGATGCGGCCCGCGAAGAGGCCGCCGAACCGCAGGCGCGACGTGAGGAAGAGCGTCCGCGTCGCGAGGAATCCCGCCCGCGCCGCGAGGAGCCGCGTGCCCGCCGCGACGAACCGCGCCCGCGCAACGACGACCGCCGCTCGCGCCGTGGCCGCGAGCAGGATGACGGCCCGGACGAGGGCTGGAACGGGCCGGTCCCCGACTTCCTGAATGTGGCGCTGACCAGCGACTGACGCGCTTGAGCCTGCCCGACTTCATCAGCCTGGTCCCGGTCGAGCCGATCGTCAGCCCGTGCGTCAACGTCTGCCGGATCGGCAAGGACCGGCTATGCGAAGGCTGCCGGCGAACGGTCGACGAGGTTGCCCGCTGGACCCGCATGACCCCGGCCGAGCGCGATCGCGTGATTGCGGAATTGCCGGCGCGTTAGGGGGAAACACCTCCATATTGCGTGCGCCTCCCCGGCGCAGGCCGAGGCCCAGTATCGACTATGTTGGAGAGGGCATTCCGTACCAACAATTGCATCGCAACTGGGCCCCGGCCTTCGCCGGGGAGGCGTTTATTGCGTTCAATTGTATCGAAACCTCGTGTTCCTGCGAAAGCAGGAACCCAGGGCCAAAGGCGTTTCGCTTCGCTGCTCTGGGCTCCTGCTTTCGCAGGAGCACCGCCCTCAAGCGATCTGGTTGGTTTCCATCAGCGCGTCATCCAGCTCGTTCGCGCGCTTGTAGGCATCTCGCGACGTCAGTCGCCCGGCATAGGCCGTGAAGGCGTCGCGCTTGGGGATCGAGCCGAACTGGTTGCCCCAGATGACCTGCGCGCCGACATAGACATCGGCCATGGTGAAGGCATCGCCGGCGACATAATCGTGCTGCGACACCGCTTGTTCGAGCACGTCGATCGCCTTGTCGTAGCTGCCATAGCCGAACATCCGCCCCTGTTCGGGCTGGGGAACGAAGCCGGCGCTGTTGTTGGTCACGGCATGCTCGACCGGACCCGCCGCGAAGAACAGCCAGCGATAATAATCGGCGCGGTCGGCGAGCGCCGGCGCCAGCCCCGCGTCGGGAAACGCATCGCCCAGATAAGCGCAGATCGCGGCGCATTCGGTGACGACCTTGCCCTTGTGCGCGATCGCCGGGACCTTGCCCATCGGATTGACCGACAGATATTCGTCGCCTTTCATCGTGTCGGCATAGTTCATGACATGCACGTCGTAATGCGCGCCGACTTCCTCCAGCGCCCAGCGCGCGATGCGCCCGCGCGACATCGGATTGGTGTACAGGATCAGGTCGCTCATCGCTCTCTCCATCAAGAACATTTCATGAACGGAATGTCCGCCGAATCGCCGGCGCGGTCAAGCGCGATGCGTCAAAGCGCCTTCTGGAACAGGGCGAGCATCCGCCCCCAGGCGCGATCCGCCTGCGCCTGATTGTACACCCGGCTGTCGGGCGGGCACCAGCCGTGCATCGTGCCCTGATAGACTTCGATCTCGGCAGGCAATTTGGCGTCGGCGAACGCCTTCTTGAGCACGTCCTTGTCGGTCGGCGCGCGCTGGTCGTCATTGGCGGCGATCGCGATCAGGAAACTCGCCTTCATCTGCGGAACGAGCAGATGCGGGCTGTCGGGCTTGTCGGTGACGAGGCCGCCGCCATGGAACGTACCGCCGGCGCGATAGCGGTCGGCGCGTGCGGCGACGGTGCGGAACACCATCGGCCCGCCCATGCAATAGCCGGTGCTGGCGAGTCCGCGCTCGGTGTCGACTTCCTTCTGCGCATCGAGGAACGTCGTGAACGCCTTGGCGTCGCTGACCGTACCCGCCGGCGTCAGCTTCTGGACGAACGGCATGATCTTGGCGCGGAAGTCGGGCTGGTCGAACGATTCGCCGGCCTTGAGGAACGGCGCCTTGGTCGACCGGTAGAATTGGTTGACCACGAGCACGGCATAGCCCGATTGGGCGAGGCGGTCGGCCATCTGGCGGAAAGCGGGACGCAGTCCCATGATGTCGGGCCAGATCAGCACGCCGGGATGCCTGCCGGTGGCGGGCGCGACGAAATAGGCATCGGCCTTGCCCTCGGGCGTCTCGATCTCGACGTCGCGGCCCTTGATCGTCGCGGCATTGGCGGGGACCGGCAGCACCGCGATCAGGCCGGCCACGCCGGTCATCATCCCGAACTGGCGGCGCGAGGGATGGGCGATGCCCAGGAAGCGATCATTGTCCTCGGCGGTATGCTCGTCGCACATGGCATCTCTCCCTGGGGGTGCGCCCGGACTCGGGGCTGGGCCTATCTTAGGATAGCGTGTCGATCCGCGCGAGCACCGCCGCGGTTCAAACCGCGCGCCAGCGCCACACGCCGTCGCCATCGGCTTCGCGTACCGCGCGACCTTCGACTTCGAGCCGCTTCAGGTGCGCCATCGCCTCGCCGGTCGCCATGCCGAGCACTTCCTGTCCGATCGCGCGGCGGAACAGCCGGCCGAAACAATCGACCACGCGGCGCGGCTCCTCGAGGAACGCCTCCAGTTCGTCGAGCCGGCCGCGATGCTCGCGGTCCATCGCATCGAGCCGGGTGTGGAGGTTGAGGAACGGATCGCCATGGCCGGGCAAGGTCAGCACGTCGGCCGACACTTCGCGCTTGAGCTTGGCGATCGAGTCGAACCATTCGCCGAGCGGATCCGACTCGGGCTCGGTGATACCGAGCGAGACGTTGGGGCTGATCCGCGGCAATACCTGGTCGCCGGCGATGAACAGCTTGCCCGCCTCGTCGAGCAGGCAGGCATGTTCGGGGCTGTGCCCCGATCCGACCACGATCCGCCAAGGGCGTCCGCCGATCTCGATCGTCTCGCCATCGACCAGGCGGCGATAGGACAGAGGCATCGGCCGCACGATCCGCCCGAAATTGGACCAACCGCGCGCCGCAGCGGCTTCGACCTGCTCCTCGCTCCAGCCACAGGCGCGGCGGAAAGCGCTGACCTCCTGCGGCGTCTCGGGCCGGGCATCGGCGACCAGCATTTGTGCGGTCAGCCATTCGCCGCGCGTCATCCACAGCGGCGCCCGGTGATGGTCGCACATCCAGCCTGCGAGACCGATATGGTCGGGATGGAAATGCGTGCCGATCACTCGCGTTACCCGCACCCCAACGAGCGGGCTCTTGAACACCGATTTCCACGCTTCGCGCGTCTCGGTCCGATTCATGCCGGCATCGACCAGCGCCACCCCGCCGTCATCGTCGATCAGCCAGCAATTGACGTGCTTGAGCGGCCCCGGAACATTGAGCCGCACCCAGCGCACGCCGGGCGCGACATGCATCGCCCCACCGTCGCCCGGCTCCTTGCCGCCGAACGGATAGGTCAGACCCTTGTGACTGGTGGGAACGAAGCTCTCGTCGGCGACGAACGCTGCATCGGGCGTGCGGGCAGTGGCCATGGAGCGGCGGTAGCAAGCGCCGGGGCGGGATACCAGCGAAACGAATCAAGCGAGTGTAGCGCTAGGCAGGCTCCGATACCGGAGCGTCGAACCGCCGCGCCGCGCCGCGCGTCGGCAGATAGGCGGCGGCCGCCAGTACCACGGCCAGGGCGGTCGCCTCGGCCACCGTCCCGGGACTTTCGTAGAGGAAGGCGGCGAGAAAACCGAGATTGACCAGCAAGGCGAAGATCGCCGGCATCGGAAACAGCGGCATGCGATACGGCCGGTCGAGCGCCGGCTCCTTGTGGCGCAACACGACCGCGGAGAGGTTCACCCCGACCGCGACGCAGGTCATCAGCCAGGTCGAGAAGGTCAGCAGGATCGCATAGCCGCCGATCTGCGAAAAGAAGGCGACCAGCCCGGCATGAAAGCCGAGCGCGACCTGCGGACTGCCGTTGCGCGAGACGTGCGACAAATAGGGAATGCCGGCATCGCGCGCCATCGCGTAGATCAGCCGCGCGAAAGTCATCATGCTGGTGTTGATGATCGAGATCAGCGAGATCAGCGACACCGCCGTCATGATGGTGTCGCCGGTCGGTCCGAACGCGCGGCCGGCGGCGTCGGCCGCGACCAGCGTCGACCCCGCCATTTCCTGTGGGCTGAGCACGGTCAGCATCGCCACATTGACCAGCACATAGATCGCCGTCACCAGCGCGATGCCGCCGAACGTGGCGCGCACCACCGCACGCGTGAAGTCCCTGACCTCCTCGGCGAAAAAGGCGGCATTCTCCCAGCCGAGATAGGTGCCGAGGATCGCGCGGATCGCGACGATCACGCCGACCGCGGTCATCGCCACCGATGGCCCGGCGGCGGCGGCCGGCGCGCCGCGCGGCGCCAGCATCAGCGCGACCACCAGCCCGACGAAGATCAGCGCCTTCACCGCGCTGACGATTTCCTGCGAGGCGCCGGCAACGCGCGTGCCGAATGCCTGGACTCCGGCGATCAGGGCGAGAAGCGCGAGCGCCAGCCAGCGAGACGGCACGGTAGTCAGGATTCCCAGCCGGTGGAGGTAATCGCCGAATAGGCCCGAGACGAACGCTGCGATCCCGACATAGCCGAGCCACACGCCGATTCCTCCCGCCAGCCCGGCGAAGCGCCCGAACGTGCGCGTCAGGAAGGCGTAGGCGCCGCCAGTACGCCGGATCGAGGCCGCAAGCTCGACGGTCGACATGGAATCGATGAAAGCGCTGACGCCGCCGAACACCCAGAGCAGGATGATGAGCCAGGCATAAGGCACGCCCGCCGCGACCACGCCCGGCGATCGCAGGATGCCTTGCCCGATCGTCGCGCCGATCACCGCGGCGATGCCGAACGCAACGCCGAGTACGCGTAACAAATGACTATTGTCGCGCTGCCGCATTGCCGTTCCCCCCGGCCGCCGCATGTGTCCCGCGTGTCACGGTAGATCACGGCGCGGCGCTCTTGGCAAACCCCGCTCGCCAAAAATGGGTTAGGGGATGGTGGCGCCGTTAGGCGCGCGAGCGAACGCGGCCGCATCGCCCTGCCCGCACAAACCGCTCTTTCCGCAGGCGGCTTGGCGATCGATCTCGTCGCGGACCTGCGCCGCGGCATCGCAATCGCTCGCACCGGCGGGATCGAACAAGATGAAGGGCCGCGGCGACAAATCGGGATCGCTCGCCAGTTTCAGGCGCTTGTCGAGCCCTACCGAATCGACCTGCTTGCCGTTCCAGGTCGGCTGATCTCCCGCCATGCCGACCCAGAGCCGGGGTCGATAGCCCTGATGGAAGGGCGCGGCGCCCGGCGCCAGCCAGCCCGGCAAGGCTGCCGGACAGTCGGGCCCGGCCGGGGTCACCTCGTCGCATCCCGACAAGCCGAGCGCGAGAAGCAGGAGCAAGCCGCGGGTGCGCATGGCGCCGATAGACCATTCCCGACCGCCGCGGGCAATGACAAAGCGGTCGCTCCCGCCCGCTTGTCGCTGATCGCAGCGTTACGACACCCCGCCGCGCCACGCCGCGGCGACGTGCGGGATGAAGATACCGAGCCCGATCAGCAGCGCGGCGACCGCCAGCACGAGCACGCCCCCGGCGGCGGCGTCCTTGGCATGGCGGATCGGCTCGCTACGACCGCCGACCGCGTCGCAGGCCTGCTCGATCCCCGTGTTGAGCGCCTCGCCCGCGATCACCAATGCTATCGCGACGATCAGCCAACGCCATTCGTCCGCGCCGATCCGAAAGACGAAACCCGCCGCGAGCGTGGTCGCGGCGACCACGGCGTGGAGGCGCATGTTGGTCTGGCTGCGAAGCGCGAACGCCAGCCCGGCGACGGCATGGCCGATACTCCGCACCCGTCCTCGCGCGAACCCGGTCACACCGCTATCGGAACGCCCGGCGTTTCGGGCGGGTGGCCAACCTTCCCACGGGGCGTCGCCATCCCCCCGATTCGCGTCGCAAGGCTCGGTCATGCCGGACCCTTCAGCGCCTTGCCCGTGCGGGAAACGCTGCCCGTTGCCCTGGCGGCGTCGCGTAACACGCGTTCAAGCGTGTCGAGATAATCGGCGAACCGCGCGCGACCCTGGTCAGTCAGGCGGCACGACGTGTGCGGGCGCTTGCCTTCATAACCTTTCACCAGCACGACCAGTCCAGCCTCCTCGAGCACCTGGATATGCCTGCTGAGGTTGCCGTCGGTCAGGCCGGTCAACTGGCGCACCTCGGTGAAGCCCAGGCCGTCGGGATGCCCGGCAAGCGCGGTCACAATGCCCAGCCTGGCCTTTTCGTGAAACAGGCGGTCGAGCCCGTCGAAGGCGAACGGCGCCTCAGTCATGATGGTCCCGCCGCAGCCCCATGTGGAGCAGAATAGCGACCAGCAATTGGCCGATGCCGAACGGCACGCCCATGATCCACGGCGAGATATCGGTCGCGCCAGCACCGGCGATCAGGCTCGCCGTGCCGGCGACGAAATACCAGGCGCCGCCCCAGACCAGCGATCTCGGCAAAGCCGGGAGCGCGGCGAAAATCCCCATCGCGATCAGCAACTGCCAACAACCCGGCAGGATCGCCGCCCATTGCGGCGCGCGCAGCAGGATGACGATGGCGGCGATCGCGCCGGCGACACCCATGGGAAGGAATGGGCGCGACGCTGCGTCGATCATGGCATCGGCCATCGCACGATGCAGCCGCCGTGCCCGGACCACCGCGTCGCCGGCGATCAGAAACGCGCAGGCGGCGGCCAGGAATACCCATTGCACCAGCATCTCGACCACGGTCGGCGATGGATCGAACCCAGCCGCTTGCGACGCGGCAAGAGCTAATGCGAGCAGGCCGGTTGTCGCCGCGATTGCCGGCGTGAATCCGCGGAACCGCGTGCTCGCCGCCAGTTGGGCGCGAATGCGATCGATCTCGGCCAAAGCGGTGTCGACATCGCGAGTCATGGCAGACTGATAACGCAAAATACTTTGCAATACAAAGTATCTGCTTGTATGCCTCAACGGAAAAGGACGGCGGACCATTGGCTGGCCCGCCGCCCTTTTTTTCACGCTGTCGCGATACCGCCGATGGGGCGGAACCGCGGCCGACGATCACATATGCAGTGCGGACACCGACTGGACGCCGCCATGCCAGCTGTCCACCGCGGCCATGTCCAGCGCGAAGGGCTGGACCTGGGCTCCCGAGGCGGAGTTGCCGACGCCGATGAAGTCGCTGGAATGGAGCTGCGAACTGGTCACGCCGGTCAGCGTCACCTGATCGCCATTGCCGAGATCGATGACGGCGTTGCCGCCGACGTCGTGGGTGGCGTTCATCACGTCCTGATAGCTGGCGAAGCCGATCGCGGTCAGGTCGATCTTATCGGTGCCGGCGACGAAGTCGCCGATCGTATCCTGCCCGGTGCCGTGCGCGAACACGAACTTGTCGGCACCGCCGCCGCCGAACAGGCTGTCGTTGCCGCCATAGCCGTATAGCGTGTCGTTGCCCGAGCCGCCGGTCAGGATGTTGGCGCCGTTACTGCCCTGAATGGTGTGCGACCAGGCATTGCCGGTCAGGTTGATCGCGGTCACCGCATTGGCATCCGAGGCCGCGAGGCGCTCGACCTGGGCGTTGGCGTTGAGCGTGTAGCTCACAGTGGCGAGCACCGTATCGGCCGTGCCTTCGCTCGCTCCCTCGACGATCACGTCGCCGGCGTTGCGGACGTAATAGACGTCATTGCCGGCCCCGCCCTGGAGCGTGTCGCCGCCGCCGCCGCCGTCGAGCACGTTGCTGCCGGCGTTGCCGATGAGCGTATTGTGCTCGGCGTTGCCGGTCGCATTGATGTTGGCGGTGCCGGTGAGTTGCAGCGTCTCGATGTTGCTCATGCCGGCCAGCGAATAGCTGATCGATGCCTTGACGGTGTCGTTGCCCTCGCCCGCAAGCTCGATGACCTTGGCGTGCGCGTCGGATACGACATAGGTGTCGTCGCCTTGCCCACCGTAGAGCATGTCGGTGCCGGTGCCGCCATCGAGCGTGTCGTTGCCCAGCCCGCCATAGAGATTGTCGTTGCCGCCATAGCCGAACAGGCTGTCGTTGCCGTCGCCGCCGGTCAGGGTGTTGATGCCGTTATTGCCCTGGATCAGGTGCGAATAGGCATTGCCCGTCAGATCGATCGCCGTCGTCGCGTTGGCGTCCGACGCCGCCAGCCGCTCGACCTGCGCCCCGGCATTGAGCGTGTAGCTCAGGGTCGCCAGCGCGGTGTCGTTGGCGCCCTCGCTGGCGCCTTCGACAATCGTGTCGCCGGCGTTGCGGATGTAATAGACGTCGTTGCCCGCTCCGCCCTGGAGCGTATCGCCGCCGCCGCCGCCGTCCAGCACGTTGCTGCCGGTGTTGCCGATCAGCGTGTTGTGCTCGGTATTGCCGGTCGCGTTGATATTGGCGGTACCGGTCAACTGCAGCGTCTCGATATTGCTCATGCCCGCCAGCGAATAGCTGACCGAGGCCTGGACGGTGTCGTTGCCTTCGCCCGCCAGTTCGAACACCTTGGCATGGGCGTCGCCGATCACATAGGTGTCGTCGCCGGCACCGCCGTAGAGCATATCGTTGCCGCCGCCGCCGTTGAGCACGTTGGCGGCGCTGTTGCCGCGAATGACATTGTCGCCGGCATTGCCGGTGCCGTTGATCGCGTTCGTACCCGTCAGCGTCAGGTTCTCGACATTGGCCACCGTCGACAGATCGAAGCTGATCGAGGCCTCGACCGTGTCGGTCCCTTCGCCGGCATTCTCGACGATCGTGTCGCCCGCACTGTCGATGACATAGGTGTCGTTGCCCGTGCCGCCGTAGAGCGTGTCCGTCCCACCTGCGCCGTAGAGCCGGTCGTCGCCGGCATAGCCGTACAGGCTGTCGTTGCCGCTGCCGCCGGTCAGCACGTTCACGCCGGCATTGCCCTGGATCAGGTGCGAATAGGCATTGCCTGTCAGGTCGATCGCGGTGGTCGCATTGGCATCCGCCGCCGCTAGGCGCTCGATCTGCGCCGCCGCGCCGAGCACATAGCTCACCGACGCCAGCGCGGTATCGATCGCACCCTCGCCGGCGCCTTCGACGATCACGTCCGCCGCGTTGCGGATGTAATAGACATCGTTGCCCGCCCCGCCCTGCAGCGTATCGCCGCCGCCGCCGCCGTCGAGCACGTTGCTGCCCGCATTGCCGGTGATCGTGTTGTGGCCGCTGTTACCGATGCCGTTGATGTTGGCGGTGCCGGTCAGAACCAGATTCTCGACATTGGCCCCCAGCGTGAAGCTCACCGACGAGCGTACCGTATCGGTGCCCTCGCTGGCATTCTCGAGCACCTTGTCGCCGACATTGTCGACGATGTAGGTGTCGTCGCCCGCACCCCCGTACATCGTGTCGGCACCCGCCCCACCGTCGAGCGTGTTGGCCGCCGAATTGCCGCGGATGACGTTGGCATTGGCGTCGCCCGTGCCGTCGATCGCATTGCTACCCGTCAACGTCAGGTTCTCGACATTGGCGAACGCGTTCAGCGACGTGGTGATCGCGCTCTCGACCGTATCGTTGCCCTCGCCGGGCTTCTCGACGATCGTATCGACGCCGTCCCAGACATAGGTGTCGTCCCCGGTGCCGCCGATCAGCGTATCGGCACCTGCGCCGCCCTCGAGCCGATCGTTGCCGCCTTCGCCGTACAGGGTGTTCGCGCCATCATTGCCGGTCAGCCAATTGTCGCCGGCATTGCCGAACAGGTTGACGCCGTTCGTCCCGGTCAGGATGGCGTGCTCGACATTGTCGGCGAGAACGAAGGCGGCCGACCCGATTTCGGTGTCATATCCTTCGCCGGGCTGTTCCAGGATGAGGTCGCTCGAACTGTTGACATAATAGGTGTCGTCGCCGGTCCCCCCGACCATCGTGTTTTCGCCGCCCCCACCGTCGAGGACGTCATTGCCATTGCCGCCGTACATCAGGTCGTCACCGCCCAGGCCGTAGAGCGTGTCGTTGCCGTCCCCGCCGTACAGCCCGTCGTTCAGATCGGTGGCGTAGATCGTATCGTTGCCGATGTTGCCGTTGATCGTGAGCGCACCGTCGCCTTGCAGGCCCAGGGAATAGACCGCGTTGAACACGGTATCGACCGGCGCGAGGTTGATGGTGGTGGTGGACAGATCGGCGACCCGGATGTGTCCCGTGATCGTGCCGCCGTCGGTGAGGGTGATCGTCGATCCGGTGATGGAGCCGAACTGCAGGAACTGCGCGCTCGTCATCTTCAACTTGCCGCCCGAGAGATCGATGAACGACGTGACGGTCGCCGTCGTCAGATCGAGCAACGTCGATGCGGTGACGATCAATTGCCCGCCATCGGCACCGGCGTCATAAACTTCACCGGCGACGAAATCGCCTTCCCCGATGCGGATCGTATCGTAGCCGGCACCGCCATGGATGATGTCGCGCCCCGCGCCGCCGGTGATCGTATCGTTGCCGGCCCCACCGTCGAGCGTGTCGGCCCCCGTGCCGCCGGTCAGCGTATCGTCGCCGCCGAAGCCGTTGATCGTAACGCCAGCATTGCCGCCGGTAAGGACGTTCTTGCCGTCATTGCCTTCGATCAGCGTAGTGGAATTGTTGCCGGTCAGATCGAGCGCGGTCGTGGACGTCTGATCATTCGTACGCAGCGTCTCGACACTGTTAGTCGAGTCGAGCGCGAACGTGACCGACGTGATCACGGTGTCGCTACCTCCGCCGCCCACCTCGACAACACGGTCACCGGCATTATCGACGTGATATTCGTCGTTGCCGGCGCCGCCGATCATCAGGTCGGCACCAGTTCCGCCATCGAGCACGTCGCTGCCGCTTCCGCCATATAACGTGTCGTTGCCGCCAAGCCCGGACAGGGTGGAAGGACCCGTCGCGCTGTGCGCGTCGATGATGTTGTCCAGGACGTTCCCCGTGCCGTTGAACGAGGCGGTGCCGTCGTAGATCAAATTCTCGACATTGTCCGGCAACGTGTAGCTGGGCAATGTGGTGTGGACCGTATCGGTTCCTTCCGCGGCATTCTCAACCACTAGGTCGCCAGCGCTGTTGACGTAATAAGTGTCGTTGCCATCCTTGCCGTAGAAGGTGTCGTCGCCCGCCGTTCCCAGGAACGTCTCGTTTCGAGCGGTGAGGTCGATCAGCTGAAGTTTGTCGTTCTCAGCCAGAGTGATATAGCTGCCATCGCTGGACAGGTGGATCTCGTCGCCATAGCCGCTATTGGTTGTCCATTGCGCCGTACCAACGCTGATTTGATCGACCAGCGTGAAATCCGACACCCTGTATTTGTCGAGTACTCCACTGCCACCCAAATAAACGTACAGGTAGGTCCCCGATTGGTCGAACGCCAATCCCTCCACGGGTTCCGGGACGGTAACGGTCCTCAGCGCGTGCAAGGACAGGTCGTAGAAATTGATCGACTGATAATAATTGAACTGGGCGACGAGGCCGGCCGTTTCATTGATCGCCTGAAAACCGAAATTGAACCCGTTGGCGGCGGATTGATTGTCGTCGCCCGTCGCCACCACCGCACCGACGCGATCGTCATAGATGAACATGGGACCATTACCGGTCGCCGGCTCGGTAATCAGCGTGAGGTGCTGATCTTCGACCAGCACAGATTTGTTACTGGCATAGTAAGTCGCGTCCGGGAGAGCGGAGAATGCGCCGTTGTCGAGACTGAATTTGACCATCTGCGGCCCGCTGACGATCGCCGTGTGATCGTCGACGACTTCGACATCGTGGAAGGTACCGTTGCCGCTGTCGGGATAGACGAAATCCTGGACCGCTCCGGTTGCCGTCGAAACGGCGAGCAGCACCGGCGCGGTCGCGCCATTCGCCTGTTCCGTGACCAGGAGGAAAGCGCCGTTCTCGGTCAGGCTCATGCCGCCCAGGCTGGTGCCCACCGTCCAACTGGTGACGAGCGCGTGAGTCGCGGTGTTGAATACGTCGATGTGCCCATCGGTCTTGGCAACGTAGATGAGCGATTGGTCCCTGCTATAGACCACGCTTGCGACACCGCTTGCCTCCAGCGCGTACTTACTGAAGGCACTTGTCCCCACATAAGTCGGCATGCGCACCTCCCTAAATTCACCGGAAAACACCCGGCTGATCATTATTTCCGAATATGGACAGCAATGTTA
The DNA here is from genome assembly GCF_051962185.1 of Sphingomonas sp. Classification (GTDB taxonomy): domain Bacteria; phylum Pseudomonadota; class Alphaproteobacteria; order Sphingomonadales; family Sphingomonadaceae; genus Sphingomonas. Next base: position 24,003 of record NZ_JBQCCN010000236.1, read on the forward strand.
CCGTTTTGCAGGCGGTTCGCAAGTAGTTGATCGAGATCAATTATAGGTCGAGGACTTGTCCTGAGACGACGGCAACGCCAAGCGAGCGTCAGCCAAGTCATTGGCAGCTCGCCGCCACAATCAATGCTTGGACGGCGTCCCCACGCAGCGCTCGACCGGGCGTGGCTTGGTCGCCTTCGAGCCTGGCCAGGCAAGCAGGGCGATGTCGTGCTTGGCGCCGCTACCAAAAAAGGCGGCGAGTCGGTTCGCTCGACTCGCCGCCCCTTCAGATATCGAACGCGACGCTTCCGCCGCGCCTGTCTTACGTCGCCGCGCTAACGCCCAGTATGTCGCCGATACTGTCCTGCAGCGAAAATTGTGGGCTTGACGCAAGAAACGGGGGAGCCGACTGCAATCGACTCCCCCGATATTCTTGACACTATACGGCCGCAGCGGCCGCAATTAGTGCTTGAACAGCGTCTCTGCGGTGTGCTCGACCGGGCCGGCCTCGCCTTCGCCCTCGCCGGCCGCCGCTTCGGCGTCGCGCGCGGCTTGTTCGCGCTCGGCGCGGAGCTGTTCGATCAGCGCCTCGCGATCGCCCTCGAGACGGGTGTCGACCGGCGCTTCGATGCCATGTGCCTTGGCCGCCTTGGCGACCGCCGCATCGAGCTCGCGCTGGGTGGTCAGGCCGAGCGTGACCGGGTCCTTCGCCACGAGGTTGGCGATGTTCCAGTGCGTACGGTCGCGGATCGCCGCGATCGTCGTGCGCGTGGTGCCGATCAGGTTGGAGATCTGGCCGTCCGAGATTTCCGGATGGTTGCGGATGATCCAGGCGATGCCGTCGGGCTTGTCCTGGCGCTTCGACACCGGGGTGTAGCGCGGGCCTTTGGTGCGGCGGATCTGCTCGGGGCCCTTCGACATCTGGAGCGCGTAATTCGGGTCCTTCTGACCCTTTTCGATCTCGTCCATCGTCAGCTCGTGCGCGCGGACCGGGTCGCGGCCGGTCAGCTTGGTCGCCGCGGTGTCGTCGGCGATCGCCTGGACCTCGAGGATGTGCAGGCCGCAGAATTCGGCGATCTGCTCGAAGCTG
>NZ_JBQCCN010000237.1:0-5540 GCF_051962185.1 Sphingomonas sp.
GCCTGCTTCTCGGCGACCTTGATCGCGATGTTGCCGGCGATCGAATCGGCCAGCCGCGACGGCTCCTCGATCTCGCTCAGCTGAACCGCGGTCTCGGCGGGCAGCTTGCGGTTGAGCTTGGAATAGGATTCGAACTGCTCGACGACCGAGCGCATCAGCGCCTGGACCTCGACGCTCTTTTCGGCGTCCTCGTCAATCCGCTCGACCTCGGCGGTCAGGTGATCGCCTTGGCCGGCCAGCGTGGTCAGCGTCGCGCGCGCCTTGCCCTCGACCAGCACGCGCACGGTGCCGTCGGGGAGCTTCAGCAACTGCAGGATCGTGGCGATCACGCCCATGTCGTAGAGATCGTCGCGCTGCGGATCGTCCTGCGCGGGGTCGAGTTGCGCGACCAGGAAAATCTCCTTGTCGGCGGCCATCGCGCTTTCCAGCGCGGCGACCGACTTGTCGCGACCGACGAACAGCGGCACGATCATGTGGGGAAACACCACTCTGTCGCGCAGCGGCAATACGGGGAAGGATTGAACGGTCATGGATACTCCGGGGGCGCCCAACCGGGGCGCTTTTGCTTTTCTATATGGGAAGCGTGAGCATTCCATCAATCACCGGCGCCTTCTTGTCCCCGCAATGCTGGGGATAAGCCTGCTCGCCACGGCCGCGGCCGGCGGCGCCAGCCTGCCCCGTAAAGGCGAGCCGCCGATCACCGCACAGACCCAAAGGTCGGGCGGTCCGGTCGATCCCGACCAGGCCAAATTGCAGTTCGATACCGCCGATCTGTCGTTCGAGGTGCTGCCCGAGACCGAGCAGCTCAAAGGGCTCGCGGTGCTCGTCTTCACTGCCAAGGCGCCGATCGACAAGCTCGTCATCGACCTCGACAGGAATCTCGGCCCCAGCGCGATCGCGATCGACGGCAAGAAGCTCGCCCCGGCCGACTGGGCCAATCCCGAGGGGCGGCTGACGATCAAATTGCCGCGGACCTATGCCGCAGGCGAGCATGTCCAGGCGACGATCGCTTATGGCGGCACCCCGCACGTCGCGGTCAATGCGCCCTGGGACGACGGTGTGGTCTGGTCCAAGACCAAGGACGGGCGGCTGTGGTTCGCCACCACCGACGAAGGCTATGGCTGCGACATCCTCTGGCCCTGCCTCGATTTTCCGCAGGGGGAGCCGGGCAAGGTCGACCTCCACATCACCATCCCCAAGGGACTGAAGGCGCCCTCCAACGGCGTGTTCAAGGGCGTGGATACCGAAGCCGACGGCCGTGAGACGTGGAACTGGGAGGTCAAGCATCCCAATACCTATGCGATCGCGCTCAACGTCGCGCCGTACGAGGTGATCTCGGGCGACTATAAGAGCCGGTTCGGCAACACGATCCCGATGTTCTATTGGTACCTTCCGGGCGAGGAGGAACAGGCCAAGAAGCTGTTCGCCGAATTCGCCCCGACGCTCGATTTCTTCGAGAGCAATGTCGGCCCCTATCCATTCGGCGACGAGAAGGTCGGCGTGGTGGAGACCCCGCATCTCGGCATGGAGCATCAGACGATCAACGCCTACGGCAACGGCTACAAGAAAGCGCCCGAGGGCTTCGACTGGCTGTTCCAGCACGAATTCAGCCACGAATGGTTCGGCAACCAGGTGACCGCCGCCAATTGGGACGATTACTGGATTCACGAAGGCTATGGCGAGTACATGCAACCCGCTTACGGCCTGTGGCGTGAGGGCTTTGCCCGTTACGCGACGATGATGGACGATCAGCGCAACAAGATCGAGAACAGGGTTCCGATCGTGCGCGGGCGCTGGATCACCGAGGAAGAGGTCTACGAGCCGACCAAGGGCGGGCCCGGCGGCGACATCTATTACAAGGGCGCGTGGATGCTCCACACCTTGCGCTGGCTGATCGGTGACAAGGCGTTCTGGGACGTGACCCGGCTCGAAGTCTACGGCCGGCCCGATCCCAAGCCGGGCAATTTCACGCCGCGCTTCGGCTCGACCCGCGAATATGAGGATTTCGTCCGCCAGGTGACGGGCAAGGATTACGACTGGTTCTTCAACGTCTATCTGCGCCAGGCCGCTTTGCCCGAGCTGGTCGAGGCGCGCAGCGGCGACCAGCTTCATCTGTTCTGGCTCACCAACGACAAGACGCCGTTCCCGATGCCGATCGAGATTTCGGTCGACGACAAGGTGATGAAGGTCGAGATGCCCGACGGCACCGCGACGGTCGACGTTCCCGCGGCCGCGCATGTCGTGATCGACCCCTATGCCCGCGTCCTCAAGCGATCGCGCGCGGTCGAGGACTATCAGGCCGGGCGGCGGCGTCCCTGAGCGCATTGAGTGAATAACACAGCGGGGATATGAGGTAGGCCATGCTGCACCGTCTTCCCATCGACGCCGTGGGCCTGCCCGGCCTGGCCGCGATCATGCTCGGTTTCCTGCTGTTCTTCATCGCCCTGATCGCGGCGCGGCGTCGTGTCGCCAGGGCGGGGACGGTGCCGACCTCGCAGAGCGCGTCGATCACCTGGTTGTGGATCGCGGTCCAGGGGCTCGGCATCGCCATGGTGGGGTTCGGACCGATCCTGGTCGCGCTCGATCCGATGTCGGCAAAAGCGATCGTCGAGGGTGTGGTCATCCTCGCGCTGATGCTCGGCGCGGTAGGGCTGTTCGATGCATCGTCGCGCGCGATGGGAAAGAACTGGGCGCTGGTCGCGCGGACGAGATCGGACCATACGTTGGTTCAGAGCGGCCCGTTCGCCTGGGTGCGCAATCCAATCTATGTCGCCTTGACCCTGTTCATGATCGCGATGGCGATCGCGTTCGGCCACACGCGCAACCTGATTGTCGCGGCGCCAATCTACCTCCTCGGCACCTGGATGCGCGTCAGCAACGAAGAGCGCCTGCTGCGAAAGCAGTTCGGCGCGGCCTATGACGATTATGCCGCGCGGGTGAAGCGGTTCGTGCCGGGGATATTCTAGGCGCCCCTTCTATCGTCATCCCCGCGTAAGCGGAGACCCCCATCTTCCGCCTGCTCGTAAAATACTGCCGGCAGTAGGAAGGATGAGATCGGAGCCAGGACCCCGCTTTCGCGGATGACGGAATGGCGCCTACGGCCTGGAATTGAGCATCGACCAGAATTTCGGCCCGCCCTTCGGCACATGCCATTCGTCGATCACTTCGAATCCCAGCGACTGGTACAGACTGACATTGCGCGGCGTGGCCGTCTCGAGAAACGCGGGCAGTCCGTCCTCCCGCGCCCGTGCGAGACCCTGCCGGATCGACGCTGACCCCAATCCCTTGCCCTGGTGCGCGGGATCGACGCCGGCAATGTGGAGATACCAATAGGGACCCGGCGGATGGTGCGCGTCGATCGCGTCGCCGACCCGCATCGCGCGGCCCAGGGCCGACCCGAATGCGCCGATCAGCGGGAAGAGTTGCCTCAGCATCTCGAGCTTGCCGATCTCCGCCAGACCGGGCTTGCGCCACAGGGTCGCCGCCTCACCGCTTCCGGTCAGCAGCGGCATGCCGCCGACATCCTCGTCGAAGATCAGGCGGAACATCCGGGGCAGTCGCTTCACGCGATCGCCGCGGTCGGGGAAGATATACGATGTCGCCGGATCGTCGGCGAAGGCGCGCGCGAGCGTCGTCGCCACCACATCGCGGTCGGCCTTTGTCGCCTGGCGAATCATGCCGCCTTGCAACCATCGGCCTTGAGCACGCGCTCGGTCGAGGCGGGAAAACGCTTTAACATCGCCGCCGGCCGGATCGGCCGGACGGTGAATTTGCCCCCGCAATTGGGGCAGACACCGCCGAGCACATTCTCGGCGCAATCCGCGCAAAAGGTGCACTCGAAGGTGCAGATGCGCGCGTCGGGACTATCGGGCGGCAGGTCGCGGTCGCAGCATTCGCAATTCGGCCTCAGGTCCAGCATCGCCCTCTCCCCAACGACAACGGGCGCCGGTCTGTCGATCGGCGCCCGTCTCTCAACTCATCGATCCAAGGTCGGGATCAGGCCGCGTCGCCGGCCTTTTCCTTTTCCTTCTTGGCATAGACACGGATCGGGTCCTTGCGGCCCTCGACCACGTCCTTGTCGATCATCACTTCGTCGACGCCGTCCATGCTGGGCAGGTCGAACATCGTGTCCAGCAGGATGCCTTCGAGGATCGAGCGCAGCCCGCGCGCGCCGGTCTTGCGGTCGATCGCCTTGCGCGCGACCGTCGACAGCGCGTCGTCGGTGAAGCCGAGCTTCACGTCCTCCATGTCGAACAGCTTCTGATATTGCTTGACCAACGCGTTCTTCGGCTCGGCCAGGATCTTGACCAGCGCCTTCTCGTCGAGATCCTCGAGCGTCGCGATGACCGGCAGACGGCCGACGAATTCGGGGATCAGGCCGAACTTCAGCAGATCCTCGGGCTCGACCGACTTGAGCACTTCGCCGGTGCGGCGTTCCTCGGGCGCGGCGACATAGGCGCCGAAACCAATCGACTTGCCCTGCAGGCGGTCGCCGATGATCTTCTCGAGGCCCGAGAAGGCGCCGCCGCAGATGAACAGGATGTTGGTCGTGTCGACCTGGAGGAATTCCTGCTGCGGATGCTTGCGGCCACCCTGCGGCGGGACGCTCGCGGTGGTGCCTTCCATCAGCTTGAGCAATGCCTGCTGCACGCCCTCGCCCGACACGTCGCGGGTGATCGACGGATTCTCCGCCTTGCGGCTGATCTTGTCGATCTCGTCGATGTAGACGATGCCGCGCTGCGCCCGCTCGACATTGTAGTCGGAGGCCTGGAGCAGCTTGAGGATGATGTTCTCGACGTCCTCGCCGACATAGCCGGCCTCGGTCAGCGTCGTCGCATCGGCCATGGTGAACGGCACATCCAGGATGCGGGCCAAGGTCTGCGCGAGCAAGGTCTTGCCGCAGCCGGTCGGGCCGACCAGCAGGATGTTCGACTTGGCGAGCTCGACATCGGCACCCTTGGCGCCGTGGTTGAGCCGCTTGTAATGGTTGTGCACCGCGACCGAGAGTACGCGCTTGGCCTGTTTCTGGCCGATCACGTAATCGTCGAGCACGTCGCAGATTTCCTGCGGAGTCGGGACGCCGCCGTCCTTCTTCGAAACCAGTGCCGACTTCGTTTCCTCACGGATGATGTCGTTGCACAGCTCGACGCACTCGTCGCAGATGAACACGGTCGGTCCCGCGATGAGCTTCCTCACCTCGTGCTGCGATTTCCCGCAGAACGAGCAATACAACGTGCTCTTCGAGTCGCCGCCATCTAACTTGGGCATTCAGTCACCTCGTCGCGCGCAAACACACGGGCGCGTACCGTTTTCCGGGCACGCATGTTAGCGCACCACCGTAAACCCACAATAAAAATCACAACGCGTTAACCGCGTCACCGCATCGTGACCCCAGCCTGCCGCATGTCATCGACCCAATCTTTGGCCTCTTTGAGGCCTAAACCGGTCGCTTCGCGGACCAGCTTGATCGCCGCAATCGCCTGACCTTCGCCGATCAGTGCCCTCACTCGGGCATCGACCTCCGGCGACAAATCGGGCCG
>NZ_JBQCCN010000238.1:0-39627 GCF_051962185.1 Sphingomonas sp.
CGACGTCCAGCCGCTGATGGACATCCCGCAGCCTTTCCAGATCCTGAAGATGGACCGCAAGCGCGGTAACATCGTCGTGTCGCGTCGCGCCGTGCTCGAGGAAACCCGCGCCGAGCAGCGTTCGGGCCTCATCCAGAGCCTGCACGAAGGCCAGATCATCGACGGCGTGGTCAAGAACATCACCGATTACGGTGCGTTCGTCGACCTGGGCGGCATCGACGGCCTGCTGCACGTCACCGACCTCAGCTACAAGCGCGTCCAGCACCCGAGCGAGGTCCTGAACATCGGCGACACCGTCAAGGTTCAGATCATCCGCATCAACAAGGACACGCAGCGCATCTCGCTCGGCATGAAGCAGCTCGAGAGCGATCCGTGGGATGGCGCCGCCGCCAAGTACCATGTCGGCGCGAAGATGACCGGCCGCGTGACCAACATCACCGAATATGGGGCGTTCGTCGAACTCGAAGCGGGCATCGAGGGCCTGGTCCACGTCTCCGAGATGAGCTGGACCAAGAAGAACGTCCATCCGGGCAAGATCGTCTCGACCTCGCAGGAAGTCGATGTCGTCGTGCTCGAGGTCGACGAGGACAAGCGCCGCATCTCGCTGGGCCTGAAGCAGGCCCAGGCCAATCCGTGGGAAGCGTTCGCCGCGGCCCACCCGGTCGGCTCCACGGTCGAGGGCGAAGTCAAGAACGCGACCGAATTCGGCCTGTTCATCGGCCTCGACAACGATGTCGACGGGATGGTCCACATGTCGGACATCGCCTGGGGCATCTCGGGTGAGGACGCGCTCAACCTGCACCGCAAGGGCGAGGTCGTGAAGGCGATCGTGCTCGACATCGACGCGGAGAAGGAGCGCATCTCGCTCGGCATGAAGCAGCTCGAGCGCGGCGGCCCGTCGGCGGCGGTTGCCACCGGCGGCGGCGACAAGCTCAACAAGAACTCGATCGTCACCGTGTCGGTGCTCGAAGTCCGCGACGCGGGCCTTGAGGTCCAGGTCGGCGACGATGGCGCGACCGGCTTCATCAAGCGCACCGACCTCGGCCGCGACCGCGACGAGCAGCGTCCGGAGCGTTTCCAGGTCGGCCAGAAGTTCGACGCGATGGTGACCGGTTTCGACCGGTCGAAGAAGCCCACCTTCTCGGTCAAGGCGATGCAGATCGCCGAAGAGAAGCAGGCGGTCGCGCAATACGGTTCGTCCGATTCGGGCGCATCGCTGGGCGACATCCTGGGCGAAGCGCTCAAGGCCCGCGACACCAAAAAGTAAGGCCAAAATGGCCCAGAATGGGTAGCGTCCTCGGGACGCTACCCTTTTCGTTACGCATTGAGTGTCGAATCGGTCCTATTGCGATCGGTGCGTTTTCTTTATGATAAGCAACGGAGGGGGCTCTTTTTTCGCGCGGGGGAAAATCGCGAAAGAGGAGCGGTCGATGGAGAAGACCGGGACGTGCCCCGGTGGTCCTTCGACTTGGGGAGACCGTGTTCGTATGATCCGTTCGGAACTGATTCAGAAGTTAGCAGAAGCCAATCCTGATCTTGCGCTGCGCGACGTCGAGGCGATCGTGACGACGTTCTTCGACGAGATTTCGCGTCGCCTGGCCGCCGACGGCCGCGTCGAGTTGAGGGGTTTCGGCGCTTTCTCCACTCGCGCACGAGGTGCGCGCACCGGGCGCAATCCCAGGACCGGCGAAGTCGTCGAAGTCGATGCCAAGCGCGTTCCCTATTTCAAGCCCGGCAAGGAAATGCGCGTCCGGCTCAACGTTTGAGCCAAGGCGGCCTGGCGCAAGCGAAGCGCAGCTAGAGGCAGGACACGCCGCAGGCCGGCCGGCAGGCGCGCAGTGCCTGACCGACGTCACGCGACTTACGCGCGGGACGGCATCTTGCCCTTCCAACTCCCTGCTTGACCAAGGCGCTCGGCTGGGCGACCTGTGCGCGACAAGCGGACGTGGCGAAATTGGTAGACGCACGGGACTTAAAATCCCTCGCCCTATGGGTGTGCGGGTTCGAGTCCCGCCGTCCGCACCATGGCGCCGCGGCGCCGACTTTGGCACAAGGCGCAGATGATCGTGCGCCGCCGTATCGCCCCGCTGCTCGTCCTGCTGCTCGCCTCGTGCAGTCCGCGCCCCGACAAGGGGCCGGTGGTGGTCAGCGCGGTCGGCGGGCGCCCGTCCTATCCCAACGTCAACAAACGCCCGGCCGACACGGTACAACGTCTGCTGCTCGACGCGACGGCCCAGGGCCTGGTGCGGTTCGACGCCGCCGGCCAGGTCGAGCCGGCGCTGGCCGAACGCTGGATCGTGATCGATCAGGGACGAACCTACATTTTTCGGCTGCGCGAGGCCGAATGGAGTAACGGCGGCAAAGTGACGGCTGCGGACGTGGCAATCGTCCTGAAACGCGCCATCGCGCCGCAATCGCACAATCCGCTCAAGCCCTTCCTGACCGCGGTCGATGACATCGTCGCGATGACCGATCAGGTGATCGAGATTCGCCTCAACCGGCCGCGGCCCGATCTGCTCAAGCTGTTCGCCCAGCCCGAGCTGGCGATCCGGCGCGAGAATCCGCCGGGTGGCAGCGGGCCGTTCCGCGTCGCCTCGACCGACGGCGACGCGGTGATGCTGCGCCCGGCCTTCGACCCTGCCCGCTCGGCCGACGACGAGGTCGCCGAGCCGAGCCCGGAACAGAATGTCCGGTTGATCGGCGAAAGCGCGGCGCGTGCCGTCCTGCGGTTCATGCACCGGGATTCCGATCTCGTCAGCGGCGGGTCGATCAGCGACTGGCCGCTGTTGCCGATGGTCAAGGCCGCCCCGATCAACATCCGGCTCGATCCGACGGCAGGGCTGTTCGGGCTCGCCGTCGTCAGCCGGGAGGGATTTCTGGCGACTCCCGCCGGGCGCGCCGCCATCGCCGAGGCGATCGACCGGCCGGCATTGATCGCGGCGTTCGATCCCGATTGGGGGCAACCGGTCGAAAGGCTGTTGCCGGACAAGCTCGATTCGGCGGCGGCGCCGGCGGTCTCCGCTTGGGCTTCGCTGACGCCGGGCGCTCGATTGGCCGATGCGCAGCAGCAAGTCGCGAGCTATCAAGCCGCCAATCCCGGCGGGATCAGCTTGCGAGTGGCATTGCCCGAAACAGCCGGCGGCAACATGCTATGGGGGTTGATCGGCGCGCGGCTGGCGACGATCGGCATCCGACCCGTCCGCGTCGCCATGGCGGCCGACACCGACCTGCGGCTGGTCGACGAGGTCGCGCCGTACGACAGCGCGCGCTGGTATCTGGCGACCGCCTGCGTCGCGTGCAGCGACGCCGCGCAGGCGGCGCTGATCGCCGCGCGCGATGCTCCCAGCATGGCGGAGCGCGCCACGCAGATCGCCGCGGCCGACGCGGCGATGGCGGCCGACATCGCCTTCATTCCGATCGCCACGCCATTGCGCTGGTCGCTGGTGTCGATGCGCTTGCAGCAATGGCAGGGGAACCCGCGCGGATGGCACCCGTTGAATCGACTGCGCAATGACACCAACTAGATTGGACTATGGCTAACACGACCCGCATGCCGCGGCCCGATTTGACCCAGATCGTCCCCCTCGGGCGCGACGCCGCCTCGGTGCGCAAACGCATCGAGAGCATGGAGCATCTGCTCGAAGGGCTGATCAAGATTCCCGGCACCAACCAGAAATTGGGCCTCGACGTCATCCTGGACCTCGTTCCCGGAATCGGCGACGTAGTGGGTGCCGCGCTAGGTGCCTATATGGTATGGGAAGCGCGCAACCTGGGCATGTCGAAGACGCAGATGGCCCGCATGTTCGGCAACGTGGGAGTCGACTTCGCGCTCGGACTGATCCCCTGGCTCGGCGCCGTGCCGGACTTCTTCTTCCGGTCGAATACGCGGAACCTCAAGATCATCCGCAAGCATCTCGACAAACACCATCCGTCGACGGCGGTGATCGAAAACTGACGCTACGAGCGGCGCGGGTCAGCGGTGGCCGCGCCAGATCTTCAAGCGCGCATTGACCGGAAGCCCGCCCGAATTCGCCTTGCACCGCGTGTAGCCGAAGCGGGTGTCGAGGCAGAGCCACAGTTCGTCGAGCCAGCCGCCGCGTTTCGCGGTGACGCGGATCGCGTTGGGCGGGATGCCCGGGTTCGCGGCGGCGAAGGCGATGGCGAACCGGCCGACCGTCAGCGGGCGGCGCGACAGCGCGTCCATGTCCGGATAGCGCAACTTGGCGTACATCGCGCTCGACCGCGCGAAATAGGCAGCGGGCGTGGTGCCCATACAGGTGCCGTGCTTGGCCCATTCGTGCTGGATCAACTGCGCCGAGGGCGTCGAGCACAGCATGCCCTTGATCACCGCGGGCGGCAGCAGCTCGGTCGCGGTGCAATATTGCGGCCAGTCCTTTCCGATCCCGTCGGGCCACAACCCGTGCAGCGTGAACCCGAAGCGATTGCCGCTGCCGCACTGGAACCGCGCCGACGGCGTGAAGCCGCCGTTGCGGCAATATTCCGGCCCCCAGGTGATCGCCAAGGTATAGCCGCCGATCGGCAGCACCCGCTTGGGCTGATCCGCGCTCGGCAATTCGGGATTGGGGCGCGGCGGATTGGCGCTGGGTGTGCAGACCAAGGCCTGCGCATTGGCCAGGCCGGGCAACGCCGCCACGATCGCGGCGGTCAGCGACAGCCCCAGTCTCATGCCGACTTCCCGAACCATTCGGCGGCGTCGCGCCGGAACAGGAAGATCACGGCAACGGTGGTCAGTACCAGCGATACCGCGGACAAAGCGAGCGGAAGGCCGGCGGGCGTGGCGCCGACCGCCAGCGTGAACACGAACCCGATCAGCGCCAGCGCGTAGAAGACCACCACGACCCAGCGCGCGACATTGCTCCGCTGGCGCGCGGTGAAATACCAGAGCAGCAGCCACAGCGTGTAGAGGAACACGGTCGACAGCGGCAAGAACCAGGGGCCGAGCATCTGCCGCACCTGGATCGCTTCGGCGCTCGCGGCGTTTTCCGCCCAGGTCATCGCGGTGTTGATCGCGCCGACCAGCACCGATCCCAGATAGAAAAGCTCGAACAGCCGTATCGACTTAGGCCTGGTCATCGAATCGCCCCCTAACCCCTTTGTTACAATGGTATTCGCTCAGGCGATCGCGGCGAAATCAAGACCGATGTCGGCAGCCGGGGCCGACTGCGTGAGCCGCCCGACGCTGATATAGGTCACGCCGGTCTCGGCAATCGCGCGGACCGTATCGAGGCGGACGCCGCCCGACGCTTCGGTCGGCACGCGCCCGCCAACCAGGGTCACCGCGCCGCGCAGCGTCGGCACGTCCATATTGTCGAGCAGCAGATGCGTCGCGCCGGCGGCCAACGCGGGTTCGATCTGGTCGACGCGGTCGACCTCGACGATGATCCGCGCGATCCCGGCGGCGGCCGCCCGGCGCACCGCTTCCGCGACCGATCCCGCCACCGCGACATGATTGTCCTTGATCATCGCCGCATCCCACAGGCCCATGCGGTGATTGGTCGCGCCACCCATGCGCGTCGCATATTTCTCGAGCAGGCGCAGGCCCGGAATGGTCTTGCGCGTATCGAGCAGGATCGCGCCGGTCCCGGCGATCTTGTCGACATAGCTGCGGGTCATGGTGGCGATGCCCGACAAATGCTGGATGGTGTTGAGCGCCGATCGCTCGGCGGTGAGCATCGCACGACCATTGCCCTCAAGCCGCATCAGGTCGCTGCCCGGCGCGACCTGGGCGCCGTCCTCGATCAGTCGCTCGATGCGCACATCGGAGTCGAGCGCGCGGAAGAACGCCTCGGCGATCGGCAGGCCGGCGAGCGTGATCGCGTCGCGGCTATCCATCACGCCGGTGAAGCGCGCGTGGGCCGGGATCACCGCGGCCGAAGTGATGTCCCCTCCTTCGCCCAAATCCTCGGCGAGGGTGGCGCGAACGAAAGCGTCGAGGTCGAAACCGGGCAGATCGAACATGCCGGCGCTGGTAGCGCGCCGCACCGGCCGGCGCGACTCCATAATCGTCAGAGGGTCGCCGCCGGCGCCGATTCCATCGCCACATCCCGGCGCCGCGCGACCGAGACGGCGGCGAACCGGCCCTTGATCCACTTGCGCGCCGGGGTTTCGATCAGGAACAGCGTGGCGACTGCCAAGGCGAGGTCGATCGGATATTGCAGCATCAGCAGCGACCGGCCGCCCGCGATCGTGCGCAAGGCGAAATTGACCGGCTCGTGCAGGATATAGAGCGCATAACTAGCCAGACCGAGCAGCATGAATGGCCGCGTGTTCATCAGCCGGGTGAACGGCGCGCGCGGCGCGTTGACGAGGCCGAGAATGACCAGGGTCGCGAGCATTACTGCCCAAGCCGCCTGCGACGCGAATTCCTGCCAGCCGAGCACGACGGCGAAGGCGACCAGTGAGAGTTCCGGGGGCACAGGCAGCGCACGGACGCCGCGGCGCGCTTGCCATTCGGCGATCATCATGCCCGCCAGGAATTCCGGCAGGCGCAGCACCGGCAGCGGGACGTAATTCATCCAGTGGAAGCGCTGGATCTCGGCTGGCGGATCGGCGCTGCCGGTGACCAATACGAAGACCACCACCGCGAGGATGCCGGCGAGAAGCAGCGGCCGAGGTGCGCGCTGCACCCACCCACACAACAAGGGGAAGCAGAGGTAGAAGAAGAACTCGACCGAGAGCATCCACGCCGGCGGGTTCCAGTCCTGCCACCCCCAGTGATTGCCGAGCGGCGCCCAACATTGGATCAGGAAGAATTGCGGCAACGCGCCCCACGACGCGACGGCGTAAAAGGGCGCCATCAGCAGGACGCCGACGAGATAGACGGGATAGATGCGCGCGATCCGCGACACGCCGTAACGACGCCATGACCCGGGTTCGCTCAACCGTCCGCGATACAATGTCTGGAGGATGAAACCCGACAGGACGAAGAAGAAGCCCAGGCCCATCTGCGCGTGGAGTGCGGCATTGGCGAGCATCTTGGGCGCCCAGGGCTGGGTCGACAGCCAATTCGCCCCGGAATGGTGGAAGACCGTAGCCGCGACGGCGATGAATCTGATGCCGACCAATGGCTGCAATACGGCCGTCCGCGCTTCCCGATCGTCCACTTGATGTCCCCCCGCTCCTCCCAAGCATGACAAGGCGGTCCCGCGCATTGATACAGGTCAATTGTACCATCGCGCGGCCGAAATGGGTTGCGAGCTCCGGCATTCCGGGCGACGCTTTACGTCAGTGACCGGGGAGGAAGACGTGACAGCCTATATCGCCTTGCTCCGCGCGGTGAACGTCGGCGGCACCGGTAAGCTGCCGATGACGGAGCTGATCGCGATGTGCGAGAAGGCCGGGTTCGAGAAGGTGAAGACCTATATCGCCAGCGGCAATGTCGTCTTCACCTCGGGCAAGAGCGAGACCGCGGTAAAGGCCGCGCTCGAAAAGGCAATGGAGGATTATGCCGACAAACCGGTCGGCGTGATGGTTCGCACTGCCGCCGAGATGGCCGCGGTACGCGACGCCAATCCCTTTGCCGAGGCGCCGGGCAATCGCGTCGTCGCGATCTTCCTGGACGACGCCCCCGCCAAGGATGCGCTCGATCAGGCAAGCAACGTCGATGGCGAGGAAATGGAACTCGGCGAACGCGAGATTTTCGTGCGCTACACCGACCACGGCATGGGGCAATCAAAACTCAAGATTCCCGCCGCCAAAGCCGGCACAGCGCGCAACATGAACACGGTCGCCAAGCTGGCGGAAATGGCCGCCAAGCTTTAGACCGGCGCCTAACAAGGGGGATCTCATGCGCCGCACCGCTTTCCTGTTGCTCGCCGCTGCCGCAACGCTCGGCGCTTCGGTCCCGGCGACGACGCCCGCCATGTCCAGGACGGTCAGCGCCAACGCGCAATTCGCCGCGCTGTCGAAGCGCTATATCGACAGCCTCGCGCGCTTCTCCCCGGTCGGCGGGACGCAACTCGGCGATCATCGTTTCGACGACAAATTGCCCGACATCACCGCGCGGGGGCGCGGCAACCAGATGGCGTTCGATCAGGCGACGCTGGGCGCGCTCGGGCGGATCGATTTCAAGGCGCTGAGCCGCGACAACCAGGTCGATTACCTGCTGCTCAAGAACGCGCTCGATTACGACCTCTGGGATATCCAGGTGCTCAAGAGCTGGTCGTGGAACGCGCAGAATTACAACGACGCGGCGGCCGGCGCGCTCTACACGCTTGCCGCGCGCGACTATGCGCCCTGGCCGCGGCGGCTCAAGGCGGCGACTGCGCGGATGGAAGCGCTGCCCGCCTTCCTGCTCGAAACGCGACGGCAATTGATCGGGGCGAAAGTGCCGGCGATCTACGCGACCACCGTGTCGAAGCAGAATTCGGGGATCGTCGAGATCGCCGAAGGAATGCTCGCCCCGCATGCCGGCGAATTGGCGCCGGCCGACAAGGCGCGGTTCGACACGGCACTTGCCAGGTTGAAGACCGCGGTCGCCGACCAGCAGGTCTGGCTCGACGAGACCCTGGTACCCGCCGCCAAGGGCGATTTCCGGCTGGGCGCGAAGCTCTACGACCAGAAGATGAAATTCGCTCTGCTGTCGACGATGACGCGGCCCGAGCTCAAGGCTAAGGCAAGCGCGGCGGCCGCCGCGACGCGCGACCAGATGTACGCGCTGGCGCGGCAAGTCCTGGCGGGCAAGCCCGGCGCGCCCGCCCTGCCCGACCGTCCGACCAGCGATCAGCAGCAACAGGCGATCGAAGCGGCGCTCGACCTGACCTATGCCCAGCGCCCGGCGCGCGACGGCGTGGAAGCGGCGGCCAAGGCGACGCTGGCCAGCGCGAGCGATTTCGTGCGCGCCAGGGGGCTGGTCACGATGCCGACCGCGCCGGTCAAGATCATCACCATGCCCAAGTTCCAGCAGGGCAATTCGGTCGCCTATTGCGATTCACCTGGGCCGCTCGACAAGGGACAAGATACGTTCTTCGCGATCTCGCCGATCCCCGACGACTGGAGCGATGCCCAAGCGACGTCGTTCCTGCGCGAATATAACAGCTACATGATCCACGACCTCAGCATCCATGAGGCGATGCCGGGGCATTGGCTGCAGATAGACCACAGCAACAAGGACAAATCGGTACTGCGCGCGGTGCTGTCCTCCGGTCCTTTCGTCGAAGGCTGGGCGGTCTATGCCGAAGGGATGATGGCCGATCAGGGCTATCTGAACGGCGATCCGTTGTTCAAGCTGACCGTGCTCAAGATGCGGCTGCGCTCGATCACCAACACCTTGCTCGACATCGGCATCCAGACCGAGGGCATGACCCGCGACCAGGCGATGGAGCTGATGATGAAGGGCGCGTTCCAGCAGGAGCGCGAGGCGGCGGGCAAATGGGTCCGCGCGCAGCTCTCCTCGACGCAGTTGCTCAGCTATTTCTCGGGCTATGAAGAGCATATGGCGACGCGCGAGGAAGCGAAGCGCCGCTGGGGCGCGAAGTTCGATCTCAAGACCTATAACGACGCGGTCCTGGCGCACGGCTCGCCACCGGGGCGGTTCGTGCGCGAACTGGTGTTCAACCTGCCGATCGAGTAGCCGCGCCGCCGAAGCCCGGCGAGCAGACCGGCCTGCTCGCCGCAACATGATCGAACAGGCGTTTACGTTCGGGCGCCGTCCAGAAGAGCGCATAGACGTAGCCGAGCCGGCCAGCGTCGCGATCGGTCGTCGCCTGCGCCGAAACGATCGAATCCGCGTCTCCGGATACAGAGCGAAATCCCGTCGCGCCCAGAAGCGCAGTCCGGATCACCAAAGCATCCCGCCGCGATTCCGAGCCGGCTATCTCCGCCTCGGCACCGCGATCCTGCCAACACCATGTGGCGCGATCGAGCACCGCCGGCTGCAGATTGGCCACCAGCCAGCGACGGTTGTGATCGACCGCGCCATAAGCGGCGACGCCTGCCATCAATGCGGCAACGGCGGCGCCGAGCCCGAACCAGCGCAGGCGCGCGATCAACGCCGAAATCCCTTCAGCACATTGCCTTCGGTCGACAAATAATTGTCCTTGTAATCGAACCGCTTGGTGTCGCTGAACAACAGATAGTAATATTTCATCTGCTCGGACCACCAATAGCCGGGACAGTGATCCGCCTGCGCCTTGGTCACCACGTTCGCCATGTCGGTATAGCCGTATCTGGCGCGGTTCCAGCGCTTCATGTTGAGGAAGTGCGTGCGCCCGAGCAGCCGCCATTCGGTGCGCCCGTCGAGCAGCCAGTGGTTGAACGCCGCATCCGCCAGCTCCGGCCGCAGCGCGTTGGTGACATAGGTCGGCTTGCCGGTGGCGTAATCATAGCCTTCGGGCAGGATACCGTATTTCGCCTGCACGCTTGCCCAGGCGCGGGTATAGGCGGCACCCGTCGCCCCTGCCCCGCCCTGGGCGAGCAGGCCGCCATAGAAGCTCGCCAGTTCATCCTGTTCGGTCGAGAGCTGCTTGCCGGTTTCGAAATCGACATCGACGAACCAGAGCTGCCCGTTGGCGTGCGCGATCTGGTGCCGGAGGATCGGCGCGGTCAGCGTGTCGTACATCGCCTTGAAGTCATGGTCCCCGAACAACTGCCAGCCGTCCCAGCAATATTCGTAGTAACTATCGGATGGCGGCGCGATCGTCGCGCGGCGGCTGCCCCATTGGCCGGTTCGCACGTCGATAGTGTCGGCGAGCAGGCCGGCTTTCGAGCGGCGATCGTACATCGCGACCATCGCGCGCTTGGCGGCGTCGTAATATTTGCGGTCGCCGGTCAGCGTGCTGATCGTGCCGAGTTCGGCGATGTGCGTGCCGACCTCGGCCGGGTTGCTGATCGGATCGCGTACCGCCTTGGTCCTGAGATTGACGTAGCGATACGGCATGCCGGTCGGCGTATCGAACGCAGGGAGCAGCCGATCGGCGAGGTCGCGCGCCTTGGCCAGCAGCACCGGATCGCCGCAGGCGTGGTGCGCCGAAAGCAGGCCGCCGACCAGCCGGATCTCGGTCTCGAACACCGACACTTCGCCATCGACGTCGAAATCGGCATTGGCCTTCACCCAGCCGAGCGCATCGGCGAATTCCTGGTCGAGGCCCATCACCCACAAGGTGTCCATCGCCTCGATCAGCGACAGGCCGAGATGATGGTCCTTGAGCGGAAAGCTCCTGTTGCCGCCGCTGACCGGCTTGAAATCGTCCTTGCCCCAGGCATGCTCGCGGTAATTCGCCCAGGCCCAGCGCATCTCGTTCTTCACGTCCTCGCCGAGCGCGTGCCAGTCGATGGCGTTGCCGCGGGCGAGCGCGGGGGTGGCGGCAACGGCCCCGAGCGCGAGCGCGGCCTGGCGGCGAGTGAGCAGGGTCTTCATGGGGCCGATCTAGCCCAAGCGCCGGCGGTCGTCAGCCCGCGGGATGCACGGCGATGGGTTCGATCGCCGACGGCTTCATGCCGGCGCGCGCCCGAATCCATTCGCGTGCCGGTTCCTCGACGAAGAGGAACACCGCCACGGCCGCGATCAGCAATACCGGATATTGCGCGGCCAGCATCAGCTTGGAACCGCCGAGCAGGCGCGCTACCGCGAAATGAACCGGCTGGTGAAGCAGGTAGAGCGCGTAGCTCGCGCCGCCGAGCAGCACCACGGTCCGCGCCGAGAGCAGCCGGACCAACAGGGACCGACGATCGGCGGCGATCGCCGCGATCGTCAATGCCGACAGACCGGTGGCCAGCCCCGCGACCCAGCGCGCATTGCCGAACCCGAGCACGGCCAACAAGGCCAGCGCCGCCAGCCATGCCGGCACCCGTCCTCCACCCCCTTGGCGCAGATGGAGCTCGGCGAAAGCGATACCGATGACGAATTCGGGCAGCCTCAGCAGCGGGATCGGAATCACGGTCATCCAGTCGAACCACGCTTGCCGGCCGTCCATGATCGCGGAGCTGCCGGTCGTCAGATCGAACAACCACAAAACTCCGATGACTGTCCATAACAGCGGCACGGGCTGTCGCGCGGCGCCGCGCGACAGCAGGGGGAAGCAGCAATAGAAGAAGCATTCGACCGACAACGTCCAGGCCGGCATGTTCCAATTCGACCAATGCGCGACCTGGACCGGCGGCCACCATTGCAACAACGCGAATTGCGGCACGTCGCGCAGGTCGCGGACGTGGACGAACGGCGCCATCGCGACCAGCGCGAGCAGATAGGTCGGATAGATTCGTGCGAATCGCGCCACGCCGTAGCGGCGCCACGCGACGGCGCCGGCGATGCCGCCGCGATAGGTGAAATGCAGGATGAACCCCGACAGCACGAAAAAGAAGGTCACGCCGAGATAGCCGTTGAGCAGCACCGAGCGGACCAGCGCCGGCGTTTCCGGATGGCTGGCGACCCAAGTCGCGCCCGAATGATAGACGACCACCGCCGCGGCGGCGAAGAAGCGCGCGCCGGTCAACGGCCTGATCAGCGTCGCCGCCGGCATCCTGGCTTCCATCCCCCTCCCCATGGGATCCTCCCCCAACCCTGCTTGAACAAAGCGCCGCGGTTCGACAAGCTTCAGCAACAAACGACGAAGGACGAGCGATGGCGAAAAAGGAGTATGGCGGCGACGCGCTGCAGCTCGGGCTGGTCCAGTTGCAACAGGCGATGGTGAGCTCGGGCGAGCGCGCGGTGATCGTGCTCGAAGGACGCGACGCCGCCGGCAAGGACGGCACGATCAAGGCGATCACGGAGCATCTCTCGGTGCGCAGCACCCGCGTCGTGGCCTTGCCCAAGCCGAGCGACCGCGAGCGTACGCAATGGTATTTCCAGCGCTATGTCGCGCATCTGCCGGCGGCGGGCGAACTCGTGATCTTCAACCGCAGCTGGTACAACCGCGCCGGGGTCGAAGTGGTCAACGGCTTCTCGACGCCCGAAGAGCAGGCGCAATTCCTGAAGGACGTGCCGGGGTTCGAGCGGATGCTGGTCGAGAGCGGCATTCGGCTGGTCAAATTATGGCTCGATATCTCCAAGGACGAACAGGCGGAGCGGCTGAAGGAGCGCGAGACCGATCCGTTGAAGGCACTCAAACGCTCGCCGCTCGACGAGGTCGCGCAGGCCAAATGGGACGAGTACACCAAGGCACGCGACACGATGCTCGCCGCGACGCATAGCGACGTCGCGCCATGGACCTGCGTGCGCGCGAATGGGAAGAAGAAGGCGCACAAGGCGGCGATCCAGTATTTGTTACGGACGCTGGGAACGGCCGACGCGGAGAAGCATGTCGAGGCGCCGGATGCGACCGTGCTGTTCGAATATGAGATCGACGCGATCAGCGATGGTCGGCTGCATAAATGAGTCGCGTGGCCGCGGGCGTTTTGCTGATCGCATTATCGCTCGGCGCTTGCGGTAAGGCGCCGCGGGCGGCCGCCCCGCAGACGACCGCGAAGATCGCCGGAACCTATGCGAAGGATTGCCCCATACCGTTGTCGGGTTGGCAACGCTCGCCCAACGAAATTCCAGAGATGTCGGCGCATTATCTCGTAGCGCTCGACGCGACCGGCAGGATCACCTGGAACGGCGCGGAGGTCGATATGGCGCAACTCCGGGCCTACCTGCGTGAGACGGATGCGGGCCCGGGAAACGAGCTTCGCTTCATCGCCAATCGGGATGCCAGTTGCGATCAGGTACGATCCATTCGATCGCTCATGAACACATTGTCGATTTGCAGCGAACGGAAGGATTGCATCGAGGGGACCGCGGGGTTGCCGCCGCCCCCACCCGAGCGATCCTAGAGCGCGAAAAAGGCGGCGGCGAAATGCAGTCCCAACTCGCGAACCAAGTCGTTGTCCTGGTCCGAGATCGCAGGATCACACCAGATCACTAGCGCCATAAGCGGCCGCTCTTCGATCCCGAGCATTTCGCCAAAGGGCGCTGCAGCAGGAGCGAGTTGTTGTCGGGAGGCATTGCGCCGAACGGAATCTACAAACATTGCAAGTACCTGCGTAGCGGACTTGCTGTCGCTCCGGATCAACGCGAACGTCGTCTGCGTCCGATCGTGTACCGAAATCGTCACCAGCGCGGCATCATGGATCCCGCTGCATTTGATGCCAATATGGGCGAGCGACGTCGTCAGCAGCCGATCGAAAACCAGACCATTCGCATCGATCAGGCTACGGCAAAATCCGATCCACTTCTCGGAAAGATCGGCGACATTCCGTGTGCCACGGCCCTCCAATGCTCCGTCCGGCGCGAACGCGGCGATGTGGAAGTCCGCCGCTCCGCTCAATCTCCCGTCACCTTCGCCGGCCCGAGATCGCCCATCCCGACCGTCCCGCTCGCCATCGCGAGCATCGCGTCGAGGCTCTTCTTGGCCTTGAGCCGCAGGCTTTCCTCCATCTCGATCCGCGGCTCGAGATCGCGCAGCGCGACGTAGAGCTTCTCCATCGTGTTGAGCGCCATGTACGGGCAGATGTTGCAATTGCAGTTGCCGTCGGCGCCCGGCGCGCCGATGAAATGCTTGTTCGGGAGCGCCTTTTCCATCTGGTGGATGATGTGCGGCTCGGTCGCGACGATCAACGTGTCGCCCTCGAAATCCTGGGCGTACTTCAGGATGCCGCTGGTCGAGCCGACATAGTCGGCATGGTCGAGGATGACCGGCGGGCATTCCGGGTGCGCGGCGACCGGCGCGCCGGGATGCTCGGCCTTGAGCTTGAGCAATTCGGTCTCGCTGAACGCTTCGTGGACGATGCACACGCCCGGCCACAGGATCAGGTCGCGCCCGGTCTTGCGGGCGAGATAGCCGCCGAGATTGCGGTCGGGGCCGAAGATGATCTTCTGGTCCTTGGGAATCTGGCTGAGGATCTTTTCGGCCGACGAACTGGTGACGATGACGTCGCTCAACGCCTTCACCGCGGCCGAGCAATTGATGTAGGTCAGCGCGATCGCATCGGGGTGCTGCGCGCGGAACGCGGCGAATTGCTCGGGCGGGCAGCTGTCCTCCAGGCTGCACCCCGCGTTCATGTCGGGCAGCACGACGACCTTTTGCGGCGACAGGATCTTGGCGGTCTCGGCCATGAAGCGCACGCCGCAGAAAGCGATGACGTCGGCGTCGGTCGCTTGCGCCTTACGGCTCAAATCCAGGCTGTCGCCGACGAAATCGGCGAGATCCTGGATCTCCGGCTTCTGGTAGTAATGCGCCAGGATGACGGCGTTGCGCTCCTTGCGCAGCCGGTCGATCTCGGCCCGCAGGTCGAGTCCGGTAAGGTTGGTGCGCTGTTCCATCGTCCGCTCCGCCAGTGTCGGCGCTCACATGGCCCCGGCGGCGAGGTGGATCAACCCATCAGGTAATGCGTCAGGTGCAGCAGCGGCGGGCTGAACGCGATCGGGCGGATCAGCGCGATCGCCAGCGTCATCACGCCGAAGCCCCAGAAATAGGCCGGATGGATCTTCCCGCGCGTGCGCACGTCGTAGATCACCGCCGCGGTGACGAAGACAGCCATCACGCACCACAAGGCCCAGAGAATCCAGGTGCCCATGAAGGGCAACGGCAACAGACGCGCCGGACCCGGGATCATGACGGTGATCGCGCCGCACAGCATCAGCCGACGATGCCAGTCCGACTTGCCGCGCAGCCGGACCGCGCTGAGCGTAAGGCCGGCGAAGGTCAGCACGAACGTCCAGTCCATGACCAGGAAGACGTTGGGTTCGAAGAAGAACGGAATGCGATGATTGATCGCGCATAGCGTATTCACGCTGAGGCCGACCGCGACCATCCACACGACATAGCCCGCGGCAAACAGGCCGAGCTTGCGGTGGAGCGACGTGTCACCGCGCCAGACCAGGTAATTCTGGGTCAGATAGATGCCGAGCCAGCCCATGAAGGTCAGGCCATGGACATGCACCCACCAGGGCGATGCGAAGGTCGATCGACCCATCACGAGCTGGAACGAGAAGCCACTGACCGTGACCGCCGCGATGACCAGCGCCATCACGAAAAAGAAGAACCGCTCCCGAACGACGGGATGCATTTGGGTGTCTGCTGTGGTCGCCATATTTCCCCCCGGAAAAAGCTGGCGGGAGTGTAGCAGGATTAGGGGTCGTACACTAGCGGCGGTGCCAGCAAATCCTCCCCGGAACGGAGAGGGGAACCGCTCGCGAAGCGAGTGGTGGAGGGGGCCCTCCAACGCTCACCTCCTGGCTCGTTGTTCCTTCGTCGTGGGCCCCCTCCACCAAGCCGCTTCGCGTCTTGGTCCCCCTCCCCGTTCCGGGGAGGACTTTTGAGCCTCAACTGCGCTTGTAGTCCACGCCGTCCAACGGCTTCGACATATCCCAGATCTCGTCGTTCCCGCCTTCGCCGGCGAAGCGCACGCGCACCGTCGCGTCGATCCCGGCCGCCTTGAGCGGCAGGGCAAAGCTCTGCTCGACCGCGCGGCGGGTCGCGTCGCGGGCCAGCTTCATCGGCTCGGGCTGGAGTGCCTGGCTGGTCAGTTCCTTCTGTGCCGCAACCTTGTTGGTGTCGTCGAGTTGCGCACCGACATCGGTGAAGGTCCCCAGCACGCCATTGTGGCCATAGGTCTTGATCGCGTTGATGTTGATGCGCGGGGCAGACGGCATCGGTTGCGGCAAGGTGACGCCCAAGGTCTTGCTTTTAGCGTCCCACACGACGTCGTGCTGGCGCAGCTTGCTCAGGTCGACCTCGTAATCGACCGTTCCCGGCATGATCAGCGTGCGCTCGGTCGACAGACCGAAACGCGACTGGGTCGAGGTCACCACCGCGACGTAACTGGCCTGGAACGCCGACAGCTTGTTCTGCTCGCGCAAGCCCTGCACGCTTGCGGTGGCGATCGTCACCGGATCGGGATCGACGCGCGCCTTGATATAGGATTGCACCACCCACAGCCCGGCTGCGAAGAAGAGTGCGATCAGCAGCAATGCGCCGCCGAATTTGACCAGGAAACGCGTGGCGGACCCGTCGCTCGCGTGCTTCACGCCTTCTGCCATAGGTCCCCCTGCTCAGCGACGATATGACGGTCGCGCAATTCGTAGAGATGCGCGAGCACCGAGCGTTCGGCGGCCGGGAACAGTCGCGGATCGATGCCAACATACATCTTTTCGACCATCGCCGGAATCGAGCGCGGCGCGGCGTCGAGCAGGCGCAATATCTGCCCCTCGCGCTGCTTGCGGTGCCCGATCAGCCCGCGAACCAGCCGCTGCGGCTTGGTCACCGGGTCGCCATGTGCGGGATAATAGATGCGGTCGTCGCGATCCTGCAGCTTGGCGAGGCTGTGCATATAGGCCGCCATATCGCCGTCGGGCGGCGAGACGATGGTGGTCGACCAGCCCATCACATGATCGCCGGTGAACAGCGCCTTGGTTTCGGGCATGGCGAAGGCGAGATGGTTCGAGGTGTGGCCTGGAGTCGCGATCGCGGTCAGCGTCCAGCCGCGGCCCGATACGCCATCACCCTCCGCCATGACGGCGTCGGGCGCGTAATCGGCGTCGAAGCTGGCATCGGCGCGCGGGCCGAGATCGTCGAGCGTAAGCGGCGCGCAGCCGACGATCGGGGCGCCGGTCCGTGCCTTGAGCGGCGCGGCGCCGGGGCTGTGATCGCGATGGGTGTGCGTGATGACGATCGCGGTGACCGGCCGGCCGGCGATCGCCCGGATCAGCGCGTCGATATGCGCGGGATCGTCGGGACCGGGATCGATGACGGCGAGATCGCTCGTCCCGACCAGATGGGTCTGCGTGCCGGTATGGGTGAAGGGTGACGGATTGTCCGCCAGCACCCGCGTCACCAACGGTTCGAGGACCTGCGGCACGCCGGGCTTTTGATCGTCCATGCCGGCCGAAATGGCGGCTGCGACCGGGCTTGGCAAGGGTGAGCCGTGGTGGAGTTGAGGGCGGCGGTGGTGCTGCCGGCCGCCGCCCTCCTCCCTGGACGAAGGGCGCCGATCAATCGGGATTGGCGAGATCGGATTCCATGTCCTTGATCGAATCGTCGATGCTGTCGAGCGCGTCGCGTTTCTCTTCGGCCGACATCCGCTCGTCATTGGCGACTCGCGCGCGCGCCTTGCGCAGTCCTTCGAGGGCATGGGCATAGGCCTGGCGTTCGATGTCCTTCGACTTCTCGATATTCGCCTTGTTGAGCGAGACGACGCGCTCGATGCGGTCGTTGCAGATGATGATGATCCGCTTTTCGCCGTTCATCTTGTTGACGACCATGTTCTTGTCGTCACTGCCGCCGGTACCGCAATTGCTCGAGCGAACGTCGGGCACGTTCATCGGGCCGACCCAATCCTCCGTCATGGTTTTGCCGTCCTTGTCGACGCGGACGATCTTGTAGCGCTTGGAGACTTTGCGGCCGCCATCGTCACTCATGGAGACCATCACGTTGGTCGCCGGTGCGGGTGGCACCGCGCGCGCGGGCGGCGGCGGAGGGGGCGGCAGATCGGCGCCCTCGGGCATCGCCGCGGAGGCCAGGGCCGGCTCGGGCATGGCGGCAGGCGCGGATTGCAGTTTCGCGGCGACCTTGGCGTCGATCGCGGCGATATCGATGCCGGTCGCCTTTTCCACCCCGGCGCGAACCGTGGCGGCAGCGGGAGTCCCGCTGGCGGTGGCGGCGAGCCCGGCGATCATCAGTGCCGCGACGGCGGTGCCGCCCAAAGTCAGGCGCAACCGCGAACGGCGTCCGGTGGTAAGCATCCTCAAACGTCCTTTCAGATCTTGTATGGTGTGGAGGTGGCAGGCAGCCGACACCGCGCCGCCATGCGCCGCCTTGACGATCGCGCAGGCATAGGTGTGGCGGTCGATCGCGGAGCGGCCGGCGAGCACCAGCGCGTCATTGGCCATTTCCTGGTCGGCGCGGAACGCACGGAAGGCGCGCCATGCCAGGGGATTGAACCAATGCAGCGCCAGCACCGCGAGCGCGATCCAATTGGCGATCAGGTCGCCGCGCTGGTGGTGGCCGAGTTCGTGGAGCAGCGCCAATTCGCGCTCGTCGGCGTCGTAACGCTCGGCGAAATCGCGCGGAAAGGCGACGTAGCGACGGAAGATACCGAAGGCGAGCGGACCAGACGCGGCCGCGGTCTCGATCACCTCGATGTCGACGGCTTGTTCGCTATACGTGCTGGCAGCGATCATCCGGCGGCAGAAGCGCCAGTGACCGAAGGCATGCCAGACGAGAAATGCCGCCGCGCCCACGCCCCACAGCACGGCGAGCGCCGGGCCAAGCGAGGAATAGAGGGACGCGGGTGCGGCGGCCGAGCCTCCGAGTGGCTCGATCACGTAAATGGTGACGGTTTCGCTGGCGCGGGTCAGCAATTGCGGTGTCGCGCTGTGCAGTTGCGGCAAGGGCGGCAGCAGCAGGCGGATCGCGGGAAGCGCCCAAAGCGCATAGGCGATGCCGGGGCCAAAATGGCGGCGGACGGGCGCGCGGATGACGAGTACCACCGCCATCAGCAGCGCGGAGGCGATCAGCGCCTCGATCGCCCAGCCGATCACGCCTTGAGATCCTTCAACAGCGCCTCGATCTCGGCGATGTCCTCGGCGGTCAATTGGTCGCGCTCGGCAAGATGGGCGACCAGCGGCGTCAGCTTGCCGCCGAACAAGCGGTCGATCAGCCGCTGCGATTCGCCGGCGACATAATCCTCGCGCGCGACGAGCGGACGATAGAGATAACGGCGCCCCTCCTCCTCATGCGCGATCGCGCTCTTGGCGAGCAGACGACCGAGCAAGGTCTTGACCGTATTGGCGCTCCAGCCGCGTTCGCTGGGAACGCGTTCAGCGACATCCTGGGCGGTCAGCGGGCTTTCCTCCCACAGCACCTCCATCACGGCATATTCGGCATCACTGATACGCTCGGCCACGACTCGTCTCCCTCATGACTACGGATGTAATCGCACCGATTACGGATGTAGTCAATGGGAAGCGACTGATGTCCCGTTGCGCCATGCCGGGCTTGTCCCGGCATCCAACGCGCGCCAGAGGATCGATTGCAATGTGGGGTTGGCCCCCAAACAAGGCCCGGGCGACGGTTGGCGGGTGCCGAAAAGCGTCGGAATTTCTTACACGCGCGACAGGGCCAGCGAGCCCGTTAACCATCGAAGCCCGCGAAAATTCGCGATTGGCACGGTCTGGCACGCTGCCTGCAAAGCATCGCGTGCCCGAGCGGTTTCCCGCTTCAGCAGGGCGGACCGGTTGCTCCCCCGATCTCGCACCGGTCCGCCCTCACCCGGCCCCTTCAACGCCATAACGTCGCTTAGGACAGGTTCGGACGGACCGCGTCCTTCTATGGTATCATTCGGCAGGCATCGGCTGCGCGTGCAGCGCGCGCGACTGACGGTCGCCCTGGAAACGCCAGCCCTTGCCCGACTTCGCCCGGGCGGCGGCATGCGCCATCGCACGAGGATAGATGTCACCTAGCAACCGGTCGAACGTACGTTTCCAGCTGAACTGGGTTTCGACATGGTGCCTGGCTTCGATACCGATCGCCTCGGAATCGTCGCGCCAGACCTTGAGCACGTTCGCCGCCATCGCGTCGGTATCGTCGACCCGCCCGAGCAGGCCGAGCCCCGGCGGCACGCGGTCCGGCATCGCGCCAGAGGCGACGCCGACCACCGGCAGCGCACAGGCCTGCGCCTCGAGCACAGAGATACCGAAGGTCTCGTCCGCCATCGCCGAGACATAGATATCCGACGAAGCCAGCGCGCGCGCGAGCTCGGCGCGATCCTTTTCGAACCCGGTGAAAAAGACCGGCAGACCCCGCGCCTCTTCCTTCAACCGGCCCATCAGCTTGCCATCGCCGATCATCACCATCCCGGCATCGAGGTCGCGCGGCAATTTCTTGAACATCGCGACCAGGCGGTCGGCGCGCTTCTCATTGTCGACCCGGCCGGCATAGACCAGCAACGGCCCCTTGCCGTCGAAGCCGAGCTCGTGCCGGAAGGCGGGATCGCGCTTGGCCGGCGAGAACATGTCGATATCGACGCCGAGCGGCAACACCTCGGTGCGCACGATGTTGCGTTGCGCGAGCGCGCGACGGGCGTCCTCGCTCAGCGTATAGACCCAATCGAACTCGCGATAGGTAAGCTCGGCATACCCGTAGCTCAGCCGTTGCAGCCCGCGCGCGATCGTCTCGCCGAACTTGTCGCGGCCGACGCGATAGACATGGGCGTTGGGGAAATCGGTGCGATAGCCGGCGACCAACGTGGTCTGCGGAAACGCCTTGCGGTGATTGATCGCGGTCCAGGGCAGCACCCAGGGACAGAGCGATTCGATCACGTCGGGTCGATAGCGCGCCAAGATGTCGCGGACGACATTGGTGCGCAGGATGAAGCGGTAGTTCGGGCTGCCGTGCACTCGCTTCGCGCCGACCTCGACGAAGATGTGGCGGCCGTTGACGGTGATCTTGTCCTCGGCCCCGGGCACGATCTGAAGCAGATGGTGCGGAGTCTGGGTCAGCACGAAATCGCGCTTCTCGCGCAGATAGGTGCTGATGCCGCCACCGCCCGAAGGCGCATAGCTCTGGGTAAGGTCGCAAAGGATCAGCGGCGCACCGCTCTCTCCTGCGCGGCGCGGGGGGTCGCCTTGCAGTAGCATGTCTATTCCCTTTTCATGGCACGCCTGGTCAGGCGGCGGGGGTCGCTCCCTGTTCGGTGAGGAGCTGCGACAATTCGCCGCTCTCGTACATTTCCATCATGATGTCCGAGCCGCCGACGAATTCGCCCTTCACATAGAGCTGCGGAATGGTCGGCCAGTCGCTGAATGCCTTGATGCCCTGCCGGACCTCCTGGTCCTGCAGCACGTCCACGCTGTCGAACTCGACCCCCAGATGCTGGAGGATCGCGACTGCGCGACTGGAAAAGCCGCATTGCGGAAAAAGCGGACTGCCCTTCATGAAGAGCAATACGTCAGAACCGTTCACCAGTTCCGCGATACGCGCCTGCATAGCGTCGGTCATCTCACTCACTCCTTCATTCGGCGGCGGTGGTGAGCTGGAGCGCGTGGAGCACTCCGCCCATCCGGCCGCCCAACGCGGCGTACACCGCCTGATGCTGCTTCACGCGTGACAATCCGCTGAACGACTTGCTCACCACGCGTGCAGAATAATGATCGCCGTCGCCGGCGAGATCGGTGATCTCGACTCGCGCGTCGGGGATTCCGGCAACGATCAGCGCCTGGATATCATCGGCCGCCATCGGCATGTCAGTTCGATTCCATCAACTGGCGGCGCGCCTCCACCGTACGGTCCTCGATCGCCTTGCGGACATCCGCCTCGTCGATCTCGACGCCGGCCGCGGTCAGGTCGCCGAACAATTTGCGCACAACATCCTCGTCGCCCGCTTCCTCGAAATCGGCCTGGACCACCGCTTTCGCATAAGCGTCGGTTTCCTCGGGAGTCAGCTTCATCAGCGCCGATGCCCATTGGCCGAGCAGACGGTTGCGCCGGGCGATCACCCGGAACGCCATCTCCTCGTCGCGCGCGAACTTGGTTTCGAAAGCGCGCTCACGGTCGTCGAAGGTGGTCATGTGTGCTCCCTGGCGGTCGTTACGCTTGGGGAGATAGGGTTGCGGATGGGGTATGGGAAGAGGGACCGTGGTCCGGCCCCGTCGCCTTCGCGATGGCGCGAGGCGATTGGGCACACCCAAATTCTCCCCGTCACAGATGGGGAGAGGGACCAAGACGCGTAGCGGCTTGATGGAGGGGAGTGTCCCGTCCTCGCCGCTACGCGGCTGCGGCCCCTCCACCACCGGCTTCGCCGGCGGTCCCCCTCCCCATGCAAGCACGGGGAGGATCTAATCGGATGCTATTCCGCAACTTTCACCACCAGTTTCCCGATCGCGCCACGCGCGGCCATCTTGGCGATGGCGTCGCCGCCCCTGTCGAACGCGAAGACCTCGGTGACTCGCGGGGCGATGCTGCCGTCCTTCCACAGACGGAACAGGCGGTCGACATGCGCTCGGTTGGCCTGCGGGTCGCGGGCGGCGAAGGCGCCCCAGAAAACGCCGCAGACGTCGCAGCTCTTGAGCAGCGTCAGATTGAGCGGCAGCCTGGGAATGCCGGCGGGGAAGCCGACGACGAGATAACGCCCTTCCCAGCCGATCGAGCGCAACGCGGGCTCGGCATAATCGCCGCCGACCGGATCGTAGATTACGTCAGCACCGCCCGGCCCGAGCACCGCCTTGAATTGATCGGCGAGCGCCTTGGACTGCTCCTTGTCGAACGGCGCGCGGCCATAGATGACGACATCGTCGGCACCGGCATCGCGGCACGCCTGCGCCTTTTCCTCAGAGGACACAGCGGCGACGACGCGCGCGCCGAACGCCTTGCCAAGCTCGACCGCCGCCAAGCCGACACCACCTGCGGCGCCGAGCACCAGCAGGGTCTGCCCTTCCTTCAGGTGCCCGCGATCGAGCAGGGCATGGATGCTGGTGGCATAGGTCAGGAGCAGCGACGCCCCTTCTTCGAAGCTGCGCTCGGCCGGCAACGGATAAAGCGACGCGGCCGGCACCGCGATCTTCTCGACCAGCCCGCCCACGCCGGTGGTGCACAACACCCGGTCGCCGGCCTGGAAATCGGCGACGCCCTCGCCGACGCTCTCGACGACACCTGAAATCTCGCTGCCCGGCGCGAACGGGCGCGGCGGCTTCATCTGGTATTTGTCCTCTATGATCAGGACGTCGGGATAATTGATGCTGCAGGCCTTGACCGCGACCACGACCTGACCCGGCCCGGCGACGGGGTCGGGCAGTTCGTCCATCACCAAAGTTTCAGGTCCGCCCGGCGCCTTCGACAGCAACCCCCGCATAATCCCTCTCCCGGCTGAGCCACGGGCGCTCGTTGGCGACCGCGGATTCGTATTTCGAAATCGCGGTATCCCTTGCCAGCGTCAAACCCACCTCGTCCAGCCCTTCCATCAGGCACTGTCGGCGAAACGGGTCGAGGGAGAATTCGAAACGGTCCTGGAACGGCGTGGTCACCGTCATCGTCTCGAGATCGACCGTCACCTCGTCGGTCTTCGCGACCTCGACCAGGCGGTCCACCGCTTCCTGCGGCAAGACCACAGGAACGATGCCGTTCTTGACCGCATTGCCCGAGAAGATGTCGGAATAGCTCGGCGCGATGATCGCCTGCACGCCCATGTCGCCCAGCGCCCAGGCGGCATGCTCGCGGCTCGACCCGCAGCCGAAATTGTCGCCGGCGATCAGGATCGGCGAGCCGGCATAATGCGGATCGTCGAAGATGTTCCCGGGCTGGGCGCGCACCGTCTCGAACGCGCCCTTGCCAAGCCCTGCCCGGCTGATCGTCTTCAGCCAATGCGCGGGAATGATGACGTCGGTATCGACATTCTTCGCGCCCCACGGATAGGCGCGGCCTTCGACCTTGCGGACTGGGGTCACTTACTCGGCTTTTCGTTGGGCTTTTCGGGAGGAGCGGGCATCGCCATCGCGGCATAAGCGGCAATGCCGCTGAGGATGGAACCGGCGACCAGCAGAACGAGTACGCGCTTCATTGGCGATCCCCCATCAACTCGCGGACGTCGGTCAATCGGCCTGTCACCGCCGCCGCCGCCGCCATGGCCGGGGATAGAAGATGTGTACGCGCCCCCGGGCCCTGCCTTCCTACAAAATTCCGATTCGAGGTGGAAGCGCATCTCTGACCAGCCGGTACTTTATCGGGATTCATTGCCAGGCACATCGAGCAACCGGCCTCACGCCACTCGAATCCTGCGGAAATGAAGATACGGTCGAGCCCTTCCTGTTCGGCCTGGCGCTTGACCAGTCCCGAGCCGGGCACCACTAGGGCGTGCACGCCGTCGGCGACATGCCGGCCGTTGGCGACCGCCGCCGCGGCGCGCAGATCCTCGATCCGGCTGTTGGTGCAGCTGCCGATGAAGACATGTTCGACACCGACGTCGCGCATCGCGGTGCCGGGCGTCAGGCCCATGTAATCGAGCGATTTTTGCGCGGCGACGCGCTTCGACGGATCGGCGAAGCTGTCGGGATCGGGCACGACGCCGGTGATCGGCACGACATCTTCCGGGCTGGTGCCCCAGGTCAACGACGGCGCGATCTCGCTCGCCGACAGTTTGACGACGGCATCATAGATCGCGCCGGGATCGCTCGGCAGCGTCCGCCACCAGGCGACCGCCTTTTCCCATTCCTCTCCGGCGGGCGCCATCGGGCGCCCTTCGAGATAGGCGAAGGTGGTGTCGTCGGGCGCTATTAGCCCTGCGCGCGCGCCGCCCTCGATCGACATGTTGGCGACGGTCAGCCGGCCCTCGACCGACAGATTGCGGATCGTGTCGCCGGTATATTCGATGACATGGCCGGTGCCGCCGGCGGCGCCGATCCGGCCGATGATCGCCAGCACGACATCTTTGGCCGAGACGCCGAAGCCGAGGGCGCCTTCGACCCGCACTTCCATCGTCTTCGATTGCTGCAGCAGCAAGGTCTGCGTGGCGAGCACATGCTCGACCTCGCTGGTGCCGATGCCGAAGGCCAGTGCGCCCAGTGCGCCGTGCGCCGAGGTATGGCTGTCGCCGCACACCAGCGTGGTGCCCGGCAAGGTGAAGCCCTGTTCGGGGCCGACGACATGGACGATGCCCTGCGCCGCGGCGAGCGCGTCGATATAGGGTACGCCGAACTCGGCGACGTTGCGGCGCAGCGCCTCGAGCTGGTTGGCGCTTTCCGGATCGGCGATCGGAATCGGCCGGCCCTCGGCATCGACGCGCGGCGTGGTCGGCAGATTGTGATCGGGCACCGCAAGCGTGAGGTCGGGGCGGCGCACCGGACGGCCGGCGGCCCGAAGCCCCTCGAACGCCTGAGGGCTGGTGACTTCGTGGACCAGATGGCGGTCGATATAGATCAGGCAGGTACCGTCGTCGCGGCGTTCGACGACATGCGCGTTCCAGATCTTCTCATACAGGGTTTGCGGGCGGGCGGTCATGGCCGCGGCCTTACTCGCCTCTCGTTCGATCGCAAGCAACAAACAAACTTTTTACAGGCATGAGATCAAACAAAATTACCGCCCCTTTCATTCCTTGGGTGAGACATAGGTCGCGTCATGCTCGAACGGCAGCGGTGCGCCTTCCCGCAGAGCCGCCAAAATCGCGGCGAAATCGGTCGCGCAGCGGAAGCGGAGATCGCGCTCTATCGCACCGGCATCGTACACACGGCCGATGTGACGCGGCAGGTGCCAATTGCGCGAGGCGTAGAGCTCGGCGGCATCGGGAAACAATCGGGCGATCACCGCCGGCGCATCCTGCTTGAGCTGGGCGACGTCGCTGCGCGCGAACGGTGTAGGGGCGGACACCACATAGGTGCGGAACCGGATTGCCGGCGCGCGGTCGAGCGCGACGATGTGGGCGCGCGCGCAATCTTCGACGGTCAGGCGGCGATTCAGGAACTCATTCGCCTTCATATTCTCGCCCGACAAGTCGCGATGCGTATCGTCGTCCTCGGGGAAGAAGCGCGAGGTGCGCAGCACGATCACCGGCAAGCCGGTCTCGCCATGGACCAGGCGGCATAGTTCCTCGGCGGAGCGCTTGGTTACGCCATAGATGTTGCGCGGTTTGAGCGGCCCGCTGGCCTCGTCGAGCCATACCGCCTCGTCCGCGGTCTCGTCGCGGATCGCCTGGGTGATCATCAGCGAGGTGGTCGAGGTGAAGACGAAGCGGTCGGCGCCCGCGGCCACCGCCGCCTCGAGCAGATTGAGCGTGCCGGTGACGTTGACGTCGACGAACGCCTGACGCGGATAGCGGACGATGTCGGGCTTGTGCAGCGCGGCGGCGTGGATCACGCCCTCGATGCCGTGACTGAACATGACGCGGTCGATCAGCGCGCGATTGGCGACGCTGCCGACGATCCGCGTATCAGGACCTGGTGCGACGTCGAGCCCGACGACCTGATGGCCCGCCTCCCGCAGCATCGGGGCGAGATAGCGGCCGAGCCAGCCGCTCGATCCCGTCAATAAGATGCGCATCTGGTCCTCGGACGACTATTTCCGTTTGGGCGGCAGGGCCGCGATCCACGTGGCGAGCCGAGCCGTGTCGCGCAAGTCACCGGGATAGGGATAATCGGGCTTCACCGGCACGTTCGACCCTCGCGGCCGGCCGCGATAGACCTTCATCGGCACGGCGATCCGGGTTAGACCACTGGGCAGGACAGGATTGCGCACGTCCATGTAGAGCGTGTCGGCCGCGGTTTCCTGCCCGACCTGGATCGCCCCGAGCGCGCGCCACAGATCGACCGCGTCGAGACAGGCCGAACCGCACCCGGTATCGGTGATGAAATAGACCGGCACGCCCAGCGGCGGCACGGCCGCGGGCTTCGCCGCGTTCGGTTCGCCGGGATCGCTCGGTTCGGGCCACAGGGCGCGATGGGCAGCGATCGCCTTGGTCAGCCCGTCGACGATCGTCGCGAAATAGGCCTTGACGCGCGGCGTGGTATCGGGCGCCGCATCGAAGCGCGTTTGATAGGTCTTCATCGCGTCGAGCACGGCGGGCGATGCTCGCCACTCGACATAGGAATTGTCGGTAACCCCGGCGACCGCCGCCTCTCCCCACAAGGCCTGCGCGGCCTCGAACGACCAATCGGACGAGCCGCCATTGTTGCCGCGCAGGTCGAGCACGATACGCGGTGCCCGGCGCAACGCCTCACGGTCAGCGCGCATCGCCGCGATCATCGGCCGGAGAGCCCTGGCATCATCGCCGGCAGGATTGCCGTCGAAGCCGCTCATCGTGAACCAACGCGTTCCGTCCGGCAGAACCTTGGCGCCGATCGGCTCGCGCGTGCGTTGGTTGGTATCCGCGAGCCGTTTGGCGAGGTCGGTATCGGCGATCGGCTTCCAGCCGAGCGTCACGACGACCAGCTTGCCGTCGACCGCGAAGGTGCAGCGCGCGGGCCGGCGAATGAAGGGATTGCCCTGGTCGACGAACAGCCGGCCGCCACGCAAGGCCCGGCGGGAGGCGAGAAACCAGCGTCCGTCGAACGCGCCGAGATTGCTGGCCGCAAGAACATCGGCGTTGCGGCCGTCACAGTCGATCAGCCTCGCTCCAATCGGCAATTGCGCGTCGTCGGCCCGGCTCAGGACGATCTGCCGGGTCCCACCGGCGTCGAACCCGGTCAGGAAGCCAGGCCATCGCGCGGCAAGCGACGGCGCCGCGTCGGTTGCGGCAGCCGCCACGTGTCCGTCGTCGAAGCTGGCCGCATAAGCCGACATGGCGAAGCGATAGCCCGGATAGTCGCGTACTCGCGCGGCCCGCTGCAGCGCCAGCGCCAAGGCGGCATCGTTGCGTTTCGCAAAGCCGGAGTCGAGAGCGTTGACCGGCCCCGGATGGTTGGCCGCGATCTCGTCATGGAACGCCTGCGCGTCGGCCCGCAAGGTCGCCGCCCAGTCACGCGTATCCGGCCCCGCCCCGACCAGCATCAGGCACGACAAGACAACGGCGGCGGGACGGATCATCGGAACAGCTCCTCAATGACTACAGACGTAGTCACATGCCGTGCCGATAGCGTCAAGCCGACGCGAGCGCCTCGTATTTCGCCGTGGTCTTGGCTGCGATCTCGTCCGCAGTGACGCCGGGCGCGATCTCGATGAGGCGGAACGGCGACTGATGATCGGGGCGCTGGAACACGGCGAGGTCGGTGATGATCATGTCGACCACGTTCTTGCCCGTCAGCGGCAAGGTACAGGCCGGAATGAACTTGGGATCGCCGTTCTTGGAGGTGTGCTCCATCACCACGATGATCTTCTTGACGCCGGCGACCAGGTCCATCGCCCCGCCCATGCCCTTGATCATCTTGCCGGGGATCATCCAGTTGGCGATGTCGCCATTCTCGGCGATTTCCATCGCGCCCAGCACGGCGAGATCGATATGCCCGCCGCGGATCATCGCGAAGCTCTGCTCCGACCCGAAATAGACCGTCTGCGGCAATTCGCTGACCGTCTGCTTGCCGGCGTTGATCAGATCGGGGTCGACCTGATCGTCATAGGGAAACGGACCGATGCCGAGCATGCCGTTTTCGGACTGCAGCGTGACCTCGACCCCGGCCGGGATATGATTGGCGACGAGCGTCGGAATGCCGATGCCCAGGTTCACATAATAGCCGTCGCGCAGTTCCTTGGCGGCGCGGGCGGCCATGTCGTCACGAGTCCAGGGCATCAATCGTCCTTTCTGGCGACCACCACGGGGGGCGGCAAAGCATTGTCGTCGGGAGCGGCGCCGCGTTCGAGATCCATGCCCTTCCAGATCCGCTCGAGCGCTTCCTGCTCGGCAATACCGATGGCCTTGGCATAGCTCGCTGCGGCATCGCGTGCGATGTCGACCAGCGCGAGTCCGAACATCGCGGGGTCGGGTCCGATCGGGCGGGGGTTCACGAAGCTGAGCGTATTGTCCCCTTTCGTCCAGGCGCGCAGGAACTCGCGCCCGCCACCGAGGACATCGGCGAAGGGCACGAGATCGATCGGGATCGGCTTGTCGGTCATTTCAGAACCGGCCCGGCGACAGGAGGGACAGCCGGCGCGGGAGCGGGCGGCGAAGGCAAGGCGGGCGCCAACGGCTGCGCGCCGGAATCGGTCCAGCGGCGGTCCTTGGGAAACACATCGTCGATATTGCCCTTCAGCGCGGTGCCGTAGACCGGATTGGGCAGAACGAACCAGCCGTGCCCCCACAAGATCCTGAGCTTGGGCGAATTGGTCAGGGCGCGGCGCTGCGCCGGGCTGAGATTGGGCGCGTTGAACAAGTCGCTGAAATCGCCGAGTTGATCGCCGACCATCGCGATGACGCAATATTTCTGCGAAATCTCCCAGCGCCGCGCGTCTTTGCCGCTACCGCCGGTCGAATCGTCGCCCTTCAGCCAGAGGTTCTGAAGATGGACGACGGGACCGAGCCCGGCCAGGGTCAGCGCATCGATCGTCGCCGTGGCATTGGTCGAATTGCGATTGGAATTGAACACCACTTCGATCCCGCTCGCCCGCGCGGCGCGCAGCGTCTCGACCGCGCCCGGCACCGCATCGACCGCGGTGACGCCGCTTGCTTCCCACCGGTCCCAGCGCTTCTGATCGTAGGGGCCGCTGCGCTGGCTATCGTCGGCTTCGTAGCCGAGGTTCATCAGCGCCGTCTCGTCGATGTCGAGGACTACCGCCGGACGTTGCTTGGGGCCGCATTTGAGGAATTTGGGCGCCTCGAGCGTCGCATCCGGCGCCAGCACCACCGACGACACGGGGTGGCCGACCGCGAAATCGCCGCCGCGCGCGACCAGGAAGTCGGCGAGCGCGAGATAGGCCTGGATCGACACCGCCGACGCTTCGCCCGATCCGTAGAGATACTGCATCCCGGGCGGCACGCTGCCGGGCGGCGGCGGCGGCGGGGACGTGCCGGGCGCGCCCGAAGGGATCGCTTCCGCCGCGGGGATACCGACCGGCGCGGCTTGCGGCGCGGCCGCGACGAGCGGCGCGGGTTGCGAGGAGGGAAGATCCTCATCCTTCTTGCCGAAGAACTGCTTCTTGCCGATCGCGCCCGCGGCGACGACCGGGACGGCAGCGGCGACGCAACCGCCGATCACGGTGCTGCCGGCGAGCAACGCCAACAGCGCGATCCGCCGCGCCGTCACGCCGCGGCCCGCTCGCGCACGGTGCGAAACTCGATCTTCTTGTCATAGGGCGCGCCGACGATCAGCCGGTTCACGTAGATGCCGGGCAGATGGATCTGATCGTGATCGAGGCTGCCGACCGGCACCACTTCCTCGACCTCCGCGACGCAGACCTTGCCCGCGGTCGCCATCGCCTGATTGAAGTTGCGCGCAGTCTTGCGGAAAATGAGGTTGCCGGCCTCATCCGCTTTCCAGCCCTTGATGATCGAGAGATCGGCGCGGATGCCGCGCTCGAGGATATAGTCCTCGCCGTCGAAAGTCTTCACTTCCTTGCCCTCGGCGACGAGCGTGCCGACGCCCGTCCTGGTGTAGAAGCCCGGAATGCCGGCGCCGCCCGCCCGACAGCGCTCGGCGAGCGTACCTTGGGGACAGAATTCCACTTCGAGCTCGCCGGCCAGATACTGGCGCTCGAATTCCTTGTTCTCACCGACATAAGAAGAGATCATCTTGCCGACCTGACGCGTGCGGAGGAGCTTGCCCAGTCCTTCGCCATCGATCCCCGCGTTGTTGCTGGCGATCGTCAGATTCTTCGTACCCGCATCGCGGATCGCGTCGATCAGCCGCTCAGGAATGCCGCACAGGCCGAACCCGCCGGCGCAAATCGTCATGCCATCGAACAACACGCCATCGAGCGCCGAAGCGGCGTCGGAATAAAGCTTGCGGGCCATGCGGACTCCTTGGGTAATGGCGGTCCGAATAGAAGGCGGCGGGCGAAGGAGCAAGCTTGGCGCGGCACCGGGAACCGATCGGCAACACCGTCGGGATTATCGGCAAAATATGGCGCAGTGCAGCAATTCTTGCCCCAATCCGGCCACGAACCGTGTCCAATGCGCGACGAACCGGGGGGCCGCAGAAGCCCCCCGGTTTTGTTTGCAAGGAGCTTTTCATGCGTTTTCTCATCGCGTCCGCCCTGTTGGCCAGCGCCGCCATCGCCACCCCCGCCTTCGCGCAGGATACTGCGGCGCCCGAAGGCAAGGAATTCCAGGGCATCAAGGTGCTCGCGCTCGGCGGCATCGACGACGTCACCAACAGCGGCAGCGACAAGGCTGGCGCCGTGTTCGGCGGGACCATCGGCTATGACCACCAGTCGGGCAAGGCCGTGTTCGGCGTCGAAGCCGAAGTGAATGGTTCGACCACCAAGGATTGCGTTGCCGACACGGTTGTGTCGGGCGATTCGCTGTGCGTGAAGGCCGGCCGTGACTTCTACGCTGGCGCGCGCGTCGGCTATGTGCTCGGCGAGAACACCCTGGTTTACGTCAAGGGCGGCTACACCAACGCTCGCGTCAACGTCGCTTATGACGACGGCAACACCGGCGCGAACAACTTCAAGGTCGGCGAGAATCTCGACGGCTGGCGCGCGGGCGTCGGCATGGAATTCAACGCCGGCAAGAACATCGTTCTGCGCACCGAGTATCGCTACTCGAACTACGAGCAGGACTTCAGCCGTCACCAAGGCGTGATCGGCGTCGGCCTCAAGTTCTGATCCGACCGATCAGACAACCGACGGGAGAAGGGCTGCGCGGGAGACCACGCGGCCCTTTTTTTTTGATCTTCAGACCTGCGTCCCGAGCAGATGGCCGATAGCGGCGGTCACCGCCATTGCCAGGGCTCCCCAGAATACGACCCTGGCCGCCCCGCGGACCTGATCGGCGCCGCCGGCACGCGCGCCGACCGCGCCGGTCGCCGCGAGCAACAGCAAGGTGACCGCCATCACGGCGACGATCAGCGGGCGCCCGGTGAAGAACAACGTCGCCAGAACCGGCACGACCGCGCCCGAGGCGAAACTGGCCGCGGACGCCATGGCGGCCTGAACCGGACGCGCGGCAAGATTTTCGCTGATCCCCAGTTCGTCGCGCAGATGGGCGCCCAAAGCGTCATGCGCCATCAACTGGTCGGCCACCTTCAACGACAGGTCGTGATCGAGCCCGCGCTGGCGATAGATGGCGGCGAGTTCCTGCCGCTCCGCTTCGGGCTCGTCGGCCAGTTCCGCGGTCTCGCGCGCAATGTCGGCGCGCTCGGTGTCGGCCTGGCTGCTGACCGAGACATATTCGCCCGCCGCCATCGACATCGCGCCCGCGACCAGGCCGGAAATCCCGGTCAGCAGCAAGGTGGTGCGATCGGCAGTGGCCGCGGCAACGCCGACGATCAGGCTGGCGGTCGACAAGATACCGTCATTGGCACCGAGCACGGCGGCGCGCAGCCAGCCGACACGCTGGACGAGATGCCGTTCGTGATGCCGCCGGACCGCCATGGCGCTTCCTAGACTTGGTTTCCGGCGCGGAACAATAGCCGCTTGCGCGCTGTCACGTCAGCGCGCCGCGATGGAGACCGAGCGCCGCCTCGAGATCGGCCAGCGCCTGCTCGCCACTCGATACCTTGATCGCCGCCATGCCGAGCGCCGCCGCCGGTTTGCAATTGATGCCTAGGTCATCGAGATACACGCATCGCTCAGGCGCCACGCCCAGCGCATCGCAGGCCATGCGATAGATCGCGGGATCGGGCTTGCGGATGCCGACCTTGGAGCTTTCGACCACATGATCGAATCGCGCCATGATCGCGGCGATCGCCGCCGCTTTTTCCGGCGTCGTCGACATTTGCGCGCCATGGCCGGTCGGCACGTTGTTGGTGATGCAGCCGATCCGATAGCCACCGGCCTTGAGCCGGTCGAGCGCGGCGACCATCGCCGGACGGATATCGCCCGACAGCAGCGCCAGGACATCGCGGCCCGGCAGGTCGTAGCCGAGGGCCAGCACTTCCTCGCCGAACAAGGCGTCGAACCGCGCGGCGTCGATCTCGGCACGCTCGAACAAGGCCCAGGCATTGCCGTCGGGATTGGCCGAATTGATCCGCCGCACCAGATTGTGCGGCAGCCCGCGCTCGGCTTCCATCCGGTTGAACGCTTCGAATGGCGACGAGGTGATCACGCCGCCGAAATCGAAGATCACGGTATCGCGGATCATGGTTCGATGAGCAGCCCGGCGCGCGGATCGACCCGGCCGGCGACCGCGTCGCGATAGGCGGCGAGCGCAGCCTCGGCGCCCACGCGGCGATCGATCGCGGTCAGGCGCCTGGCGGTCGGCATGAAATCGAGCCACGCCGCTTCGCTGCGCTCGCGCAGGCCTTGCGCGCCCCAATCGGCCGAGCGCTTCTGCATGCGGCCCGGCGCGAAGAAGCCGATCGGTCGCGGGCCGGGCAGCGGCGCGCCACCACGCTCGGCATCCCAATGGGTGATGCCGACTTTCATGTCGACGGCGAGATTGTCGCCGAACCGTTCATGAACGGCGCGGGTCGCCGCCGGATTGCCGGCGAAATCGACCATCGCGACCTTGCCTTCCGCCGCGATCGTGTTGATCGCACCATAATCGACGACCTGGTCGTAAAGGCCGGTGTCGGCGGTGAAGCCGGCGCTGCGCGACGACGCCAGAGCAACCAGCCGCGGCCCCTGTCCCCGCGCCTTCATCGCCTGGGCGAAGCCGAGCGCGGTCTTGCTCGAGGCGCCGCTGACGATGACGGTGGCGGCGCCGAAGTCGCCTTCGTCCGCGAACTGGTCGGCGATCAGCCAGCCGGTCAGGAACAGTGGGCGATAGATCGGCCACCAATCATGATCGCTATCGCGATGATCGCCGAGCGCGGCCAGCCGCGTAT
Organism: Sphingomonas sp.; assembly: GCF_051962185.1. Classification (GTDB taxonomy): domain Bacteria; phylum Pseudomonadota; class Alphaproteobacteria; order Sphingomonadales; family Sphingomonadaceae; genus Sphingomonas. The sequence continues at coordinate 34,277 of NZ_JBQCCN010000238.1, forward strand.
ATTGATTATAGGGAGCCGGTAACGCCGCCCGCCGCGGCGTCGCTTCGCTGAAGCCCGAGTCCCGGACGTTGCCCGCGGTCAACACGGCGTGGCTCGCCAGCGGCCAATAGCCGTAGAATCGCTCGCCCTCGACGATACCGTCCGCAACGGACCGCGTGACGGTAGCGAACCCCCAGACCGGCAGACGTCCCGGCTCGTCGCGATCGGAGAAGAAGTCCCAATAGCCCGCGTCGGGTCCGAGGAACGGCGTCTTCTCGCCCAGGGCGGCATAAGTGATGTTGTTCGCGGTCAGCGCGACGAGGTCGATGGCGACTTCGACCTCGCCTTCCGCCGGCGCGCGTTCGGGCAGGTCGGCGATTTCCGCGCGGGCGATATCGTCGCGAACGATAGCGAGTTGCCAGCGATCCATGGTCCGCTCCCCGTCAGACCGACATCGGGCCGCGTCGCGGCGCATCGCCGCGCACGCTCGAATCGGCCACTTTCAGCCCTGCTGCCTCCAGCGCCGCGCGCTGCTCGGGAAAGCGCGTGGTCAGCATGATCTGCTCGATCATCACCGATCGCGCGAACAGCGGCGTCGCGAAGACATGGTCGATCCACGCCGCGACGCGGGGCCAGCGCGTGGCGTCGGGCGTCCAGCCGGCCAGCGCCGCGTTGCGGAAGAAACTGGCGAAGGTCAGATCGGTCAGCGACAGCTCGTCGAACACGAATCCGGCGACCGGCGCCTGCGGCTCGAGCCAGTCCATGACCTCGGGCAAATCATGCGCGATCACGCCGGCGACGACGTCCTCGTCGGTATCCTGTTTCCATACCCGGGGCTTGACGTTGCGCTGGAAGAACAATTTCCAGATCATCACGTCGCCGAGCCGGCTGTCGGCGAATTCCTCCAGCCAGCGTGCTCGCGCTCGCTCAGCGGGGTCGGCCGGAAAGAGCGGCTTGTCGGGATAACGATCGTGCAAATACTCGCAGATCACGGTCGAATCCGGAATGACGAGATCGCCGTCGATCAGGACGGGAATACGCCGCAGCGGATTGAGCCGGGTGAATTCGTCGCCCCCGAAGAACGGCACGATCGGGTCGATCTCATACTCGACCTGCTTGTGGTCGAGCACCAGGAACACCTTTCGCGCATAAGGCGAGACGTGGTTGCCGATGATGCGGATCATGGGGGCTATCCGTTGTAATGGAGCTTCAGGCCGGGACGCGCCCAGCGCGTCTTCGCCAGCCGGCCGGTTCCCGACAGGCAGATATAGGCGTCCATCATGTCCTCGCCGCCCCAACAGATGTTGGTGGTGAAGATGTCGTCGGTGGCGACGAACTCGACCAGGTCGCCTTCCGGCGAAATGACCGAGATGCCGCATTCGCCGATCGTCGCGACGCAGATGTTGCCATTTTCCTCGACGCCCAGCGAATCGAAGAATTTGTAGCCGGCAGGGCGGTAGAGCGGGATGCCGGGGCCGCCCGGGCCGGCGGTATCGTCGACCTTGCCCGGCGCGGTCACGTTGAACGCGGTCAACCGGCAGGTGTAGGTCTCGGCCGCATAGAGCCGCTTGCCGTCGGGCGACAGGCCGATCCCGTTGGGATTGTAACTAGGGAAGATCACCTCCTCGAGGTGACTGCCATCGACCTTGCCGTAGAAGATGCCGACGATATCGTGGCAGCGCTTCTCGTAATCGACCTTGCCGTGATCGGTGAACCAGAAGCCGCCCTCGCCGTCGAATACGATGTCGTTGGGCCCGCGCAGGACGCAGCCGAAATCGCCCGACTTGTAGAGGATCTCTACCTCGCCCGTGGCGATGTCGATCCGCTCGATCCGACCGCCCGAATAGTCCGGCGCGATGCCGTGCGGGGCGAGCATGCCGTTGCTCTCGACATAGTGGAATCCGCCGTTGTTGCAGCAATAGAGCTTGCCGTCGGGTCCGATCGCCAGGCCGTTGGGGCCGCCGCCGGGTTCGGCGACCGTCTCCTTCGACCCGTCGGGCCGGACGCGGGTGATCCGCCCGGCCTCGATCTCGACCAGGATGACGCTGCCGTCGGCCATCGCCACCGGCCCTTCCGGAAACCGTAATCCGTCCGCGACGATCTCCATGTTCGCCATTGCCCGCTCCTCATACCCGATCTTCGAATCCATTCATGCCGTGGAGTTCGGACAAAAGGAAGGGGGCCGCGCGGTACCGCACGGCCCCCCGTCAGCGCGGTGAGCGCTGCAAGCCGGGCAACGGCTAGGGTCTGTACTCCGTTACCGCGAGGTCGTGACGGAGCCGATTTTGGTGTCCGGCGAGGAGCAAGGTGGGAGCGTTGCTGTGAGCCTCGTGACCGACGCGCGACGATGAACAGGTCGCCGTGTCCTCCGGACACGGCTAAAACTGCCGGGGGCAGTTTTACCTGTTCATCCGGACGCCAAAATCGGCCCGCCGCTTCGCGGTAACGGAGTACAGACCCTAGATGTCGTCGCCCAGTGCGCCCTTCACCTTGCCGACGAACTGTTGGGCCTTGCCCTTCAATTCCTGGCCGGCGCCTTCCGCCTCGAGCCGATCGTCCTTGCGGGTACGGTTGGGATCGTCGGCATCGCCGGCGATCGCTTGCTTGGCCTTGCCAACGGCCTCGTTGACATTGCCTTTGATCTTGTCGGTCATCTCACCCATCGGGCGTTCCTTTCCGCTCGTGCCGTCACGCAGACCGGCACGTTGAAGTTACGAAAACAGAACGGTTTAACGGTGAGTGGGTTCCTGCCCGAGGCTAGGGTGCGACGCGTTTCAGAAACGCCAGAACGGCGGTCCAATTGTCCTCGGCGCCGCCCGGATTGCGCGACGCGTTGAGCGTCGACGAGCCGTGAATGCCGGTCTTGGGCACGAATTGCTGGCGATCGGTGCTCTTGGTCGCCGACAGGATCGCCTTGGCTTCCTGTTCTTCCTCGATCGTGTTCGCGGAGGTGACGAACACCGGCACCGTGACCTTGGCGGCGGCCTTCTCGACCATTTTCTTGTCGTCGAAATATTCGCCGGGCGAGAAAGCGAGCACGCCCTTCACGCTGCCTTCCGCGGTCTTGGACGCCGCGACGAGGAATACCAGGCTGGCCGAATAGCTCGATCCCCACAGCAGGATAGGCTTGCCGCCGGCCCTGCCCTTCGCCCAGTCGAGCGCCGCCTCGAGATCGGGCAGCGCGCCGAGATAGTCGGTCTTGCCCTTGTACGCCGCGGCAGTCTGGTTCTTGCCGTAGAGCCCGCCGCCGACGCGCTGATCGATCGCCAGCGCGGCATAGCCGGCATGCTGAAGCCGCGGTCCGATCTCGCGATATTCATCCTTGGACGACCCCGCCTGATGGAACAGCAGAATCAGGGCGCGGGCATTGGTCGCCGGATAATAAGTGCCATAGACGGTGACGCCATCGGGAGCGGTCAGCGTCACCGGCTGCGCCGGCTGTCGCGCGACCGGGGCGCTCTCGTTGATCAGCGCGTTGCTGTTGTCGACCGGCGCCTGGGGCTTGTGGCATCCGGCGAGGACCGCCAGCGCGGCGAGCGGCAACAGACGACGCATCGAACCTCCCTTTGCTTAGATCAATCCCGCCAGCGGACTGGAGGGATCGGCATAGCGGCGCTTGCCCATCCGTCCCGCGAGATAGGCCAAACGCCCGCTTTCGACCGCGAGTTTCATCGCGCGCGCCATCATGACCGGGTCCTTGGCCTCGGCGATCGCGGTGTTCATCAGCACACCGTCGCAACCAAGTTCCATCGCCACCGCCGTATCGGACGCGGTGCCGACCCCGGCATCGACCAGCACGGGGACCTTGGCGCCCTCGACGATCAGGCGGATGGTGACCTGATTCTGAATCCCCAGCCCCGAACCGATCGGCGCGCCCAGCGGCATGATCGCGACCGCGCCGACGTCTTCCAGCCGTTTCGCCGCGATCGGATCGTCGACGCAATAGACCATCGGCTTGAATCCTTCCTTGGCGAGAATCTCCGTGGCACGAAGAGTCTCGACCATGTCGGGGTAGAGCGTCCGCGCCTCGCCCAGCACCTCGAGCTTTACGAGATCCCAGCCGCCCGCCTCGCGCGCCAACCGCAAGGTGCGGATCGCCTCCTCTGCGGTGAAGCAGCCGGCGGTGTTGGGCAGGTAGGTCACCTTTTTCGGGTCGATATAGTCGGTCAACATCGGCGCCTTGGGGTCGCTGACATTGACGCGACGCACCGCGACGGTGACGATTTCCGCCCCCGATGCCTCGAGCGCGGCGGCGTTCTGCGCGAAATCCTTGTACTTGCCGGTGCCGACGATCAGCCGCGAGCGAAAGGTCTTCCCCGCGACGGTCCAGCGATCCTCGGTCATGGTCGCCGCATGATCGCCGCCGCCGACGAAATGGACGATCTCGATCTCGTCGCCGTCCTCGACGCACACTTGCGCCAGGGTCGAGCGCGGCACGACTTCCAGGTTGCGCTCGACCGCCACCCTCTCGGGGATCAGGCCGAGCTCCTCGGCGAGTTGCGCGATCGTGAGGCCGGCATAGACGCGGCGATGCTCGCCGTTAACGCGGATCGAGACGGTTCCGTCGGTGTGCATGGTATTCATGGCAAATCGCGATATAGGGGCGCGACCGATAGCGCCACAACGAAAGGCCGAGGGTGACCGATACGATTCTGGTGCTGAACGGCCCCAACCTCAACCTGCTCGGGACGCGCGAGCCGGAAATCTACGGCGCCGACACGCTCGACGACATCGCGGAGAGACTCGAGGAGCGGGCCAAGGAGCTCGGCCTCGAAATCGACATGCGCCAGTCGAATCACGAAGGGCATCTGATCGACTGGATGCACGAGGCGCAGGGTTGGGGCGTGAAGGCGATCCTGCTCAACGCCGGCGCGCTGACGCACACCAGTCTGGCGCTGTACGACGCGATCAAGAGCATCAAGATCCCGGTGATCGAGGTGCATCTGTCGAACCCGCTGACGCGCGAGGAATTCCGGCATCAGAGCTTCATCGGTCGTGCCGCACGCGGAACCGTTTCCGGTTTCGGTGCGCTGTCCTATATGCTTGCGCTTGAAGCCGCCGCCCGACTCTGACACAGGGCGCGCCTTTGAATTCGCCCGACAGGGGGCAGAAGAAGGGTCGAATGGCAGACGAGAACAATGATGGGGGCATGCGAGTCGATGTCGAGCTGGTGCGCCAGCTTGCGACTCTGCTGGACGAAACCAACCTGACCGAGATCGAGGTCGAGGATAACGACCGCCGCATCCGCGTCGCGCGCAAGGTGCATGCGGCCGCGGCGCCGGTCACCTATACCGCACCGGCAGCCATCGCGGCGCCCGCCGCCGCCGCGCCGAGCGCACCGGCCGCCGCCGAGCCGGCGCCCGCCGCGATCG
>NZ_JBQCCN010000239.1:0-4616 GCF_051962185.1 Sphingomonas sp.
GAGTACGTCTTCGATCACGCCTGGGCCGATGCCTGGGAGCGGGCCGGCGGCGATTATTACCCCAAGCTCCAGGTCGCCGCGCCCTTCACCCCGGTGCCGGGCCCTCGGCTTCTGCTGCGCGACGACGCCCTTGCCCCGGCATTGATCGGAGCGATCGAGGCACTGACCGATCAGAACGGCCTGTCCTCCGCACACGCCACCTTCGTCACGCCCGACCAGCTACCGTTGTTCGACGCTGCGGGCTGGCTGATCCGCGAGGGCACGCAATTCCACTGGAGGAATGACGGCTACGCCTCGTTCGACGATTTCCTGGCCGCCCTCGCCAGCCGCAAGCGCAAGGCGATCCGTCACGAGCGCGCCAAGGCTGTCGAGGGCCTGACCATCCGCCACATCACCGGCAGCGAGCTGACCGAGGCGCATTGGGATGCCTTCTGGACCTTCTATCAGGACACCGGCAGCCGCAAATGGGGGCATCCCTATCTGACGCGGCCGTTCTTCTCGCTATTGGGCGAGCGGATGGCCGATCAGGTGCTGCTGATCCTGGCCGAGCGCGACGGCCGGCCGATCGCGGGCGCGCTCAACCTGATCGGCGCCGACGCGCTCTATGGCCGCTATTGGGGATGCGTCGAGGACGTACCCTTCCTCCATTTCGAGCTGTGCTATTACCAGGCTATCGACGCGGCGATCGCGCGCGGCCTCGACACGGTCGAGGCTGGCGCGCAGGGCGAGCACAAATTGGCGCGCGGCTATGTGCCCGTCCCGACCTGGTCGGCGCATTACATTCCCGACCGCAATTTCCGCCGCGCGGTGGCCGATTTCCTGGTCCGCGAGCGCGCCGGCGTCGAGAGCGACCAGGAGTATCTGGCGCAGCTCACCCCGTTCAGAAAAGGGGAACCTTGCTCTTAGGCGGCAGCGGGAATTCGCCCCGCTTGGTCTGCGGCGCGACGTCGACATGGTTGACCTTGAACACGACGCTGTCGCCGCTGCGCCAGATCGGGGTCAGGTCCTGCACATATTTGGCGTGATAGGGCGGCGGGCTGATCAGCCAGACATAATCGAATGCCGGGCGCGGGAACAGCGCCAGGCTGCGGTCGATCGGCCGCCACCATTCGCGCGGGCATTGGCGTTCGGTGACGATCTCCGACGGATCGTGCGAAAAGCGGCCGGCGGCGACATATTTGGTCGTCAGCAATTGCGCGCCGGGCATCGACCATTGGTCGTTGGTATAGGCGGCGTTGCGTTCGAGCGCGAGCGCGGGGAGGTGCTCGAGCCGGCTCATCAGCCATTCGTTGTTGCACGTCTTGCCGACGAAGCTGACCAGCCGCGCACCGACCGGAATATGGGCGAGCGCCTTCAGCTCGCGATCGTAATTCTGGTCGAAAATGTAGAAGCTGACCGTCGTCGCGGTGGTGCGGACCAGCACGAAGGCGAGGCCGAGCCACGCCACGGCGGTCATCGCGCGGCGCGAGACCATCGGCTTGGGCCGGATCGCGATCACGCCGATCGCGACCATGAACGGGGCGAGCCGCATGTCGGCATAGGCCGAGCCGAACACGATCCGCGGCAGCAGCACGAACACCGCGACCAGGAACAATGTCGAGAGCCCGACCGCGCGCGAATATTCGAAATTGGGATCACGCACGGCCTTGAAGATGACGAGACCGATCACCGCCACCGATGAAATGTCGAAGGCCATCCAGCGATCGCGCAGCATCATCGTCAGCCAACTGATCTTGGCGCGCCAATTGAACCAGTCGGTGGTCTGCCCCGACACGTGCTGGCCGCTACGCCACGCCACCATCAGCAGCATCGGCAGGCAGAGCGGCAGGCAATGCAGTCCGGCGCGGACGAATCCCATCGCCCAGCGCTTGGCGCCTTCGCGCGTGATCGGTCCGATCCGCGCCCCGACCTCGTCCTTGATGCGGTCGTGCTCGCGCACCATCTCCGCCGAGAAGGCGAGCACCCCGAGTACGCCCCAGCCGAAGGTGTGGCAGACCCACAGGATGCACGACAGCGGCACGAAGAGGAGCGCGCGGAGGCGGAATTTCCCGAGCCGCGCCAACCGCAGCCAGAGCGCGAACATCGGCAGCGCCCAGGCCATCGACAGCATGAAGTTCACGAAGCCGAATTGCAGCGGGTAGCAATAGGCGAGCGGCAGCGCGAACAGCGCCGTCGGCGGGATCCGCCCATGCACTTCGCGCGCGATCCAAAGGATACCGATCACGATGAACGGCGGGATCGACAGCACGATCAGCTTGACCGAGAGCTCGAGCCCGAAAATCGGCTTCAGCGCCTCGACCAACAGGTCGACGCCGAGATTGCCGATCAGCGACCATTGAAAATTGTACCAGTCGAGCAGCCAGGGATAGGTCTGGAGATCGACTTGTACCCGATAGCGCCCCATGTGCCCCGGCAGGTCGACCAGCGGCGGGATGTCGGGCCACAGCAACGGCACCATCGACAGCAGCGCCATGACCACCACGAAGGTGCGCGTCTGCCACCAATTGAGCTTGCCGTCCGCTGACCCCTGCATCGCGCCGCTTTAGGGCGTGTGCTCCCCACCGGCAACGGCCTAGCGGCGAGACGAGTCGATCGCGAAAATGCGCCCGCCGGAGGGAACGCGCACGACTTGGCGGAGCCACGCCGGCGCCTTGCCGCGATTGAGGTCCGCCGAGAAGGGCGCGGCGATTCCGGGAAAGCCGTCGCACGCCACCACCCAGTCGGGGCGCCATTGCGCGGCGATCGCGCGCGCCTGATCGGGCGAGCCGCGATAGAAATCGTACATCGCCAGATTGCCCGCGCCGTCGCGGTGATAGGCGGCGGCGATCAGGCGCTGGCGAGTCAGGGCGATCGCCGGGCCGCCGGTGTCGATCGGCGCCATCACGCGGCCCACCGGTAGGCGGCCGAGCGCCGCGATCAGATCGGGCGCGGTGCAACTCGCTCCCGCCGGCGCCGGCCGCACCGGCACCATCGCCTGGGCCGCGATCGGGTAGAGCATGCCCGCCGAGGCGAGCCAGGCACCGACCAGCGGCACCGCCCCGCGACGGCGCGCGGCGACGATCAGCGCGCCGAGCGCGGGCCCCGCCAGCATCGCGCCGGCATAAGCGCCGCGCAGCTGCAACAGGGTGACCGCACCCGCGCCGAGTTGAAGCACGAGCAGCACCCACCAGCCGCGCGTGCCCCCACGCCGGACGTGCCAGATCCCCGCGACCAGGCCGGCCAGGGCGAGCCCGGCATAGCCGATCGCGACCGAGGGATCGGCGGCGAACAGCGCCTGCGCCTCGCCGACGCGAGTCAGCCACAGCCGTTGCAGCAGCGGATCGACCCCTCCGTAGGGCGACAGGCATTGCGGAGTCGACATCGCGAGCGTCGCGGCGAGCGCAAGCCCGCTCGACAGCGCCAGCGCCAGTCGCACGCGCGCGCTGCTGTTCCAGCCGATCAGCGCGAGCCCGATCGGCGCGAACGAGGCGACCATCAGCGCGCGCGCCGAAATCGCGGTGAAACCGTCGCACGCCGGATAGTCCCAGGCGAACGGCCGGAAGATGATACTGCACGCGACGGTCGCTGCGCACAGGGCGATGCCGAATCCCATCAGCCGATCGCGCGCCTCTCGCCCGCCCGCGACCCAGTCGGCGACGGCGACCCCGCCCGCAAGCGCGAGCAGCGGCATCATCTCCATGCCGATGACGAGGCTGAGGCTGGTGGCGATGCCGGCGAAGATCCCCGCCATCATCGATCCGCGTCCGACCAGCATCAGCGTGGTGACCAGCAGCAGCACGATCTGCAGATTGTGATGATCGATCCGCCCCGGCACGAACAAGGTGCTGGCGGGATAGGCGATCGCCGCGACGACCATCGCCGGAAAGGCGATCTCCGCGCCGCCGACGGTGCGGGCGATGCGGCCGACCAGCGCGATTGCCGCCGCGAGCATCAGCGCCGGCCACGCGATCACGGCGACAAGCTCAGCGGTTTCCCGCCCGAGCGCGCCTTGCAGCAAAACGATGATCCCGCCGGGCGCGAGGTCGGCGAGCCGCGACCAATGCATCGCGACGCCGGTCGCGCCGAGGCGATATTGGGTGAGGTCGGCAAAGCCCTGGCCGTCGATCCAGTCGCGAATCTGTTGCAGCCGCATCATGTCGTCGGCGTCGGGCAGCCGCAGCACCGACAGATTCGCCCAGTCGCGCCACGCCCACGCGGTCGCCAGCGCGCAAGCGAGCGCGATGGCGACCAGCGCGTCGATCCACGCCGAGCGGTCGGTCCGTTCCATGCGCGCGGTGTAGAGCGGCTACGGTTAAGGGCGGGTTAGACAGGCTTCCGGAAAGGTCCGGTGTTGACCCGTTTTGGTAGGTCGGCTGACGCGAGAGACCCGTAGGCTCCCGCTCGGCATGACGATCGTCACCCCGGCCTTGTGCCGGGGTCCAACCCTCCACAACCGAGATGCGGCGTGGTGGCACGGTGGATGCCGGGACGAGCCCGGCATTGTCTGTTTGAGTTATCGTATAAGCGCGCGGTTCCGCTCATAAGCGGGATGCCCGGGCCGGGTGGCCACCCGGCCCGGGCGCGATTGGTCCGACCGTCCCGGCATAGGGCTCGCGCCCGTCGTCATCTTGGTCGCC
>NZ_JBQCCN010000240.1:0-15040 GCF_051962185.1 Sphingomonas sp.
GGTCCTTGCCCTTCACTTCCTTGTCGGCGAGCGCCTTCCAGTCGTCGCGGGTCGGGTTGGTGGTCATGAGCGTGTCCGGCCCCGAAAGGGCGCTCCTTCTGTCTCAGGCGCCCTTGAACGCGGGCTTGCGTTTCTGGAGGAAGGCCATGCCGCCCTCCATCGAATCGTGCGTGCCGCGCGCCGCGCGCTGGTTGTCGGCCTCGCGCTGCATCGCGGCGGCGTAATCGCCCTCCAGCGCATCGTGGAGCTGGCGCCGCATCAGGCCGAGCGCCACCGTCGGCCCCGCCGCCAGCCGCTCGGCGAGCGCCAGCGCCTCGGCGTCGAGCGCGTCGTCGGCCACTACCTTGTGGATCATCCCCCAGTCGAGCGCTCTGGCCGCGGGGACGCGTTCGCCGAGCATCATCATCTCCGCCGCCCGCGCGCGCCCGATCAGCCGGGTCAGCATCCAGCTCGCGCCACCATCGGGGACGAGGCCGATATTGACGAAGGCCTGAAGGAAATAGCCGGTCTCCGACGCGACGCAGAAATCGGCAGCGAGCGCCAGGCTGCAGCCGATCCCGGCGGCCGGCCCGCGCACCGCGGTGACGACCGGCACCGACAGCGCCGCGATCGCCGCGAGCGTCGGGTTGTAGCTGACGGTCAGCGCGTCATGCGTGACCTGGCCGGGATCGAGCCCGCGGCCGCCCGCGCTCAGCGCACCGCCGCCGACATCGGCGCCCGAGCAGAAGGCACGGCCTGCGCCAGTGATCAGCACCGCGCGCGCACCGCCGAGATCGGCCAGCGCCTCACGGATTTCGACGAACATCGCCGGCGGCGCGGCGTTGAGCCGATCGGGGCGGTTGAGCGTGACGATCAGGATGTCGCGTTTGCGCTCGGTCAGGATGTGCTCGTAGGCCATTCGTCCTCCACACCACCCTCTCCCCTTGCGGGAGAGGGATACGAAGACTTGGGACCCCGGCTTTCGCCGGGGTGCCCAGTCGAAGTTGGGAGAGGGGTGCGATTGCTCTGCAATCGCGCGGCGCTGAAGCGCCGCTCACCCTCTCCAAGTTCCGCTAGCGAGCAAGCTCGCAAGCTCCACTATCCTCTCCCGTCGAGGGAGAGGATGTCGGTATCAATGCCCGTCCCTGGGCGTCTCCATGATCTCGGTCAGCACCCCGCCCATGTCCCTGGGATGGACGAAGAAGATCGGCGTCCCATGCGCGCCGATCCGGGGCTCGCCGAGCACCTTCGCCCCCTTCGCTTCGAACCACGCCTTGGCCTCGTGGATATCGGGCACTTCGTAGCAAAGATGATGCTGCCCGCCGGCCGGGTTCTTCTCGAGGAACGCCCGGATCGGCGAGGTCTCACCGAGCGGCTCGATCAGCTCGATCTGCGTGTTGGGCGTGTCGACGAAACACACCTTCACGCCCTGCGCCGGCAGGTCGAACGGCTCATGCACCGTCGTCGCCCCCATCACGTCGCGCCAATAGGGAATCGCATCGTCGATCGACGGCGTCGCGACCCCGACATGATTGAGGCGGCCGAGCTTCACTTGGCGTCCTTCTTCTCGCCATCCTTGGGCTCGGGCGCGCGCACCGGCGGCTGGCCCAACGTATAGCCGCACGCGGCCAGCACCGCGCTGATCGGCTGCGCGCTCGGCGGACCGGCGAAGGTCGCGTCGATCGGCTCGCCGGCCGCCGTCGTCGTATGCAGCTTGACCGACTTCGCCGAGGCGAGCGCGGTGGTCAGCGTGGTGACGCCGACATCGTCACGCTGAAACGCGCCCTGCTGGACGAATTCCCAATTGTCGATCAGCGGCGTGCCCGCATCGAACGTCAGCGACACCGGGCGCGCCGGCGGGCCGCCCAACGGGGTGCGGCTGAAGAACTGGACCGAGACGACGTTCGCCTTGCCCGCGTCGCAGCGCACGACGAGCTTGCCGTTGCCGTCGGCCGACGAAGCGCCGGTCACCGTCGAGGTGATCGTCGGGTCGGTCTTGGGACGTGTCGTGACCGTCCACGGCGCAGGCGCCGCAGCGGCCGGGGCGGCCTGGAGCAACAGGGCAATGATGGAGATCATACGGGGATAGCCTTTCCTAGAGCGGAATGTTGTCGTGCTTCTTCCACGGATTCTCGAGGCTCTTGTTCCTCAGTTTCCGCAAGCCCAAAGCGATGCGGCGACGCGTCGAATGCGGCTGGATCACTTCGTCGATGAAGCCTTTGGACGCCGCGACGAACGGGTTGGCGAAGCGCGCCTCATACTCGGCGGTGCGCTCGGCGATCTCTTCCGGGGTCTTGCCGCGGAAGATGATCTCGACCGCGCCCTTGGCGCCCATCACCGCGATCTCGGCGGTCGGCCAAGCGTAATTGAGATCGCCGCGCAGATGCTTTGACGCCATGACGTCATAGGCGCCGCCATAGGCCTTGCGCGTGATCACGGTGATCTTGGGCACGGTCGCCTCGGCATAGGCGAACAGCAATTTCGCGCCGTGCTTGATGATGCCGTTATGCTCTTGGCTCGTGCCGGGCAGGAAGCCGGGGACGTCGACGAAGGTCACGATCGGGATCTCGAACGCGTCGCAGAAGCGGACGAAGCGCGCCGCCTTTTTCGACGAATTGATGTCGAGCACGCCCGCCAGCACCATCGGCTGGTTGGCGACGACGCCGATCGTCTTGCCCTCGATCCGGCCGAAGCCACAGATGATGTTGCCCGCATGCGCCGGCTGGATTTCGAAGAAATCGCCTTCGTCGACCGTCTTCCGGATCAATTCGTGCATGTCGTAGGGCTGGTTGGCCGAGGCCGGGATCAGGCTGTCGAGGCTGTCCTCGATCCGGTCCCACGGATCCGACGAGGGGCGCTCGGGCACCGGCTCGCGGTTGGAGGCGGGCAGGAAATCGATGAAGTCGCGCGCGGCAAGCAACGTCTCGATATCGTCGTTGAACGCGACGTCCGCGACCGAGGTCTTGGTCGTGTGGGTGACCGCGCCGCCGAGCGCTTCCTGCGTCACCACTTCGTTGGTCACCGTCTTCACCACATCGGGGCCGGTGACGAACATGTAGGACGAATCCTTCACCATGAAGATGAAGTCGGTCATCGCCGGCGAATAGACCGCGCCGCCCGCGCACGGGCCCATGATCAGGCTGAGCTGCGGCACCACGCCACTGGCGAGCACGTTGCGCTGGAACACCTCGGCATAGCCGCCGAGCGACGCGACGCCTTCCTGGATGCGCGCGCCGCCCGAATCGTTGAGGCCGATCACCGGCGCGCCGACCTTCATCGCCATGTCCATGATCTTGCAGATCTTCTGCGCGTGCCGCTCGCTCAAGCTACCGCCGAACACGGTGAAGTCCTGGCTGAACACGAACACCAGCCGGCCGTTGATCGTGCCCGATCCGGTGACCACGCCATCGCCCGGAATGATCTGGTCCTGCATGCCGAAATCGACGCAATTATGCTCGACATACATGTCGAGCTCCTCGAACGATCCCTGGTCGAGCAGCACGTCGAGCCGCTCGCGCGCGGTCAGCTTGCCCTTGGCGTGCTGCGCGGCGATGCGCTTCTCTCCGCCGCCCAGCCGGGCCGCGGCGCGCTTGCGTTCGAGTTCGGCGATGGTCGACGACATGGAGACTCCTGATGCGGACCGGGCTTCTTTCCCCTAGCAGGCGCCTTCCGCAACTGTAATGTTGCAAACTTGGCACCGGTCGGTTTGCAAACTATGCCGAGCGGCATGACCGAACCGAGCCGCCGCATCTTCGCCGGACACCGAGTGCGCGACCTGCGCCAGCGGCTAGGGCTGAGCCAGCGCGCGCTCGCCGGACAATTGTCGGTGTCGGTCAGTTATCTCTCGCAGATCGAGAATGGCGACCGCCCGATCACGCCGTTGGTGATGGTCGCCCTTGCCCGCGCCTTCCCCGCCGATTGGGAGCAGATCGCCGCCGCCGACGAATCGATGCTGCTGGTTGACGCGATCGAGGCTTCGACCGACCCCAGCGTGCCCGACGCGCGGCTCGACGAGGCGACGTTGCGGCGCGGCGCGCGCCAGCAACCGCAACTCGCGCGGCGGATGGTCGCGCTCCACGCCGCCTTCCGGCGCTCGCAGGAGCAATTGCGCGCATTCGACGACCGCTTCGAGGCCGGCGCGGCCGAGGCGGCGCGCTTCCCGTGGGAGGAAGTGCGCGACTGGTTCCACGCCGAGCGCAATTATGTCGATGCGCTCGATCGCGCGGCCGAGGCGATCGCCGAGGAGATGGGCGAAGGCGCTATCGATGGCGCCGCCCTGGAGAACCGGCTCGGCCGGCACTTCGGTATCACCGTCGCCGCCGATCGCGAGCTCGGCGGGTCGGTGCGCGCGTACGACCCCGACGCACGCCTGTTGCGGCTCGACCCCGCCTTGCCCGAGGCGAGCCAGCGTTTCGCGCTCGCGCACCAATTGGCGCGGCTCGAATTCGCCGATCTCATCCGCGACATCGCCAGCGAGGGGATCGCCTCCGATGCCGGCCGCGCCTTGCTCGCCGCCGGGCTGACCAATTACGCCGCGGGCGCGCTGATCATGCCCTACATACGCTTCCGCGCCACCGCGCGCGAGCTTCGCCACGACATCGACCGCCTCAGCCGCCGTTTCGGCGCGAGCTTCGAACAAACCTGCCACCGCCTCTCGACCTTGCAGCGGCCGGGGGCTGCCGGCATCCCGTTCTTCTTCTGCCGCGTCGACATGGCCGGCAACATCACCAAGCGCCATTCGGCGACACGCTTCCAGTTTGCGCGATTCGGCGGCGCCTGCCCGCTCTGGGGCGTCCATGAAGCGGTGGCGATCCCCGACCGCATCGCCGTCCAGCTCGCCGAGACGCCCGACGGCACGCGTTACGTCTCGATGGCCAAGGGGCTGGTCAAACCCTCGGGCAGTTTCACCCGCAGCCCGCGGCGCTATGCGGTGACGCTCGGGTGCGAGGAAGCGCATGCCGCCGACTTCGTCTATGCCGACGGGCTGCGTGCCGACGACGTGGCGACCCCGATCGGCGTCTCCTGCCGCATCTGCCCGCGCACCGATTGCGACCAGCGCGCCTTTCCTCCCGCGGCGAGCGAGATCCACATCGATCCCGACGCGCGCGGGCCGGTGCCCTATTCGTTCCGGTAAGCGGTCGTCGCGCATCTCAATCCTCCCCCGCCAGGGGAGGTGGCACGCGTAGCGTGACGGGGGGGGCGGCCAGCGACCAACAATCATCATGCTTCCTCCCCCTCCGACGCCTTCGGCGCCACCTCCCCCTGGCGGGGGAGGATTAGAAGAAGCCGCAATCGACAGCCTCCATTCATGTACCTGAACGAACGTTTCGGCTCCGGCATCACCTGCGACACATTGGCCCGGTCCACGGCACAAATCGGCGACAGATCGGGCCGAAACCGTCTCTCGACCGATGGTTCGGTCGCCAAAGGAGTGAGAGACATGAAGAAGCTTCCCGTTCTGCTGCTGGGCCTGGGCTTCGCCACCGCCGCGTTCCCCGCCGTCGCCAGCGCCGCGCCGTTCGCGCCGGCCAACAACCGCGCGCAGATGATCGAGCTGCGGATCAACCAGGGCGTCCGTTCGGGCGCACTCAACCGCCGCGAAGGCTTCAAGCTGCAGAACGAGCTGCGCGGCATCCAGAGGCTCGAATATCGCTACAGCATGTCGGGCGGCCGGCTCGACCTGCGCGAGCGTGCCGACCTCAATCGCCGCTACGACGTGCTGAGCAGCAAGGTGCGGTTCGACAAGCACGACGGCCAGCGCCGTTGGTGACCACGATTTGCGCGGAGGGGCGCAAGCGGAAGGGGCCGGGAAACCGGCCCCTTTTTCATTAAAGCCCTCTCCCGTTTACGGGAGAGGGTTGGGTGAGGGTCTTCTTCCTTCTTTCAAGCGGATGGCGCGACACGAAAAGAAGCAAGAAGAACCCTCTCCCTCCCGCGAGCGGGAGAGGGATTTCGGTCATGCCGCCTTTGCGATCAGCACGCCCCATTTCACGCTCTTCCCGTCACGATAACGACGGCGTATCGATCGCTTCCTCCTCCCTTCCCACGGAGTCGCCGATGCGCCTTACCTTCGCCGCCGCCTTGCTCGCCGCCACCGCCACGCCGGCGCTCGCTGCCCCGCTTCACTCTTATGCCGGGCTCGCCCTGTCGGCCTCCGGCGACCGCGTCGCCAGCGTCGAGGCGATCGAGGGCGAAGGCGAAAGTGCCAGGGCCGCGCATGGCCGAATCGTGGTCCGCGCGGTCAGGGACGGCAAGGTGCTGGCGACGATCGATCCCTGCGCCAAGTGCAGTTATTCGGGCCTGACCTTCGGCCCTGGCGGGGCGCTGGCCTATCTGCAGCGTGACCGCGAGACCGGCACTGTCGCGCTGGCGCTCGCCGACGGCAAGGCGACGCGGACGATCGCCACGGTCAAGGGTATCGCCCAGACCCCGCGCTTCTCGCCCGACGGCAAGAAGATCGCGCTGCTCGTGACGCTCAACGCCGCCAAGGAATCGGGCGCGACCCAGCCCGGCGTGCGGCTGGTCGGCGAGATCGGCGAGAAGAATGACGAACAGCGGCTCGCGGTGTTCAGCCTGGCCGGATCGCCGGTCAGCGACGTCAGGCCGGTCTCGCCGGCCAACCGCTATATCTACGAATATAGCTGGACGCCCGACGGCAGCGGCTTCGTCGCCACCACCGCGCTCGGCAATGGCGACAACAATTGGTGGGTGGCGACGCTCGACGCGATCGACGCGACGACCGGCAGCGTCCGCAACATCGCCCAGCCCCGGACCCAGATCAACGCGCCGCGGGTGTCGCCCGACGGCCGGACGGTCGCCTATATCGGCGGGCTGATGAGCGATTTCGGCTCGGTCGGCGGCGACGTCTTCACCGTCCCCTTCGCGGGCGGCGAACCGGTCAACGCCACCAAAGGGGAAAAGGCGACGGTCACGTCGTTGACCTGGACCAAAGGCGGACTGCGCGACGTCAGGCTGATGGGGTCGGACATGCAGATCGCCGCGCCCGGCGCCAAAGGTACGACGGTGTTCTGGGCGCAACCCGCCAGCTTCGCGGCGGGCGACGGGCGCGTGGCGTATAGCGCCGACGGGTCGGTCGCGGCGATGGTCGCGTCCGACTTCGAACATGCGCCGGCCATCTACGCCGGCCCGGTCCGCGCGCCGCACAAGATCACCAGCGAAAATGACGCGATCGCGCCGAGCGTGAAGGCTGAGAGCATCACCTGGAAGAACGACGGCTACGACGTGCAGGGCTGGCTGCTCGGCCCGGCGGTGGCGCCGGCCGGCAAGGCGCCGATGATCGTAACCGTCCATGGCGGTCCCGCCGCCGCCTCGACTCCACGCTTCGTCGCCGCCGACAGCGCCGATGCCGATTATGTCGTCAAGGGCTATTATCTGTTCTTCCCCAATCCGCGCGGCAGCTACGGCCAGGGCGAGGCGTTCACCGCCGCCAACAAGCGCGACTTCGGCGGCGGCGACCTGCGCGACATCCTGGCCGGGGTCGACGCGGTCGAGCGGGCGGCGCCGGTCGACGACAGCCGGCTCGGACTGACCGGGGGCAGCTATGGCGGCTTCATGGCGATGTGGGCCAATACCCAGACCAACCGCTTCAAGGCGATCGTCGCGGGCGCCGGCCTGTCCAACTGGATCAGCTATTACGGCACCAACGGCATCGACCAGTGGATGATCCCGTTCTTCGGCAAGTCCGCCTATGACGATCCCAAGCCGTACGTCGAGGCATCGGCGATCACCGATATCAAGAAAGCCCGGACCCCGACCTTCATCTATGTCGGCGAGCGCGACATCGAGGTGCCGCCGACCCAGTCGATCGAATATTGGCACGCGCTGAAGGAACTCGGCGTGCCGACCACGCTGATGATCTATCCCGACGAAGGCCATGGCATCCGCCAGCCCGAGCATGTCGCCGATCTGCGCAAGCGGGTGGCCGCGTGGTGGGCGGAGTATCTGGGGAAGTAGGAAATCAACTGTCCGTCATCCCAGCGAAAGCTGGGATTTTGGCGATGGCGCGACGCAAAGAGCCGCACGAGATCCCAGCGTTCGCTGGGATGACGGAAGATTATCGCAACGGCTCGCCCGAATCCTTCCAGCGGTCGAGCACTTGCGATGCGGCGGGCAGATTGTCGTCGGCGGCCGGCGCCGACGGCGCCTTGGCGATGCTGGTGTCGCGATAGTCGGGCTGGATTGCCGCGAGATTGGTGCTCGGCGGCGGCGGCGACGTCAGTCCGGGGATGCCCGGGGCGGCCGCACCCGGCGTATAAGCGGCGAATTGCGTCGACGGCAGCGGCATGCCCGGCGGCGGCGCGATGCGCGCATGAGGCCCCGGCACCGGCTCGCCACCGTGATAGCGCAGGTTGCTGAACGCGGCCGGCGTCCCCCAATAGCCCTTCCAGCGATGGAAAAAGTGCATGCCGATCGCGTCGGTCATCACCAAGCTGCGGTTCCAGGCCGGCGTCACCTGATAGGTGTGATAATGGGTCGCCAGCCCGACCGCCTTCATCACATAGCCGTTGAGCGCGTCGAGCGCATAGCGCCGCGCGCGATCCATCGCCGAGCGCATCGGCACCCGCGCCATCGATCCGTCGCAGGCATAGCTGAACTGGCAGCCGGTGCTCTTTTCCGATCCCTGATAGACCACGCCGCACACGGTCGAGGGGAAAGCCGGATGGCGGACGCGGTTGAGGATGACTTGCGCGACCGCGCGCTGGCCTTCCTCGCTTTCCGACGCCGCCTCGTAATAGATCGCGGTCGCCAGGCAATCGAGCGCGCGCGCCTTGTCGAGCGCGCCGGCGCCGTTCATCGAAAAGGGCTGGGCCGGGCGCACGGTACCATCGGTGTCGGGAGTCAGATCGGCATCGGTCGGGACCGGCAAATCGGGCAGCGCGGTGGTGCCGGTCGTACCCGCGCTCGGCGCCGCCTGGTCGTCGGCGACATAGAACAGCGCCGCGCCGGGAAAATGATCCTCGCTCTCGTAACCGATCGGCGGCAGCGGCGGTGCCTCCGCGCGCTGGGCTTCGTAATAGGCGACGACGGCGGCCTTGGCCGACACGGCGAGCATCGGCACGCCGACCAGCCCCGCGAGCAATGCCGCGCGAGTCTGCCGAACCGTCCAGTTACGCCAATCGATCACTTGGACCTGCCGCCTTCACACAGCCCGGCGAGTCCCACCGGGCGCATCGCGCCATAAGCCAAAAAGCTTACCGGATCGTCCCCGGATTCGACCGTGTCCCGCAGCGAAACGCTTGATGGTTAATGTAATTTTTGCGAGGCGGAGGCGCGGCGACGCCCGCGCCGGTGCGCGAAAGCGCACCGCCTCGCCCGGCCGGCGGACGGCGCCAGCCGATCCGGCCGACGGCTTTGCCGGCGGCGAGACCGATGTCGGCTAACGACCTAATTGCGGACGTATGGGACCAGTCCCTTGCTTCTTGATTGCGGACATTCCCAGTCTTGGTAGACCCAACTCATTTCGGGAGGACCGCCATGTTCGATTGGCTGAAAACGAGGGCGGGTAAAGAATTGCCACCGGGTGACGCAGCCACCGCTTCTCCGCGAGTATTGCTGAACGGCGCTTATCGCCTGCATCGGACGGAAGACATAGAGCGCTATACCGCTCTTGCGGCTGCCGCTTTTCCAACTTTTGCCAAGCGAATTACCTGCTTTGGTTCAAGCTGGCTTGGCTGTCAGTTTGCCACTGACGAGGAGAGGATCACGCGCGGGGAGCGCCAGATTCTGCTTCTTGAACCAGGGACCGGTGAAGCCCTTGAGATACCCGCTGGGTTAGACACATTTCACACCGGCGAACTGGTCGAGCAGCCTGACGCCGTTGCGGCGTATGGCTTCTTTAATGCTTGGCGGTCCGCCGGGGGCGAAGCTCCTCGCTACGATCAATGCGTCGGCTATCGCAAACCGCTGTTTTTGGGCGGAGAGGACGAAATCTCAAATCTCGAATTGTCAGATTTCGAAGTATACTGGCACGTCTCTGCGCAAATAATCGAAAAGGTCCGAGGATTGCCGACCGGAACGCGGATCAACAATATCTCTATCAATGACTGAGCCACGCGTTGGCCGCTTTGAGCGGGTCGCGACTATTAGCCGACAGCCCGCTTTCCATCCAATGCCGGACAGGAAGCCTACGCCTTCTCCAGCGTGCATTGCAGCGGGTGCTGGTTCTGCCGCGCGAAGTCGGTGACCTGCGCGACCTTGGTTTCGGCGACCTCGTAGCTGAACACGCCGCACACCCCCACGCCTTTCTGGTGGACGTGGAACATCACGCGGGTCGCTTCCTCGGTCGACATGCGGAAGAAGCGCTGCAGGCAGAGCACGACGAATTCCATCGGCGTGTAATCGTCGTTGAGCATCAGCACGCGATACGGGGTCGGCTGCTTGGTCCGCGTCCGGGTACGCGTAGCGAGCCCGACGCCGGTATCGTCGTCACCGTCGTTGCCATTGCCGACCTGGTCAGGGTCGTTGGCCATCAGGATATCGGGGTCGAACAGGGGAAAGGAAAATATGGCATTGCGGCGCGCCGGGGCAAGAGGGTGCGGCGCGCGTTAAGTGCTTTTCCCCGCCCGCCGCGCCGCAAAACGGACGATGGCTGGCGCACCGATACGACGATCGGCTGTTCGAATTCGGCGATTTGGGAGACGGGAGGCCGGCCGGCTCTTCCCACTATCATCATGTACCATGGGGTGGGGATTGCGGCAAGCCGGGGTCCCTGGTGCATGTGCCTTGCCCTCGATTCGCATCAGAGGAGCAACGCGATGACAGCGACCGACGGCAAACCTTCCCGATTGTTCTACCACGGCACGCGCGCCGACCTGAAACCCGGAGACCTGCTATCCGCGGGATTCCGATCGAATTACCGCGACGGCCCGCCGCTGTCTTGGATCTATTTCTCCGGCACGCTCGACGCCGCGATCTGGGGCGCCGAACTGGCGCGGGGCGACGGCCGCGAGCGCATCTATGTCGTCGAGCCGACCGGCGACTATGTCGACGATCCCAACCTGACCGACAAGAAATTCCCCGGAAACCCGACCCTGTCCTATCGCTCGCAAGACCCGCTGCGGATCGTCGGCGAGGTCGAGCAATGGGAGGGACATCCGCCCGAGCAGATCCGGGACATGAAGCAAGGAATCGCGCGGTTGATGGCGCAGGGAGCCGAGATCATCGACTGACGATGAGACGTCTCCCCTAATCCTCCCCCGCAAGGGGAGGTGGCGCGTCTAGCGCGTCGGAGGGGGGAGGAAGCACGACGGATTATTGGTCGTCTTCCTCCGCCTCCGTCAGCCTGACGGCTGCCACCCCCCCCTGGCGGGGATTGCGGAGCCACAAAGGAAAAGGGCGGCCGCCCGATGGCGACCGCCCTTTCCTTGTCTCTCGCGAGAAAGGTGCGCTTACGCGGCGACCTTGATCTTCTCGGCGGCGAGCGCGACGCGGTTCGAGATCGGCTTGGCGACGTCACCGGCCAGCTTGATCACCGCTTCGGTGTTCTTCGAGCTCTCGGCGACGAACGAGTCGAACTGGCCGCGGACATAGTCCGACTGCAGCTTGAACAGCTCGGTCGGCGACTTGACGGCGGCGAAGCCCTTGAACGCGGCGGTCGCGGTCTCGAACTGCTTGCGGGCGTATTCGGCATAGTCCTGGCCGAGCGTCTCGAAGCCCTTGGCCGCGATCTTGCCCGACTCGACAAGCGCCTCGACATTGCCCTTGTTGAACTCGTTCATGTCCTCGAACGCCTTGGCGCCCTTCTCGGCCGCGGCCTTCGCCTTGGCGGTGAACTCGGTGAAATACGCCTGGCCCTTCTCGGCGGCGTCCTTGATCTGGTCGTTCATCTTGGTCACTTCCTTCTTGATGGCGGCCGGCGCTTCGACGACGGCGGCGACGATTTCGGTCACGGTCTCGACTGCGGGGGTCTCGACGGGAGCGGTCCTGAGGACGGGCGCCGCCGGCTGCTCTGCGGCAGGGGTTTTCGCAACCATGGGCGCGGGCTTGGCCACGGCCGGAGCCGTCGCTTTCGCGGACTTGACGGGCGCGCGCTTCACCACTGCCTTGGCCGCGGGCTTCGCTGCCTTGGTCTCTGGGGTCTTGCTCGCCATCACATCCTCCGCCGCATCATTGCTGCATTGCACAAAATAGTGCTCCGCGCGCAAAGGTCAAGCGATTTTTGTGCAGCGCAACATAACCGTCACAACGGTCTCGAAACAGTAACTTAGCGCGCGCGGACGTAGTCGCCCGGGGCATCGGTTATTGCGGTGCGCTTCTTTCCCTTGCCGGGAATACGCGCGCCTTTGACCGCGACCTTCTTGTCGCCACGATCGCGGATCCATTCAATCCAATCGGGCCACCAGCTACCCTTGGTTTCGGTCGCCCCGGCGACAAATTCGGCCAGCGACGAGGCGGGCTTGTCGTTGGTCCAATATTGGTATTTGCCCGCCGCCGGCGGATTGACCACGCCGGCGATATGGCCCGAGCCCGCCAGCACGAACTTGAGCGGGCCGGCGAACAAATGGGTGACTTTCCACACGCTCTCGGCCGGGGCGATATGGTCCTCGCGCCCCGCCTGGACGTAGCTCGGCGTCCTGACCTTCTTGAGATCGAGCGGCGTTCCCGCGATCGCCAGCGCGCCCGGGCGCACCAGCAGATTGTCGCGATAGAGGTCGGTCAGATAGGCGAGATGCCATTTCGCCGGCAGATTGGTGGTGTCGCCGTTCCAGTGGAGCAGGTCGAACGGCGCATAATCCTGGCCGAGCAGGTAATTGTTGGCGACGTAATTCCAGATCAGGTCGCGCCCGCGCAGCAGGTTGAACGTAGCCGCCATGTAGCGACCGTCGAGATAGCCCTCCGGCGACAATTGCTTGATCATGTCGAGCTGCGCGTCGTCGACGAAATTGAGTAGGTCGCCGGCATCGGCGAAATCGACCTGGGCGGTGAAGAAGGTGGCGCTCGAGACTTTCTCCGCCTCCCCCTTCGCGGTCAGGTAAGCGAGCGTCGCGGCGAGCGTGGTGCCGGCCACGCAATAGCCGATCGCATGCACCGATTCGACGTCAAGCTGGTCGCGGATCACGTCGATCGCCTCGATCTGGGCGAGCACGTAATCGTCCCAGGTCACCTCGGCCATGGCGGCATCGGCCGACTTCCACGACACCATGAACACCGACAATCCCTGGTCGACCGCCCAGCGGATGAAGCTTTTCTCCGGGCTGAGATCGAGGATGTAGAAGCGGTTGATCCACGGCGGAAAGATCACCAGCGGCGTCTCGAGCACCGTCTCCGTGGTCGGCGTATAGTGGATCAACTCGAACAGGTCGGTGCGATGAATGACCTTGCCCGGGGTGGTGGCGAGGTTGCGCCCGACCTCGAACGCATCGGCATCGGTATGCGTCAATTGCCCCTTGCCGAGATCGCTGAGCATGTTGGAGAGGCCCTTGAGCAGATTCTCGCCGCGCGTCTCGATCGTCTTCTGGATCACGTCGGGGTTGGTGAAGGCGAAATTGGACGGGCTCATCGCGTCGATGAAGCCCTGCGTCGCGAAGCGGAATTGCTCGCGCTGCTTGGGGTCGAGCCCTTCGAGCGCATCGACCTGCTTGAGCAATTGGTCGGCGATCATCAGATAGGACTGGCGGATCCAGTCGAACACCGGGTTCTGCCAGGCTTCCGACTTGAAGCGCCTGTCCTTGACCGCTTCCTTGACCGGCGCCGCGCTCTCCTCACCCGCCGGCTTGGGGTCGAGGAAACGCTGCCACAATTTGAGGCTGTCCGACCAGAAATCGCCGATCCGCGCGAGCGTCGCGGAATCATTGAAGCCAGGCACGACCGGCGCGCCGGCGCCCAGCCCCGCCTCGAGCATCATCTGTTGCGCGCGACCCATCACCCAGGTCCAGTGCTGCATATCCTCCAGGCTGGGTGCGTCGGTCTGGTCGGCCATCGTCTCTATCCCCCGGCGAAGGTCTGCATGCGCTGGACGCGCCATCCTCCTTTAAGGCAGCGCCACTCGGCGCGAAAGCGCCCGCCGGCCGTGAACGGCACATTCTTGGGGTCGTTGCCGCGCTGGCGGAACGTGCCGTCGGTTCGCCATCCCGTGCCGTCGCGGCTGGCCGTATCGACCGTCATCACCTGCTCGCCCAATTTGTAGCCGCCGAATCCGGCCAGAAAGGATTCGATCTCGGCCGGCCCGGTGACCGGCTCGCCTTTGGGCCCGACCAGCACGCCGTCGGCGGCATAGAGTTGCGCGGTGCGCCGCGGGTTCATCGCGCGCGCGGTGTCGGCATAATGCGCCACCGCCGCGTCCAGCGCGATACCGCGGCAGCGTGGCGCCTCGGCGGCGGTCGCGGCGGCAGCCGCGACGAGCATCAGCGCGATCATGGCATTTCTCCGCCGGTTGCCGGAGGCGAACGCGGCAGGGCCGCTTTTGTCTCCGCTTTTCGGCACGGATGATCGCATCCGGAACAACGCCGTATCGCGGCGGGCCGCTTATGGCCTAAGGGTGACGGCGAAAGGAGTATTAGATGTCCGACGATTTCTACCGCATCAAACGTCTGCCGCCCTACGTCATTGCCGAGGTCAACGGCATGCGGGCAGCAGCGCGTGCGGCAGGCGAGGACATCATCGACCTCGGCATGGGCAACCCCGACCTGCCCCCGCCCCAGCATGTCATCGACAAGCTGTGCGAGGTCGCCCAGAAACCCGACGCGCATGGCTATTCGCAGTCCAAGGGCATTCCCGGGCTGCGCCGCGCCCAGGCCAATTATTATGGCCGCCGTTTCGGGGTCGAGCTCGATCCCGAGAACGAAGTGGTGGTGACGATGGGCTCGAAGGAAGGGCTCGCCAGTCTCGCCACCGCGATCACCGCGCCCGGCGATGTCGTGCTCGCGCCCAATCCGAGCTATCCGATCCACACCTTCGGCTTCATCATCGCCGGGGCGACGATCCGTGCCGTCCCGACCACGCCCGACGAACATTATTTCGAGAGCCTCGAGCGCGCGATCGCCTTCACCGTGCCGCGTCCCTCGATCCTGGTGGTCAATTATCCGTCCAACCCGACCGCCGA
>NZ_JBQCCN010000241.1:0-3706 GCF_051962185.1 Sphingomonas sp.
GTCCATGGCGCCAACCGCCTGGGCTCGAACTCGCTGATCGACCTCGTCGTGTTCGGCCGCGCGACCGGCAAGCGCATCGCCGAGATCACGCGCAAGGATTCGAAGCACGGCACCGTCGTGAAGGCCGCCGACGACCAAGCGATCGAACGGCTCGACCATTTCCGCAACGCCAAGGGCGGCAAGCCGACCGCGCAGATCCGCGCCGACATGCAGCGCACGATGCAGAAGCATTGCGCGGTGTTCCGCGACACGGCGCTCCTGTCGGAGGGCGTCGAGCATATGGACGTGGTCTACAAGTCGCTCGCCGACGTCGGCATCACCGACCGTTCGCTGATCTGGAACACCGACCTGGTCGAGACGCTCGAACTCGACAATCTGCTCGGGCAAGCCGTGGTCACCATCCGGGGAGCATCGAACCGGAAAGAGAGCCGCGGCGCGCACATGCACGAGGATTTCCCCGAGCGCGACGACAAGAACTGGATGAAGCACACCATCGCCACCTTCGACGGCTGGGGCGGCAAGGGCGGGAGCGTGTCGCTCGATTACCGCCCGGTGCACGACTACACGCTGACCGACGACGTCGAGTACATCAAGCCGAAGAAGCGGGTCTATTGATGCGACGCCTGGCCTGGTGCGCGACGGCCATAAGCGTTCTGGCGCTGACGCCCGTCGCGCAGGCGGCTGACCGGTCGTTCAAGTCACCGGCGGGAACAAAGATCAAGCTCTACGATCGGAGCGGGACGCGTCTGTTGCGCGTATCGTTCCAATTGAACGGCAGGGGCGAGCCCGGGTTCGACCAGGCGGTCAAGGATATGCTGCAGGCGATCGCCGAGGTCGCGCGCGATCAGTCGAGCGATGTGTTCGCGGTGACGAACATGTTCTGCACGGGAACGACCCTGTTCAGCACCGACTATAACGGATGCGCGGTCGAAGGCGCGTGGTTGAAGCCGGGCGAGGCGGTTCTCGTAACGCGGGCCAAGGACAACAGGCCGGTATATTTCTCGACCGCCGCCGCCCTGTCTCAGTCGATCCCCAGCGATTGGACCGGGCGCCTGCATTTGCGCGATGGATTGACCGGCAAGGTCAATGTGGTCGAAGCGAGCGGCGGCTCGGACAGCGATGTCCTCGGCGCCGCAACGGGGCAGAATTAGGTCGGCAGGCGCCGCAAAAGACCTCCCGGGGGTTCTTAAGCCGCGTTGTCGATCCCGAGTTCGCCCAGCTTGCGATAGAGCGTTGAACGCCCGATCCCGAGCCGCCGCGCGACTTCGGTCATGCGGCCGCGATAATGGCCGATGGCGAGGCGAATGACGTCGGCCTCGATCTCTTCCAGCGGGCGCATGTTGCCGTCGGCGCGGAACAGCGTGACGCCGCCGCTGGTCGCCATCTGCGCACCCGGGCTCGCCACGCGTTGCGTGCCGAGCGCTGCGATCTGCGGGAAATCGGCGCGGGTCAGCGCGTCGCCCTCGCACAGCACGGCGGCGCGGAACAGCGCGTTCTGGAGCTGGCGGACATTGCCCGGCCAGTCGTAGCGGCCGAGCAGCGCCAGCGCGTCGTCGGTGATGCCGAGCGGGCGCAGGCCGGGCTGATCGGCGATCCGCGCCAGCAAGTGACGGGCGAGCGCGGGAATGTCGCCGGTGCGTTCGCGCAAGGGCGGGATCGTCACCTGGACGACATTGAGGCGATAATAGAGGTCTTCGCGGAACCGCCCGGCCTCGACTTCCTCGATCAGGCGCTTGTTGGTCGCGGCGATCACCCGGACGTCGACCTCGCGGACATGGCGCGCGCCGATCGGCTGGACTTCGCCCGATTGCAGCACGCGGAGCAACTTGACCTGGGCATCGAGCGGCATCTCGCCGATCTCGTCGAGGAACAAGGTGCCGCCGTCGGCATCGGCGAATTTGCCGATCTTGCGCTCGAACGCGCCGGTGAAGGCGCCTTTTTCGTGCCCGAACAGTTCGCTTTCGACGAGATTGGCGGGAATCGCGCCGCAATTGATCGCGATCATCGGTTTCTTGCCACGCGGGGATGCCGCATGGATCGCCTCGGCGACGACTTCCTTGCCGACGCCGCTCTCGCCCTCGATCAGCACGGGCACGCGGGCGCGCGCGGCCTTGGCGGCGATCGCCAGCGCGGCGCGGAAATCGGGCGAGGCGCCGACGATCTCGTCGAAGCCGAGCAAGGCCGGAATCTTTTCGGTGAGCGGCCGCAACTCGCCCGCCTCGGTGCCGGCGACGACCGCTTCGAGCGCCGACAACAGGCGATCGGCGGCGAACGGCTTGACCAGGAAATCGGTGGCGCCCGCGCGCATCGCGGCGACCGCCTGCGCGACCGAGCCGTTGGCGGTCAGCATCAGGATGGGAAGCTGAGGACGGCGGACGCGCAATTCCTTGATCAGCGCCTCGGCTTCCGCCTCGGGGCCGAAACTGTCGAGCAGGATCGCGTCGAGCTGCATTCCGTCCTGGGTGCCCAGGGTCGCGATCGCGGTCTCGCCATCGGCCGCGAACACCGCGCGCCACTCACGCCGCGCGGCGATCGCCGAAACCAGGCGGCGCTGCGCGGGTTCGTCGTCGATCAACATCAGGAGGCGCTGTCCGTTGCGCGTCATCCCGCCCTCTTCTTATCCCAATTCAGGCGCTAACCATAAGGCGAGGGGGTAAAGGTGAGCTTAAGCGCGCGCAGTATCGAAGTTCGTGCTTGCGGGCTTGAGGCGCGGGGCGGCGGTGGCTAAGACCGCGCTCACAATCAGGGTGGAGAGACGTACGGCATGGCCGACCATACCGACATGAAACCGCATGAAGCGACCTATCACTCGGTCCTCAACATGCTCAAATACGGCGCGGTGGGGTGCTTCCTGGTCGCGCTGATCGTGATCTGGCTCATCTCCGGTCACAAGTAAGAACGGCGTGAAGATCGCCGTCCTGCGGGAAACCGCTCCGGGCGAGCGCCGCGTCGCGGCCACCCCGGAGACGGTCAAGAAGTTCGTCGCGCTCGGTGCCGAGGTCGCGGTCGAACAGGGCGCTGGCCTTTCCGCCAGCTTCGACGATGCCGGGTACGAAGGCGCGGGCGCCAAGCTCGGCGCGCGCGCCGCGGTGCTGAAAGGCGCCGACATCGTGCTGGGCATCCAGGGACCAGATCCCGCCGAGCTCAAGGACGCCGCGAAAGGCGCCTGGATCGTCGCCGGCCTCAATCCGTTCGGCGAGCGCGCCCGCGTCGATGCCTATGCCGCCACCGGCGTCGAGGCGCTTGCGATGGAATTCATGCCGCGCATCACCCGCGCGCAGTCGATGGACATCTTGTCGAGCCAGGCCAATCTCGCCGGCTACAAGGCGGTGCTCGACGCGGCGGCCGAATATGGCCGCGCCTTCCCGATGATGATGACCGCCGCCGGCACGGTGTCGGCCGCCAAATGCTTCGTCATGGGTGTCGGCGTCGCGGGTCTGCAGGCGATCGCGACAGCGCGGCGGCTCGGCGCGCAGGTCTCGGCGACCGATGTGCGCTCGGCGACCAAGGAGCAGATCCAGTCGCTCGGCGCCAAGCCGATCTTCGTCGAGAATGTCGCCGGGATCGAGGGCGAGGGATCGGGCGGCTATGCCACCGAAATGAGCGAGGAGTACCAGAAGGCGCAGGCCGAACTGGTCTCCGGCCATATCGCCAAGCAGGACATCGTCATCACCACCGCCCTGATCCCCGGCCGCCCCGCGCCGCG
>NZ_JBQCCN010000242.1:0-3248 GCF_051962185.1 Sphingomonas sp.
CGCCCCCGCGGGGGGGGCGGGGCCGGTCGGGGGGGGGGTGCTCCCGGTTTTACTTTCCCCCCCCGGCCCCCCGCCGGGGCGACGAATTGAAGAAGCAAGGTAGGACATCATGGCAACCGCCCCGACTGCAGAGAAGCCCGCTCGCAAGCCGCGCGCGACCAAGCCGAAGGCTGCCGCTCCGGCCGCCGACGTGACGTCGACCGCGCCCGTCGCGACGACCAACAATGTCGGCACGATCAGCCAGGTCATCGGCGCGGTCGTCGACGTGACCTTCCCCGACCAGCTGCCGGCGATCCTGTCGGCGCTCGAGACCGACAATAACGGCAACCGCTTGGTCCTCGAGGTCGCGCAGCATCTCGGCGAGAACACCGTCCGCACGATCGCGATGGACTCGACCGAGGGCCTGACCCGCGGCCAGAACGTGACCGACACCGGCTCGCAGATCCGCGTGCCGGTCGGCCCCAAGACGCTCGGCCGCATCCTCAACGTCATCGGCGAGCCGATCGACGAGCGCGGCCCGGTCGGTGCCGAGCAGTCGGCCCCGATCCATGCCGAGGCTCCCCTGTTCGTCGACCAGTCGACCGAGAGCGCGATCCTGGTCACCGGCATCAAGGTCATCGACCTGCTCGCGCCGTACGCGAAGGGCGGCAAGATCGGCCTGTTCGGCGGCGCCGGCGTCGGCAAGACCGTGCTCATCCAGGAACTGATCAACAATATCGCCAAGGGCCATGGCGGCACCTCGGTGTTCGCCGGCGTCGGCGAGCGTACCCGTGAGGGCAACGACCTCTATCACGAATTCCTCGACGCGGGCGTCATCGCCAAGGACGCCGACGGCAACGCGATCAGCGAAGGCTCGAAGGTCGCCCTGGTCTATGGCCAGATGAACGAGCCGCCGGGCGCCCGCGCCCGCGTCGCTCTGTCGGGCCTGACCATCGCGGAATATTTCCGCGACCAGGAAGGCCAGGACGTTTTGTTCTTCGTCGACAACATCTTCCGCTTCACCCAGGCCGGCGCCGAAGTGTCGGCATTGCTCGGCCGTATCCCGTCGGCGGTGGGCTATCAGCCGACGCTCTCGACCGACATGGGTGCTCTCCAGGAGCGCATCACCTCGACCAACAAGGGTTCGATCACCTCGGTCCAGGCCGTGTACGTCCCCGCGGACGACTTGACCGACCCGGCGCCGGCGACCTCGTTCGCCCACTTGGACGCGACGACCGTGCTCAACCGCGCGATCTCGGAACTCGGCATCTATCCGGCGGTGGACCCGCTCGATTCGACCAGCCGCGTGCTCGAGCCGCGCGTCGTCGGCCAGGAGCATTACGAGACCGCGCGCGCGGTCCAGTCGATCCTGCAGAAGTACAAGTCGCTGCAGGACATCATCGCGATCCTGGGCATGGACGAACTGTCGGAAGAGGATAAGCTCACCGTCAGCCGCGCCCGCAAGATCCAGCGCTTCCTGTCGCAGCCGTTCCACGTGGCCGAGGTGTTCACCAACATTCCGGGCGAGTTCGTGCAGATCGAGGACACGATCCGCTCGTTCAAGGCGGTGGTGAACGGCGAGTACGACCACCTGCCGGAAGCGGCCTTCTACATGGTCGGCGGCATCGACGGCGTCATCGCCAAGGCCGAGAAGCTGGCCGCGGAGGCGTAAGAACGGCTTCTCCCTCTCCCCTCCGGGGAGAGGGCCGGGGAGAGGGGCAGCCACAGGCCCTGCTTTCCGCACTGCCCCTCTCCCCTACCCTCTCCCCGATGGGGAGAGGGAGCAAGGAAGAAAAATGCTGCATTTCGAACTCGTGACGCCCGAAAAGCTCCTCCGCTCGGAGGAAGTGTGGCAGGTCGTCGTGCCCGGCACCGAGGGCGACTTCGGCGTGCTGCAGGGCCATGCGCCGTTCATGTCGACGATCCGCGACGGCAACCTCGCGATCTACACGACCGAGAAGGCCGAGCCCGAGCTGGTGCCGATCAAAGGCGGCTTCGCCGAGGTGTCGGCGACCGGGCTGACGGTGCTGGCAGAGCAAGCCGGGTAAGGCTCGGCGCAGGGAAATAGCCGCGGCTATTTCCCGCCCGGCGGCGAGCCCGGCCGGCCTCGCATGACGAAGACCGACGACGCGGCTTTGCCGCGGCGCCATTCCATCAGGATGCAAACCCCGGCGAAGGCTGGGGTTTTTTACATGTAGTCCGAAAGCACCACGAGATCCCAGCTTTCGCTGGGATGACGGGAGCGATCAGCTTCCCAACTGCCTTTTGTAATGCCAGCGATACGCCTTGGTCCCATCCATCAGGCTGATCTCCGCAGCCAGGTCCATGCCCTCGCGCCAATAGCGGATGCGCTGCGGGTAATCGTGTTGCGGATTGGCGAAGACGATCTCGCGCGGTCCCGACGACAGTTCGGGGAAAGCGACGCGCGGCGTGCCCTTGGGCGAGGCGTAGAATATCAGCTTGCCGTCGCCGCTGCGCTCGATCTGCATCGCTTCCCACGAGCGGAGGTCCTCGCCATGCCCGTTGCGCCCGCTGCCCAGCATCGTGCCAGCGCGCGGCCCGGTCCAGCATTCCTCGGTCCAGTTGGGCCCTTGCTGCTCGCTCCAGCATCCCGCCATCCAGCCGGGCATCGCGGGCACGGCGCCCGCGCCCGTCGCCAGCCATGTCAGCCCGATCAACGCTATCCGACGCATCGTCCCCTCCCCTTCTTGCGCAAACCTAGGACCGAGCGGCACTCGCTTGGTTAGGAAATTGTCAAATCTTAGCGCCTAGGAACCGGTCCTGACCATGAGGGATCGAGGGGCATGAGCGCGTTCGGGCGCCGTAATGGCATGGGTGCCGGGCCAGCCGGCAGGCCGGCGTTTGGCGTTGCGCGCCCGATGCAGGGCGGCGGCGCCGCGCAACCCGCGTCCGATACGGCGGAGCAATTCCCACCCTTGCCGACCGGCGTTCCGGGCGAGACCGAAGGCGACCAGCCGCCGGCCAGCACGCCCGGCGGCGACGCGATGGCGCGCCTGACCGAGCGCCAGAACGCCAGCGGCGACGCTGCCAGCGTCAAGGCCGAGGGTTTCGAAGCCTCCGTCCACAAGATCAAGGAACAGGTGCTGCCGCGCCTGCTCGAACGCGTCGATCCCGAAGCCGCCGCCACGCTCAACAAGGACGAGCTGGCCGAGGAATTTCGCCCGATCATCGGCGAAGTGCTCGCCGAGCTCAAGCTGACGCTCAACCGCCGCGAGCAGTTCGCGCTGGAAAAGGTGCTGGTCGACGAA
>NZ_JBQCCN010000243.1:0-7250 GCF_051962185.1 Sphingomonas sp.
TCACTATACATGGCACTCCTCCTCTGCGGAGATCATGTACCATAAGTGACATAGTGTAGCAACACACTAAGGTGGTGGGGCGGCTCAGCGCCTCTCGGCCGCTTGATGAGCGGCCAGCACCGCGTCGTAGTTGCCGAGCACGCGCTCCTCGAGGTCGGTGTCGCAATATTCGACCACCTCAGCGATCTTGCCTTCGCGGAAGTGGAAGATGAAGCAATAATGGTTGTCGTACCGCTTGCCGGATTTGAGCATCACGTCCCCGCGCACTTCCGCGACGACCATCTCTCCTTCGGCCACCAGGTTGATCGCGCGTGCGGTATAGTCGGTCGCGAACAGGCCGAAGAGCGGGCGCAGCAAGTCGCGATGGATCGCCTCCTGCCCGTCGAACCGTCGCGACCAGCTGCAATGGCCGGGAAAGCGCCAGACATAATCCGGATGGACCGACGCCGCGAAAACGCTGCGGTCGCCCTCGGCCATCGCGGCATAGATGCGTTCGATCACCTGCTTGTTCCGCTCGGCGCTCATGACATTCTCCTTGTCCCACAACAGCATGGCCAAGGATTGACTATCCCGGAAATGAATAGTTCTGATATCGCGCATGTCGCAATTGGATATCGGTCGCTACGACCTCAATCTGCTGCGCGCGCTGTTGGCAATGATCGAAAGCGGTAGCGTTACCCGCGCCGCACAGATCGTGTCGGTTTCCCAGCCCGCGATGAGCCGGATCCTGGCGCGCTTGCGCGAGGATTTCGGCGACCCGTTATTGGTGCGCAGTGGATCGGGGATGAAGCGCACGCCGCGCGCGGAGGCGCTCGCCGAGCCCGTCCGTGCCCTGCTCAAGCAAGCGGCCGCCCTGTATGAGGGCGAGGCGTTCGAGCCCGCGGCGGCGCAGCGCGTGTTCCGGGCGGCGATTCCCGACGTTGTCGCCGCGACCGTGCTCGCCCCGTTGATCGAGGCAATGGCGCGCGAGGCGCCCGGCTGCCGGATCGACCTCGTTCCCTGGCCGCGGCCGAACGATCCGGTCATCGCGACGCTCGATTTCGCGATCAGCACCGACACGATCTTGTTCGCCGGGCTGCGCATGGCGGCGCTGTTCGACGATCATGACGTGTTAGCGGTTCATGTCGGCCAGCCCGCGACGTGGCGCCAGATCCTCGAAATGCTCGACGCGCCGCATATCGCCGTGGTCGGGGCAGGCGCGACGAGCGATCCGGTGGACGACTGGCTGGCAGATCAAGGCTTGCACCGCCGCATCGCCGCGGTCGTACCGCATTATCTACAGGCGCTGATGGCAGTAGCGCGGACCGATCTCGTCGCCATCCTGCCGTCACGGCTGATCGCCGCTTATGGACCCCAGCTCGATGTGCGCGCGGCTGAACTCCCGATCGAGCAGAGCATCGACCGCCATTTCCTGGTCCATCCGGTCGAGCGCGACGCCGACGCCGCGTCGGTGTGGCTGCGGGATTTGATCCAACGGACGGTGGGGGATTGAGGACTAAAATCCTCCCCGGAACGGGGAGGGGGACCATCGCAAAGCGATGGTGGAGGGGGCCCGCGACACACGAGCAACAGACCGTAAGGCTACCGAAGGATGGGCCCCCTCCACCACGCGCTGACGCGCGCGGTCCCCCTCCCCGTTCCGGGGAGGATTTTGGTCCATTGCCGAGGGCACGAGCACCCCTTACGCCCTCGACGATGCGCAAGCTGCTGAAAGCCCTGCTGGTCCTCTTGCTGGTCCTGCTCCCGATCGTCGCCGGTTTCTATCTCTACGCCCGCGCCGAAGCGCGGTCCGACCCCGTCGTACGCACCGCCACCGTCAAGCTGCCGCGCTGGCCGGCGGGGGTGAAGCCGGTTCGCGCCGTCCTGATCAGCGACATCCATATCGGCAGCCACGCGATGGACGAGGCGCGGCTCAGCCGCATCGTCGACCAGATCAACGCGCTCAATCCCGACATCGTGCTGATCGCCGGCGACTTCATCTACGGCGCCGACCCGCATGGCGCGAAGACGAAGGGCCAGGCGCTGGTCGCGCCGCTCAAGAAACTGCACCCGCCGCTCGGCGTGGTCGCGGTGCTGGGCAATCACGATCACTGGACCGGTCCCGACGATGTCAGGAGCCTGCTCGAGCAGGCGCGGATCACCGTGCTGGTCAACGACGTCGCGGTGCGGGGGCCGATCGTGATCGGCGGCGTCGACGACGATTATACCAAGCATGCGAACATCGCCGCGACCATGGCCAAGCTGCGCCCGTTCGAGGGCGCGCGCATCATCCTGACGCATTCGCCCGACATCGCGCCGCGCCTGCCGGGCGATGTCCGCCTGCTGCTCGCCGGGCATACGCACTGCGGGCAGGGCGTGCTGCCCTTCTACGGCCCCGTCACCACCGTATCGCACTTCAAGGACCGCTATCGCTGCGGCCTGGTGCTCGACCCGCACCTCGCGGTGATCGTCACCGGCGGCCTCGGCACGAGCGGCCCATCGCTGCGCTTCGGCGCGCCGCCCGATCTGTGGCTGATCACGCTGGAGGGGTGAGTGCCCGTCGTTCCCAAGCTCTAAACTCCCCTCCCTGGAAGGGAGGGGAGTTCTCTTAAACCTTACGCCTTCCGCCCGGCTTCGAACAGGAACCAGGCGCGGCGTTCGGCCTGGTCGGTCCAGTCGTCGATCATCGCGCTCGTGGCATTGTCCTTGGCCTTGTCGGCCAGGTCCTTGGCTTCGCGCAGGCTCTCGACCAGCTTGAGATTGTCGTCGCGCAATTCCTTGAGCATGTCGTCGGGCGCGACGAAATCCTGGTCGTTGTCCTGGATCGTCTGGTGCCGGGCGATGTCGCCGATCGAGCGCAACGTCGTGTTGCCGGTCTTGCGCACGCGCTCCGCGATGTCGTCGGTCGAGGCGAAAATCTGCGCCGCCTGCTCGTCGAGCATCAAATGATAGTCGCGGAAATGCGGGCCCGAGACGTGCCAGTGGAAATTCTTGGTCTTGAGATAGAGCGCGAACGAATCGGCCAGGATCGCGTTGAGCGCATCCTTCACGCTCTTGGTGGCGTTGGACGACAGGTCGGTCGGGGTCTTGAGATCGGCATTGGGCATGGGTGGCTCCGTTGGAACGAAAGAGTCGTTGCGATAACGGATCAATATAGGATTCGCTCCCCCCGTTTCCCGCGCAAAATGATGGGCAGAGTGATCGACGCGCTAGATCAGGCGCAGCGCGGAAAACGCCATCCAGCATCCGGCGATCGTCAGCACTGCGCCGATCGCGAACCCCGCCATCCGATGCGGCAAGGTCCGCCAGATCGTGTCCCCGCCCAGGGCAGCGAAGGCGAGCACCACCGCGCTGCCGACGAACCCGCCGACGCCGGCGAGCGCGGCAGTGCCGCTGGCGGCGAGCGCGAGCGTGACGAACTCGGTACGGCCGCTCCAGCCGGCGGCGATCAGCCGGCTCGCGACGCCCAGCAGGGGATGGCGTGCCTCGCCCGGATCGAGCTGCTTGCCCGGCCAGACCGTGCCGCTGGCGGCGACGATCAGCGCCAGCGCGACGAACAGGCGTTTCGGATTGGGCGTCATGTGCGGGCCGAGCAGATAGCCCGCGGTCGCCGCAATCGCATGAGTGACGAGGATGGCGGCCAGCGCGCCGGCCAGCACCGCGCCCGCCTTGCGCGACCGGTCGGCCGCTCGCGCGACATAGCTCGCGGTCGGATCGGTCGCGCGGATCAAGAGAGCGGCGACCATCGCCGCCATCAGTGAGTCCATCAGCCGGCCAGTCGCACCGCTGCCGCCGCCAGGAAGACGTGTCCGGTCTGCGCATCGGTCTGGCCGCAGCCGACCGCTTCGCCCAGCATCGAGATCCAGCCGCGCACGATGACGCCGCTTTCGCCGCGCCCCAGCGCCGCCTCGAGCGCATGCGCCACCGCCACGACGGGCAGCACGCCCGCCGCCTCGGCGACACACCGGATCGAATCGACTTCGACGACCAGGTCGCGCGGCCGCGCATGCTGTGCCATCAGGCCGAGCCGCGCCACGCGGGCGGCAAGATCGTCGTTACGAGCAGAAACCCCCATTTCCCCAACTCCCGCTTCGCTGGCGCGAGCGTGCGCCGAACATGGTAAAGGAGGTGTTAAGGGCCAGTGCGCTTGACAATCGCCTCCGCCTGGGCCAATGGCCCGCCCCTGACAAGCGGCGGTGCGTCCGCCGCTTTTGCATTTAAACCAGCAGGAATTTGGGTCATGGCCAAGCCGACCACCGTCAAGATCAAGCTCGTCAGCTCGGCCGACACCGGCTTCTTCTACGTCACCAAGAAGAATCCGCGGACCCAGACCGAGAAGCTGTCGTTCCGCAAGTACGATCCCGTCGCGCGCAAGCACGTCGAGTTCAAGGAAGCGAAGATCAAGTAAAGCGCGCGAGCGCGCTTTACGCAGTCCCCGCGAAGGCGGGGACCTCGGGCCGCAGGCGGATGCCTTGCGGCCTTTTGCTTGCCCGCGCCCTCAATCCGACGTCAACTCGGACTAGTTCCGGAATCCAAGGGCCGCAGGGGAAACCCTGGCGGCCCTTTGCTTTTTGATCTGCGCCTGCCATTCTGATCGGGGGAAAACGGGCCGGAGCCCGAGGGGGAGCGGGCGCATGTTTCTCGTGGCTGGAATGGTCGGCGGAATCCTGGGCATCTGGATTCTCAAGACCCTGCTCGAATGGGCGATCTTCAAGCGGGTGATGAACGATCCGGTTGCAGGCAAACTCGCCTCGGTCGGGTGCGCCTATGCAATCGCCATTTTCTTATATGGCTATCTGGCAAGAAATGGCGTCGGATTGGCGGCCTTAGTGTACTTTCCCGGCCTCATGCTCTGGAGCGTCCTTGGATATATCCGGGGGACGAAGACAAAGGCCGAGATGACCGACGGCGTCGTCGAGGTTTTCGAATAGCGAAGGCTACAGCAGCGCGTTCACCTCTTCGACGAAGCGCGCGACCGAGATCGGTTTCGATACGAAGGCATCGGCCCCCGCCGCACGGATGCGCTCCTCGTCCTCGCGGCCGACATAGGCGGTCACCGCCATGATCGGCGTCCTGCCCAGCGCCTCGTCCGCCTTGATCTGCTGGATCAGCTCGACCCCGCTGACATAGGGCAATTGGATATCCATCACGATCAGGTCGGGGGCGAAGGCACGCGCGCGCTCGATCGCCTCGCGTCCGTCGCGCACCGGCTCGGTGTCGAATTCGTGCGCACGCAACAGGTCGCAGAACAGCTTCAGATTGAGTTCGTTGTCCTCGACAACCAGCACGCGCTTTGCCAACGGGGTCTCCTTGGACACGACGATAGCAATGAACCCCCACGAGACCAACGACGCCCCGACGCTGGCACTGCACGCGCTGGCCTGGACATTGGCCGATTCGGCGCGCGCGCGGCGCTTGCTCGACCTGACCGGGCTCGATGCCGACACGCTGCGCGGATCGGCGGCGAGTCGCGGCACGCAGGCGGCGGTGCTCGGGTTCCTCGAAGCGCATGAGCCCGACCTGATCGCCTGCGCCGCCGATCTCGACGTCAAGCCGGAAGCAATGATCGCCGCACGCCATATTCTCGAGGGAAGCCTGGAAGCATGACCCGCCCGCTCCTGATCTGCGATTGCGACGAGGTGCTGCTGCACATGGTCAAGCATTTCGGCACCTGGCTGCGCGAACGCCACGACATCCGCTTCGC
Organism: Sphingomonas sp.; assembly: GCF_051962185.1. Taxonomy (GTDB): domain Bacteria; phylum Pseudomonadota; class Alphaproteobacteria; order Sphingomonadales; family Sphingomonadaceae; genus Sphingomonas. Next base: position 5,684 of record NZ_JBQCCN010000243.1, read on the forward strand.
GCACGAGACGGGGAGTTTCGTCGCGATGACCCATGCCGACGGCAGCTCGGTCGAGCACGAGCGTATCTGGGCGCTGCTCGACGAGTTCTTCCCCGCCGAGATGGAGCGGCAGACGCTGGTTCCCGGCGCCGCCGAGGCGCTGGCGGCGCTGGCCGAGAGTGCGGACATCGTCATCCTGACCAATCTGGGCGACGATTGCCGCGACCATCGTATCGAACAGCTCGCGCGCCACGGCATCCGTCACCGGGTCGAGACCAATCAGGGCGGCAAGGGCGGCCCGGTCGCGCGGCTGGTCGCGGAATATGGCAATCCGGTCACGGTTTTCGTCGATGATCTGGCGACTCACCACGAATCGGTTGCCAAGCACGCGCCCAGCGTCCACCGGCTCCACCTGGTGGCAGAGCCCGCGATGGCACCGCAGGTACCGCCCGCGGCGCACGCGCACGCACGGATCGACGACTGGGGGGCAGCGCGCGATTGGATCGCCCAGCGCTTCGCCGCCGCCCGGCCGGCCATAACAGAAGGGATTTCCGCATGACCGACCGTATCGACCGCAAGCTGGAGGAAATGGGCCTGAGCCTGCCCTCGCCCGCCGCGCCGGTCGCGTCCTATGTGCCGACGGTCGATGCCGGCGGCCTGCTCCACATCTCGGGCCAGTTGCCGTTCAAGGACGGAAAGGTGGTGACCGGGCGGCTGGGCGACGATGTCGACAAGGTCGCAGGCCAGGAAGCCGCCGAATTGTGCGGGCTGATGCTGGTCGCGCAGATCAAGGCCGCGCTGGGCGGCGATCTCAGCCGGGTCGAGCGGATCGTCAAGCTCAGCGTGTTCGTCAATTCGGCGCCCGATTTCACCGACCAGCCCGAAGTGGCGAACGGCGCATCGAACCTGATGGAAGCCTTGTTCGGCGAGGCCGGCAAGCATGCCCGCAGCGCGGTCGGCGTCGCGGCGCTGCCGCGTGGGGCTGCGGTCGAGGTCGACGCGATGGTTAAGCTCGCGAACTGAGCCATAAACGTCATGCCGGGCTTGTCCCGGCATCCACCGATCCGCATATCCCTCCCATGCAGGAAGCGCGGCACGGTGGTGTGCAGGCGAGATCATGTCCCCCGGACATGAGCTTGGCCTGCCGGGGGCAGGCCAAAGCCCGCGCACGGCACAAGGCCGGGATGACGAAAGAGTGCGGCTCTTGAGTCGCGATAAAATCACCGCCCGTGTTTCCGAAGGCGTGTCGCAGGTTGCGGCAGCCGACTGGGATGCCTGCGCCGGCACTGACAATCCCTTCGTCGGCCATGCTTTCCTCTCGATCCTCGAGGAATCGGGCAGCGTCGGGCGCGGCACCGGCTGGCAGGCGCTACCGGTGATCGTCGATGGCGCCGACGGCCGCCCCGCGGCGATCGCACCGGCTTATGCCAAGAGCCACAGTCAGGGCGAGTACGTCTTCGATCACGCCTGGGCCGATGCCTGGGAGCGGGCCGGCGGCGATTATTACCCCAAGCTCCAGGTCGCCGCGCCCTTCACCCCGGTGCCGGGCCCTCGGCTTCTGCTGCGCGACGACGCCCTTGCCCCGGCA
>NZ_JBQCCN010000244.1:0-12987 GCF_051962185.1 Sphingomonas sp.
CTGACCGGCCAACGAGAAAGGAAAAGAGATGAGTACCAGCGATGCCGGGGCGAAATCGCCGTCCCAATTGATCGACGAGCGGATCGCGTCGCTTGGCGACTGGCGCGGTGCGACGCTGGCAAAGCTGCGCGCGCTGATCCATGAGGCAGAGCCCGAGGTGGTCGAGGAATGGAAATGGCGCGGCGTGCCGACCTGGTACGTCCATGGCGGCATCGTCTGCACCGGCGAGACCTACAAGAACGCCGTCAAGACCACCTTCGCCAAGGGGGCGTCGCTCGACGATCCCAAGGGGCTGTTCAATTCGAGCCTCGACGGCAACGTGCGCCGCGCGATCGACTTCCACGAAGGAGGGGAGATCGACGAGGTGGCGTTCAAGGCGTTGGTGAAAGCCGCCGCCGCGGCGAACCTGGGCGGCAAAAGACGCTGAGAAAGGGCGCCGGAACGGACGATTGCCACGTGTCGCGCCTTGGCGCACGATCGTGGCAGTCCGTTCCGAAAGGCCTGTTCATGATCATTCCGATGGTACTGATCGCGTCGGCAGCGCAGACCGCTCCCGCTGCTTTACGGCCACCCGAGATGCCGAATATCGCTCCATGCCTGTTCGACGAGCCCGACCTTCGGGTCGAGCGCAAGAGCGGCTTGCCGCCGGAGGTTCTCGCAGGAGTGGTGAGGGCGTTCGTGCCGACCCGTATCGCCGATGCCGGCGAGTATTTCGAGAGTACCGAGGTCGTCAGTGGCAAATATCCGCAAGCTCGATTCCTCAGGGCTTATTTCGTCAGGGACACCTGGTTCCTCTGGTACGAGCGTGGCGGGATCGCGCTGAGCAGGTTCAGCATCGCCTTCATCCAGATGCGCGACGCGGAGACCCGGACGATGGTCTGGGCACCGGCGCCGGGAAGCCTGTTCGTCAATAATCTCTGTGCCGGCGCGAAAGCCTATCTGTTGGGAGCCAGAAGCGCCGGTTGACGGCGTCGTCATGCGACCGTTGCGCAGGCATGCTACGGGGCCCGATCAACAGGGGAATCGCTCATGTCTGCCGTCAGCACCTGCCTCGCCCCATCGTGCCGGACCAAGGTCGAAGGCACCGTTGCGACCTGCCCCGCTTGCGGCGGGCGGATGCGGACTCCGCGATCGGTGCGCGTCGCGGGCTGGGTTTTGCTGGTCTGCGGCGTCTTCCTCACCGGCTTGATGAGCTATCTGTGGCAGGCGCTGGCACCGTCGATGGCCAATCCCGGCGCGACCGCGGGCGGCGCCACCTTCACCGGCACCGCCGATCAGGCGCAGGCGATTGTCACGATGTTCGGTGCGGTGATCGTGTTCGGCCTCGCGGCGATCGCTTACGGCCTGTGGATGATCGTGACCGGCCGCCGCAGCATCGCGATGATGATCGGCGTGCTGGTGCTTGCCGCGCTGTTGATTGGCATCGCCTGGCGGACGATGGCGGTGCTACCCGCCTGAGCTCGCTTCAGGGTAGCTCGGCCTTGGGAAATCCCGACCAGACCTGATCGTAATCCTCGTCGAGCGCGCTCGTCTCCAGCGCGTGGTCGGTGCAGTGGAACACCCAGCGGCTCTCGATCATGAAAGCCATCGTGCCGTCGATCTTGTGCGGCTTCAATTCGGCCTCGCTCGCGCCTTGCCACGACGCGACGTCGGGGCCGTGGCCCGACATCATGTTGTGGAGCGACATCGCGCCCGGACGGAAGCCGTCGGCCTTGGCGTCATAGGCGCCGTAGAGCAGCCCCATGCACTCGCTCATCACGTTGCGGTGGAACCAGGGCGGGCGAAACGTGTCCTCGGCCACCATCCAGCGCGGCGGAAAGATGACGAAATCGGCATTGGCGGTGCCGGGCACCTCGCTCGGCGAGGTCAGGACGGTGAAGATCGACGGATCGGGATGGTCGAAACTGACCGTGCCGATCGTGTTGAAACGCTTCAGGTCGTAGCGATAGGGCGCGTAATTGCCGTGCCAGGCGACGACGTCGAGCGGGCTGCGGCCGAGCTGGGTCTGCCACAGCGCCGCCTCGAATTTCTGGATCAGCGTGAAGTCGCCTTCGCGATCCTCGAACCAGGCGACAGGGGTCTCGAAATCGCGGCTGTTGGCAAGGCCGTTCGAGCCGATCGGGCCGAGCTCGGGCAAACGGAAGGGCTGGCCGTGATTTTCCGCGACATAGCCGCGCGCTTTGCCCTCGGGCAGTTCGACGCGAAAGCGGACGCCGCGTGGGATCACCGCAACCTGGCCAGGGGCGAGGTCGATCCGGCCCATCTCGGTCAGCAGCAGCAGCGCGCCCTGTTCGGGCAGGATCAGCAATTCGCCATCGGCGCAGGCGAAGGCGCGATCGGTCATGTCGCGCGTCGCGTGGTAGAGATGCATCGCCACGCCCGCCTGGCTGCGCGGGCCATCGCCGGCGACGACCATCGTCGTCAGGCTGTCGAGCCAGTCGGCGTCCTGCGCCTCGTCGAGCGGGCGCCAGCGCAGGCGGTTGGGGGCGAGGGGGGCTTTGGAGAGGCCGGGGGCGAAGCGCTTGGCGCCTTCGTAGCGGGTGAAGGCGGGATGCGCGGCCGAGGGGCGCAGGCGGTAGAGCCAGGTGCGGCGGTTGTCGTGCCGCGGCGCGGTGAAGGCGGTGCCCGAGAGCTGCTCGGCATAGAGGCCGAACGCGGGCTTCTGCGGCGAATTGCGACCGGCGGGGAGGGCGCCGGGGACAGCCTCTGTGGCGAAGTGGTTGCCGAAGCCGGTCACATAATCGGTCATCGCTGCTCTCCAGCCCCTCCCCTTCAGGGGAGGGGTTAGGGGTGGGGTAGCGGCGACGGGGCTCGATGCCCCGGCGTCGCTTTTGGTGGGCTACAGGACGCTCGCTGCGCTCGCGACCCACCCCAACCCCTCCCTTGAAAGGGAGGGGCTTTTGTTTGTCACGCCTCCGCCTTAGCCGGGATCACCCCGCGACGGATCTGGTCCAGCTCGATGCTCTCGAACAGCGCCTTGAAATTGCCCTCGCCGAAGCCGTCATTGCCCTTGCGCTGGATGATCTCGAAGAAGATTGGGCCGACCATGTTCTCGGTGAAGATCTGCAGCAGCAAGCCGCCGCCGGTCTCGGGCGCGCCGTCGATCAGGATGTGGCGCTTGCGCATTTCCTCGACGCTGTGGCCGTGGCCCGGCAGGCGCTTGTCGATCATGTCGAAATAGGTGTCGGGCGCGGTCTGGAACTTGATACCGTTGGCGCGGAGCTGGTCGATCGTCGCGAAGATGTCGTCGGTCGCCAGCGCCAGATGCTGGATGCCTTCGCCCTTGTAATCCTTGATGAATTCCTCGATCTGCGAATGCTCATCCTGGCTTTCGTTCAAGGGGATGCGGATCTTGTCGTCGGGCGCGGTCATCGCCTTGGAGAACAGGCCGGTCGACTGGCCCTCGATGTCGAAATAGCGGATCTGGCGGAAGTTGAAGAGCCGCTCGTAATAATCCGCCCAATAATCCATCCGCCCGCGGTTGAGATTGTGGGTAAGGTGATCGAGCGTGTGCAGGCCGACGCTGTTGTCGTTCACGCCCTTGCCGGTGGGGACGAAGTCGGTCTCGTAGATGTTCGACTGTTTGTCGACGAGGTAGAGATTTGCGCCGCCGATCCCCTCGATCGCCGGGATGTCGAGTTCGCCCGGGCCGTGCTCGCCCTTCACTTCGGTCGCGCCGCGCTCGAGCGCGAGGTCGCGCGCCTTTTCGGCGTCGGCGACGCGGAATGCCATCGCATTGGCGCTCGGGCCATGCGCGTTGCGGAAGCCCGCGACCTGGCCGGCATCGTCCATGTTGAGCAGGAAATTGATGTCGCCCTGCGCGTAGCGGCGGACATTCTTCGACTTGTGCGTGCCGACATGGGTGAAGCCCATCTTCTCGAACAGATCGGCCATCGCCGCCGGATCGGGCGAAGTGAATTCGACGAATTCGAAGCCGTCCAGGCCCATCGGATTGTCGTGCGCGTCGGTCATCGGAACTTGCTCCAGAGGAAAAGTCGTTTCAGGTGAAACTATATCCGGTTTTTGCCGGAAGGTCAAAACGTTCCAAAGCCGCCATGTCGGACTTGTTCCGGCGGCTAACGCGCCATCTGGCGCGATTTCGCCATGGAAGGTCCAAGCGGGAGCAAGTCCGGGGTGACGGATGGCCGGGGTCACGCTAGCGTCACAATCGATGTCCGATTTGAAGCTCGATCTGTTCCTGCCATACCGCCTTTCGGTCGTGTCGAACCGCGTGTCGGCGGCGATCGCCACCGCTTATGACCGGTTGTTCGGTCTCAAGATTCCCGAATGGCGCTTGATCGCGGTTATTGCGGAAGGGCCGGGGATCACCCAGCAAGCCCTGGGTGTGGCGACGCGGATGGACAAGGTGACGGTGAGCCGCGCCGCGCAGGCGCTGGTCGAGCGCGGGCTGGTGTCGCGCGCGCCGAACGAAGGCGACCGGCGGTCGCACCTGCTCGCGCTGACCGCGACCGGCCGCACGCTCTACGACCAGGTCGCGCCCAAGGCGCTCGAGCTCGAGGCCAAGGTGCTCGAACAGCTCGCGCCGGCCGAGCGCGTGGCGCTTTCCGCGATGCTCGATCGCATCGAAGCGTCGGCGACCGAGGTCGCGCCCGAAGGCGTCGGGGCGGATTGAGGGTGAACCGAACGGGCTTCGGCGCGTTGGCACGCGCGAAGGGGGCGACGGACGACCCTCGAAAAGGGGCTGTCGTGTCGCGTCTGGTATCGCATTGCTGTCTGGCTATCGCCGCCTGCGCCGTCGTTCCGGGGGTGTTGGTCGCGCAACAGATACCGCGCTCGACTCGTCCCGACGCGGCTGTTCCGCCTGACACGTCGAACCCCGACCAGGCGCGCCAGACGGGGGAGCCCACGCCAGTGCCGACCCCGACGAGCGATCCTTTGGGCGACAAGCCGATCGTCCCCGACGATCAGTTCGACAAGTCGTTGCCGCCCTTGTCCAACGACATCAACGCGCCGCTCGAACCGATTCCGCAAGACGCTCCGTTCACGCCGCAGACCGCCGACAAGGCGCCGCCCAGCGTCAAGCCGCCGGTCGCCGCACCGGCGCCCGAGGTGCCGCCCGGAACGCTGCCGCCGCCACCCGAGCCCGCGCCGGAGCTTGCCGAACCGCTGCCGACGCTGAACAGCTACAATACCACGCCGGTGGTCGAAGTCGCGGACGTGCCGAAGGGCACGGGCGCCCAGATCCATTATGACACGGTGATCAACGGGCTCGACGAGCTCGGGCTGGACGGCGATTTCAAGACCTTCTCGTCGCTGAAGAAGGGCGGCGGCAAGGCGGCCAATGCCGCGATGGTCGCGGCGCGCGGGCGCGAGGACGAGGCGCTGGCGGTCCGGCTGATGCATTCGCGCGGCTATTACGACGCCACCGCCCTGTCCTCGGTCGAGGCGATCCCCAACGATCCCGGCCGCGTCCGCGTGATCGTCAACGCGGTGCCGGGCAAGCAATATACGTTCGCGTCGGTCAAGGTGGACTCGCAACCGGTGGTGCCGAGCGACCTGATCACCAAGAATTTGCCGCTCAAGGTCGGCGAGCCGATCGACACCGTTCGCGTCCAGGGCGCCGAGGCCAATGCCACGCTCGAACTCGGGCGCAATGGTTATCCGTTCGCGCGGCTCGGCACGCGTGACATCCTGCTCGACGAGACCGCCTTCACCGGCGACTATACCTTGCCGGTCGACACCGGGCCGCGATCGAGCTTCGGGGACGTCAGCACCAGCGGGCGGCTCGCGTTTGGGCCGGACCACATCCGCATCCTGCGCCGGTTCAAACCGGGCGACCTCTACAATACCGACCAGGTCGACGATCTCAGGAAGGCTTTGGTCGCGACCGGGCTGTTCTCGACCGTGACGGTCGAGCCGGTCGATACCGGCAAGACCGCCGACGACGGCACACGCGTCGTCGATCTGGCGGTGACGCAACGCGTCGGGCGGACGCGCTCGATCGCGGCGACCGGCGGTTACAGCACGGGCCAGGGTATCCGGCTGGAAGGAACGTTCACCGCGCGCAACGCCTTCCCGCCAGAGGGCGCGTTCATCGTCGGGGCGGTCGCCGGCACGCAGGAGCAGAGCGGGACCGTCACGTTCCGCCGCTCGAACTGGGGACAGCGCGACCGCACGCTGACCTTCGGCGCCACCGCGGGGCATAACAGTTACGATGCCTTCGATGCCCTGACCGGGTCGCTCTACGGTCGCGTGTCGTACGATTCGACGCCGATCTGGCAGAAAAGGATCACTTACGCTTATGGCTTCGAGCTGACCGGCACCAACGAGAGCGTCTATAATTTCAACCTCGGCAAGCGCGACCGAGGCACCTATTTCATCGCCGCGCTGCCGCTGATGATCCAGTGGGACACGTCGGACGATCTGCTCAATCCGACCAAGGGCTATCGTCTCAAGCTGACCCTGAGCCCCGAAACGTCGGTGCGCGGGCCGATCAGGCCCTATGCCCGCACCATGATCGACGCGAGCGCTTATTATCCGGTGATGGACAGCCTGGTGCTGGCCGGCCGCGCGCGGGTCGGGTCGATCCTGGGCATCGCGCGCGATGACCTGGCGCCATCGCGGCGCTATTATGGCGGCGGCGGCGGGTCGGTGCGCGGCTATGGCTATCAGCGGCTCGGGCCGTTCGATCCCAATGGCGATCCGGTCGGCGGGCGCAGCGTCAACGAATTCGCGCTCGAAGCGCGCTATCGCTTCGGCAATTACGGCATCGTGCCGTTCATCGACGCCGGCAATTCGTACGAAAGCACGATGCCCAAATTCACCGACTGGCGGTTCGGTGCGGGTATCGGTGGGCGTTTCTACACCAATTTCGGGCCGATCCGCGTCGACGTCGCCACCCCGCTCAACAAGCGCAAGGGTGACTCGCGGATCGCGCTCTATATCTCGATCGGCCAGGCCTTCTGATGGTCGACGAGACCCCAGAGACCGAGGCGCCGGCGACCGAGGTCGTGGTCGTCAAGCGGCCCTGGTGGCTACAGCTGGCGCGCGGGATCGTCTTCGGCCTCGCCGCGGTGCTGGCGCTGTTGATCCTGGTCTATCTCGGGCTCGATACCGCTCCCGGCCATCGCTTCATCGTCTCGCAGCTCGAACGCTATAAGACCGACACCGGGCTCAACATCAAGGTCGGCCGAATCCGCGGGTCGATCTATGGCAAGATGGAATTGCTCGACCTGCGCGTCAGCGATCCGCAAGGCATCTTCCTGACCGCGCCGACCGCGACGCTCGACTGGAACCCGCTGCAATTCCTGTGGAACCATATCGACGTCAATTCGATGGCGGCACCGACCGTGGTCATGCACCGCTCGCCCTCGTTGCTGCCCGGCGATCCCAACGCACCGATCCTGCCCGATATCGACATCGACATCGGCAGCCTCAAGGTCGGGCGCTTGCTGCTCAAGTCGGCGGTGACCGGGCAGCAGCACGTCATCAGGCTCGACGGCGTCGCGCATATCGCCCATCGCCGCGCGCAGCTGATCGCCAATGCCGACGCGATCCGCGGGCCGGGACTGGCGGGCGGCGACCAATTGCGGCTGGTGCTCGATGCGCAGCCCGATGCCAACAAGCTTGCGATCCGGGTCAAGTTCGACGCGCCCGCCGATGGCGTCGCGGCGAGCATGACCGGGATCAAGGCGCCGATGGCGATCCGCATCGGCGGTGCCGGCGACTGGAAATCGTGGCAGGGCAAGGGCGTCGCGGCGCTGGGCGGGCAGAGCCTTGCGAACCTCGACCTCGGCGCCCGGAATGGCACTTTCTCGATCAAGGGCGTGACGCATCCCGGCCTGTATCTGAAGGGGCCGGTCGAGCGGCTGACCGCGCCGGGACTGAATGTGGACATCGTCTCCACGCTGGACAAGCGCAAGGCGACGACGCGGATGACGCTGACGTCCAACGCGCTGGCGGTGGCCGCGAACGGCCTGATCGATCTCGGGCAGAACAAATTCGGCAATTTCGTCGTCGACGCGCGGCTGCTGACGCCCGGCGCGATGTTGCCCAATCTGTCGGGCCGCGACGTGATGGCGCACCTGACGATCGACGGGCCGTTCGGAACGCCGACGATCGGCTATAGCCTCAATGCCGCCGCGCTCGCCTTCAACGGCACCGGACTCGAAGGCCTGTCCGCCTCGGGCAACGCGACGGTCGATGCCAAGCATGTGCTGGTGCCGGTCAACGCGCGGGCGCGGCGCGTCACGGGGCTCAACGCAGCCGCCGGCGGGCTGCTGACCAACGTCACCGCGGTCGGCGATTTCGCTTATTCGAACGGCAAGCTGCTGTCGGACAATCTCAAGCTCAAGTCCGACCGGATCGACGCCACCGCGATCATTGTCGCCGACTTACCGAGCGGCCATTACACCGGCGCGCTCAAGGGGCGGGTGAACGATTACACGATCGACGGAATCGGCATCGTCGATCTGACCACCGATGCCAAATTGGTGTCGATGCCCAAGGGCGGCTTCGGCATCACCGGCCGGATTGTCGCCAGGACCCGGCGCATCTTCAATTCGGGCGCGGAAAGCTTCCTGGGCGGGCAAGCGATCGTCACCAGCGACATCGGCTACGGCACCGACGGCGTGTTCAACTTCTCCAACGTCAAGCTCGCGGCGCCGCGGCTGAGCATCTATCGCGGCTCGGGCAGCTATCGTCCCAACGGGCAGATCCTGTTCGCCGCCGATGCCCAGTCGAAGGATTACGGCCCGATCGCCGCCCGGGTGACGGGAACGGCGGCGGCGCCGCTGATCGTGATCCATGCGCCGCACCCCGGCGTCGGCGTCGGGCTGGCGGGGCTCGAGGCGACGATCCGCGGCAAGGGCGACGCCTATGCGGTGGTCGCCAAGGGTACGACCAATTACGGGCCGTTCGCCGCCAACGTCCTCGTGCGCAGCGGCAAGACACTGGCGATCCAGGTCAACCCTGGCAGCACGTTCGCCGGCATGCGGCTGTCCGGCGCGCTGCAACAGACCGGGGCGGGCCCGTTCGCCGGCAGGCTGCAATTCGCCGGATCGGGGATCAACGGCACCGCGACGCTGGGCGCCGAGGGCAAGGTGCAGCGCGCCGATATCGCCGCGCGCGCCTATAATGCGACCATCCCCGGCAATACCGACTTCACCATCGGCCGGGCGATCGTCAGCGCCAGCGTGGTGCTGTATCCTAACGGGCCGCGCGTGTTGGCCGACGTCCAGATCGGCAACATGCGGTACGGCGAGACCGTGTTCCAGGCGGCGCGCGCCAAGATCGATTATTCGAACGGCAGCGGCACCGCTCAGGCAGTGATCGCCGGATCGTCGGGCGTGCCGTTCAGCATGGGCATCAACGCGCGGTTGCAGCCCAAATTGTGGCTCGTGGCGGTGTCGGGCAAGGCCAATGGCATCGGTTTCCGCACGCCCAACGCGGCGCGGATCGAACCCTTGGCGGGCGAATACCACCTGCTCCCGACCCAGGTCGATTTCGACAAGGGCAGCGCGCGGATCGCCGGCAGCTACGGCAAGGGTCTGTCGCTGCAGGCCCGGCTCGACAAGCTCGACCTGTCGATCGCCAACGCGCTCGTCCCCAATCTCGGCATCGACGGCAGTGCGACGGGCAGCGTCGATTATGTCCAGGCGCCGGGCGCGACCGTGCCGCAGATCGACACGCGGCTCGCGATCGCCAATTTCACCCGGTCGAGCGCGGTCATCGTGTCCGAGCCGGTCGATATCCAGTTGCTCGGGCGGCTGACTCCGGAAGGCGCCGACGCCCGTGCGCTGGTCAAGCGCGGTGTGACGACGGTCGGCCGGCTTCAAGCGCATCTCGCGCCGCTCGGCGGCGGGGCGAGCTGGATGGACCGGCTCTACGCCGCGCCGCTGTCGGGCGGGATCCGCTATAACGGGCCGTCGGGCGTGCTGTTCTCGCTGGCGGGACTACCGGGGCAGCAGGTCGCCGGCGGGGTGGTGGTCGCCGCCGATTTCTCGGGACGGCTCGGATCGCCCCAGTTGAACGGCATCGTGCGTGGGGACGAGCTGACCTATATCAATTCGAATTACGGCACCAAGCTGACCAAGATGAAGCTGGCGGGCCGCTTCACCAACGACCGGCTGGAGATCAGCCAGCTCAACGCGACGGCCGGCGACGGCACCGTCGAGGCGAGCGGCTGGGTCGGGCTGTCGGCGGACCAGAATTTCCCGATGAGCCTGAATGCCAAGCTCAACAACGCGACACTGGCGAGCGGGGATGCGCTCGGCGCGACGGCGACCGGCACGCTGGCGGTGACCAACGGGGCGCAAGGCGGTCTGATCAAGGGCGACCTTACCATCCCCAACGCGCGCTACGAAGTCGTCTATCAGGGCCAGGCCGAGGTCGAGGAACTGAAGGGCATTCGCCGCAAGAGCGATCCGCCGCGCCCGCACGTCACCGTCAAGCCGCCGAGCAGCTATGCGCTCGACATCCGCGTGCGCGCCGACGACCAGATTTTCGTCACCGGCATGGGGCTCGAGTCCGAATGGCGGATGTTCATGCGCGTCGGTGGGACGTCGACCACGCCGACGGTATCGGGCAGCGCGACGATCGTGCGCGGGACCTATAGTTTCGCCGGCAAGCGCTTCAACATCGATCGCGGCACGATCCGCTTCAACGGCGGCGCCTTGTCCGACCCGACGATCGATATTTCCGCCTCGACCACGACCAACGGGATCAACGCGATCATCAACATCACCGGCACCGGCCAGCGCCCGCAGGTCGCCTTTACCTCGTCGCCGGCACTGCCGCAGGACGAGGTGCTGAGCCGGTTGCTGTTCGGCTCGAGCCCGCAGAATCTGTCGGCGACCGAGGCGATCCAGTTGGCGGCGGCGCTCAATTCGCTGCGCGGCGGGGGCGGGGGGCTCAACCCGCTCGGCAAGCTGCGCAGCGCCGCCGGCATCGACCGCCTGCGCATCCTGAGCGCCGACCAGGCCTCGGGTCGCGGCACGGCGCTGGCGGCCGGCAAATATATTACCGACGACATCTATATCGAGATCATCACCGACGCCCGCGGCTTCACCGCGACGCAGCTGGAAATCGCGCTGACCAAGAGTCTGAGTCTCTTGTCGCAGACGGGGTCGTTCAGCGGCTCGAGCGCGAGTGTGCGGTATCAGAAGGATTTCTAGGTCGATCGGATAGGCGGGCCAGCGGGCTCAGCGCGACTGCAGTTGGGTCGCGACGCCCTCTCCACCGTCGTCATCCCGGGCTTGTCCCGGGATCCGCCGTGCCGCGAGTCATGTCCGTCGCCACTGGAGCCATCACTCGTGGCCCGGCAGACCCCGCACAAGACCGGGGTGACGGTGGGGGAACTGGCGAACATGGCCTCCAATCTGCATCGTCACGCCGAAATCGACGACACACGCCCCTAACTGACATCCATGTAAACAGCCTCTTTGCAAGCCGCGCAGAATCGAATATCCGGTATGGCGGAGAGGTGAGGTACATGGAGCATTTCGACGTCCTGGTCGTCGGCGCGGGGATTTCGGGGATCGGCGCGGGCTATTATCTGCAGTCGCAGAGCCCCGATCGGACCTATGCGATCCTCGAGGGCCGGTCGCAGCTCGGCGGGACCTGGGACCTGTTCCGCTATCCCGGTATCCGCTCGGATTCGGACATGTACACGCTCGGTTATTCGTTCAAGCCGTGGACCGACGCCAAGGCGATCGCCGACGGGCCCTCGATCCTGGCCTATCTCAAGGAAACCGCCGCCCAATACGGTATCGACAAGCACATCCGCTACAGCACGCATGTGAAGAAGGCGGTGTGGTCGACCGAGGACGCGCGCTGGACGGTCGAGGCGGACACCGCCGACGGGCCGGTTACGCTGACGTGCAATTTCCTCTTCATGTGCTCGGGCTATTACAATTACGCCAAGGGCCATTCGCCCGATTTCGCCGGTGTCGAGGATTTCGCCGGGCGCATCGTCCACCCGCAATTCTGGCCGCAGGATCTCGATTATTCGGGCAAGAAAGTCGTGGTGATCGGATCGGGCGCCACCGCGGTGACCCTGGTGCCGGCGATGGCCGACCAGACCGCGAGCATCACCATGCTGCAACGCTCGCCGACCTATATCGTCGCGCGACCGGCCGAGGACAAAATGGCCAATTGGTTGCGCCGGAAGCTGCCGGCCAAGCTCGCTTATGGGCTGACGCGGTGGCGGAACGTGCTGTTCGGCATGTTCTTCTTCAACCAGGCGCGCAAATATCCGGCCAAGGCCAAGGAACGGATCATCGACATGGTCCGCGCCGAGCTGCCCGACTACGACATCGAAACGCATTTCACGCCGCGCTACAATCCCTGGGACCAGCGGCTGTGCCTGGTGCCCGACGGCGACCTGTTCCGCGCGATCCGCGACGGCAAGGCCGACGTCGTGACCGACACGATCGAGCGCTTCGTGCCCGAGGGCATCCTGCTCAAGTCGGGCAAGACGCTGCCGGCCGATATCGTCGTCACCGCGACCGGGCTCGAGCTGCAATTGCTGAGCGATGTCCAATTCTCGGTCGACGGCGAGGTCAAGGACCTGTCGCGGACGATGAACTACAAGGGGATGATGTATTCGGGCATCCCGAACCTGGCCTCGTCGTTCGGTTACACCAACGCGTCCTGGACGCTGAAGGCCGATCTGACCTGCGCGTATGTCTGCCGATTGCTCAACACGATGCGCCGGCGCGGCCTGCGCCAGGCGACTCCGCAACCGACCGCGCCGGTCGGCGAACAGCCGTTTCTCGATTTCACCTCGGGCTATGTCCAGCGCTCGATCGACAAATTCCCCCGCCAGGGCGACCGCAAGCCGTGGCGGGTGCATCAGAATTACATCCGCGACTTGATGGCGCTGAAATACGGTTCGGTCGACGACGAGATGGCTTTCTCGAATCCGGCACCGAAGCCGGCGAAGAAGGCGGCTTAGCGACTGACCGTCGCCCCGGCGGAGGCCGGGGCCGCTGGCCGTATCGCGCCATCGCCAACGACCCCGGCCTC
>NZ_JBQCCN010000245.1:0-39195 GCF_051962185.1 Sphingomonas sp.
ATCCCAGAACTGGACCGGATTGTCGCTGTACGACCAGTCGCTGTCGCCGATCTCCTTGGCGCGCGCGGTGAAGACGTCGGCATTCTTGGCGGTGGGCGAGCCCGCCATGGCGAGGCCCGACAGGTCGCCCTTCACGTCGGCGACGAAGCAGGGGACGCCCGCCTGGCTCAGCCCGTCGATGATGCCCTGGATGGTGACGGTCTTGCCGGTGCCGGTCGCGCCGGCGATCAGGCCGTGGCGGTTCGCGCGCTTCAGTTCGAGCGCCTGCGGGTTGGTCCCGCCTTCGCCAGCACCGATGAAGATCGTGGTCGTGTCGGCCATTCAAAAACTCCCTCGTCCCGGTCGGGGACGAGGGAGGTTTAGCGAGGCAGGCTAGGGCCTGCCAAGTCGCCCCATGGACGTTCAGGCCTTGAGCTTGATCGCGACGTACAGGCTGCCTTGGCGCGCACGGGTGAAATAGACCAGCACGGTGGTCTTGCCAGCCGCCTTGGCCGCACGGATCTGCGCGTCGAACTCGGCCGGCGTACGCACCACCGTCTTGTTGATCGACGAGATGATGTCGCCGCGCTGCAGACCCTTGGCCGCCGGGTCGCTCGCCATGCTGACGCCGGTTACGACGACGCCGCTGACCTGGGCAGGATTGACCCCCAGCGAATTGGCGATCTGGGGCGTCAGCGCGGTCACCTGAACGCCGAGCAGTTCGGCGCCGGCATGCAACTCCGGCGCGCCGTTGCCGCCCTGCGTGCCGCCGTCGTCGTCGCCGTCATCGTTGCCGGTAATCGAATTGGCGAGTTCTTCCTCGCTCGGGCGATTGCCGACGATCGCCGTGACCGTCATCGGCTTGCCGTCGCGAATGATATTCATCTTGGCGGCGGAGCCGGGCGGGACGTTCGCCACGAGATAGGGCAAGGTCTGCTCGGGCGTCACTTCCTGGCCATTGACCGCGACGATGACGTCGCCCTGCTTCAGGCCGGCCTTTTGCCCGGGGCTGCCGGGCTCGACGCGGTTGACGATCTCGCCGCGATCCTTGGGCAGGCCGAGCGTGCTGGCGATATCCTCGTCGACCGGCTGGCGGCCGATGCCGAGATACCCGCGCTGGACCTTGCCGCCCTTGATCATCGTGTCGATGATCGGTTTGGCCGAGGCGGCGGGAATCGCGAAGCCGATGCCGACCGAGCCTTCGGATGGCGAATAGATTTGCGAATTGATGCCGATCACGTTGCCGTTGAGGTCGAACATCGGGCCTCCCGAATTGCCCTTGTTGATCGCGGCATCGGTCTGAATGAAGCGGTCGTACGCGCCGCCCTGGCCGGTCACGCGATTGAGCGCCGAAATGATGCCCGCGGTGACGGTGCCGCCCAGGCCGAACGGCTCGCCGATCGCGATCACCCAGTCGCCGACCCGCGCCTTGCCGGAATCGCCGAACTTCACATAGGGCAGGTTGGTCGCGTCGACCTTCAGCACCGCGAGGTCGGATGCGGTGTCGCTACCGATCACCTTGGCGACATATTCCTTGCGGTTGAACAAGGTGACCGTGATCGATTCGACCTTCGCCCCCTTGGCGCCGGCGGTGATCACGTGCGCGTTGGTGACGATGTAGCCATCGGGCGAGATGATGAAGCCCGACCCCAGGCTCTGCCCCTCGCGCGTGATCGGCTGACCGTCGTCCTGACCCCCGCCCATCATGCCGCCGAACAGGTCGCCGAACGGATTGCCGCCGGTCGAGATCTGCACCTTCTGCTTGGTCGAGATGTTGACCACCGCCGGCTGCAGCTTGGCGACCATGTCGGCGAAGCTCATCGGCGCGCCGGCCTTGGGCGCGGCGGCGGAAATCGTGCCCGGCTCGTTCTGCGCGTTCTGCGCATAGGAAGGCGACAGCATGGTGGTGGCAGCGCCGCCGAGCAACAAGGCGGTAGTAATGGCGTAGGCGTAGCGCACTTGGGTAGATCCTCTTCGTCTCGGTCTCATCGGCCCCGGTTTGGCCAATATTGGCCACCGGAGCCTGAACGGCGATTGAATATGAACGAACTGCAAGGAACGCGATTGGTCAAACCCGCCAATGTCGCGCGGGTTTCAGCCGATCATTTTCCTCCGCTCTCGAACTCCTTGAGATAGGAATTGTCGGGCGTCAGGATCAGCGTCGTCTGGCCGGGCGGCAGCTTGCCGTTCGAATCCGGACCGAACGAGTAGCGATAGGACTGCATCGCGCGCCAGAAATTGTAGAATTCGGGATCCTGGTTGAGCGCATCGGCATAGATCTTGGCGGCTTGGGCGTCAGCCTGCGAGCGAATGATCTGCGCGTCGCGCTGTCCTTCGGCGCGGATCGTCAGCGCCTGCTGCTTGCGGGTGTTGCTCATGCGGTCGAGCGCCGACTGCAGCGGCGAGCCGTCCGGATAATCGGCATGTTTGATGCGGACGTCGATGATCTCGACGCCGTAATTGCGCGCATAGGTCTGTAGCGCGGCCTGGATATTGTCCATCAGCTTGCCGCGTTCGGGGCTGAGCAACGCGTCGAAATCGACCTTGCCGAGTTCGGAACGAAGCGCCGAGCCGAACAGCGGCTTGAGCTGATCCGTAACCCGGTCCTCGGCGCCCGAACTGAGCCCGAGCGAGCGGACCAGGCGGAGCGGATCCACCACGCGGAACCGCGCGAACGCGTCGACCTCGAGCCGCTGCTGATCGGTCGACAACACCTGCTGGTTGTCGAGGTCGAGGTCGAGCACGCGCTTGTCGATCCAGATCAGATGGTCGACGAACGGAATGCGCGCCAGCAGGCCGGCGCCGGTATTGCCGAGCGCTTCGCCCGGCTTCCAGCGGTTGACCGTGCCGATCGGAGTTTGCATCCGGACCACCACGACCTGCTGGGTCTCGGGCACGATCGCGAGCGTGCTGGCCGCCACGATGAGCAGAACCAGCGCGGCGATCCCGGCGCCGATCGGGCTACGAAGCCAGCCGGGCATCAGCGGTCTCCCCCGGTTGCGGGCGCATTGGGCGCGACCTTGGCGCCGCCGAGCGGCAACAGCGGCGCGATGTTGCGCGGTTCGACGACCGTCTTGTCGACGTGGTTCAGGACCTGCTCCATGGTCTCGTAATAGATGCGACGGCGCGTGACGTCGGGCGCGAGCTTGTATTGCGCATAGACCCCGTTGAACGACGCGGCCTGGCTCTGGGCGTTGGCGATCACCTGGGTCGCATAGCCATGCGCCTGGGTGATGTTCGACTGGCGATCGTTCTGCGCCGCCGTGACGTCCTTGAAGGCGTCCATCACCTGTTGCGGCGCCGACGCGTTGTTCAGCGCGACGCTGACGATGTGGATGCCCGACTGATAATCGTCGAGCACCTTTTGCATCGACTCGCGGACGCGGTTCTGGATCTCGATCTTGCCGGCGCCGAGCACGTCGTCGAGCGTCGAATTGGCGATCGCCGCGCGAACGGCGGATTCCGCAGTGGCCTTCACCGCATCGTCGGGCTTGTCGAGTTCGAACCGGTATTTCTGCGGGTCGCTGACGTTCCACTGCACCGCATAGCCGAGATCGACGAGATTGCCGTCGCGAGTCAGCACCAGATTGGCGCCGCCGCCGTCGGGAAACTCGAACGAGCGGATGCCGGTCACGTTGATCTTGTCGACCGAATTGATCGGCGCGGGAAAGGTCAGCCGCCAGCCGGTGTCCAGCGTTCCGGAATATTTTCCGAAAAACGTGACCACTCCCTGCTCTTGCGGGCCAATGACGTGGACCGACGTCAACAGCACCCAGGCGAGCACGAGCAGGCCGGCACCCCATCCCCAGAGCGATCGGCCGTTGCCGCCGCCGGGCAGATTGAATCCGCCAAAACCGCCGCCGCCGCCGCCCCGCGCGCGCTTCAGCAGATCTTCGATGCCACCGCCCGCCCGTGGGGCGCGCGGGCGCGACCCCGGCGGTTGCGCCCAAGGGTTGCGCGGACCGGCGTCGTTGCCGCCGCCGTTGCTGTCGCCGCCGTCGGAATCGCTCCCGCCGCCGCCTCCCCAGGGGCTCTTGGGCTTGTCGGACATGGCTTGGGAAAGGCGGCGCCGCCAGGGCAGGGCAATCGTCATATGGGCCTTTATAAGTGGCGTTGCGCGGAAAAACAGGGGCAAGCGGCGATAGCGGCCCTATCTGGCGCGGATGGACGACAAGACCGGGTTGGCGGCGCGCATCGCCGCAGTGGCGGACAAGCGCGCCACGGTACGGCACGACGGCGATCGCGCCAGCGTGATTCTCGATGTGACGGGGCTGGATATCGAGGCGCGCGACGCGCTCGAGGCGGCGGTGCGCGCGGCGGCGCTGGCCGGGCCGGAGGTCAGCGATGTACGCATCGCGCTGACCAGCGAGCGGGTCGGCCGCACCCTGATAGCGGTGGCGAGCGGCAAGGGCGGGGTCGGTAAATCGACCGTCGCGGCCAATCTCGCGATCGCGCTGGCAACGGCGGGGCGCAAGGTCGGGCTGGTCGATGCCGACATCTACGGTCCGTCGCAGCCGACTTTGATGGGCGTCGAGGGCTCGAAGCCGCAGGCGCGCGAAAAGACCAGGATCCCGGTCGCGACGCCGTCCGGCGTCCCGATCCTGTCGATGGGGCAATTGGTGGCGCCGGGCCAGGCGATCGCCTGGCGCGGGCCGATGGCGGCGAGCGCGCTCGGTCAATTGATCGAAGGCGATTGGGGGCCGGCCGACACCCTGGTGGTCGACATGCCGCCGGGCACCGGCGACGTCCAGTTGACGATGATACAGAAATACAAGCCGGCCGGCGCGGTGATCGTCTCGACTCCGCAGGACCTTGCGCTGATCGACGCGCGCCGCGCGATCGACTTGTTCGGCAAGGCCGGCGTTCCGGTGATCGGCGTGGTCGAGAATATGGCGGGCTATGCCTGCCCGCATTGCGGCGAAGTGTCGGATCCGTTCGGTCAGGGCGGCGCGGAAGCGGCCGCGCGCGAGTTGGGCGTGCCGTTTCTCGGCCGCGTGCCGCTGGCGATCGCGATCCGCGCCGCATCGGACGCGGGCACGCCGCCCGCTGCGGGGAACGGCCCGGAGGGTGCCGCGTTCGGGGAGATTGCCGGGAAAGTGAAGGACTGGCTCGAGGCGCGGTAGCGCGCGTACTTTTCCTCTCCCTTGATGGGAAAGGACACGCAAGACTTGGGTCGGCGTCAGCCGGCCCTAGTCGGAGTTGGGGAGAGTGGACCGCCAGGCGAGACCGCCGCCGTCCACCCTCCAAGCTTCGCTAGGCAGCAAGCTGCCAAGTTTCGCTATCCTCTCCCGTCAAGGAAGGGGATGTTGTTGTAGCAAGCAGGAGCACGGCCATGCCGCTCACCGCCGACCAGGACATCCGCGATCTTCTCGCCAACGCCCGGACGATCGCCATGGTCGGCGCGTCCGACCGGCCCGACCGGCCGAGTTACGGCGTGATGGCGATGCTGCAGCGGCATGGCTATCGTGTGATCCCGGTCAATCCGCAGATCGCCGGCCAGCACGTCCATGGCGAATATGTCTTCCACGACCTTGCCCAGATCGGCGTGCCGATCGACATCGTCGACATCTTCCGTCGTCCGCAGGCGGCGGGCGAGGCGGTCGATGCGGCGATCGCATCGGGCGCCAAGGCGGTGTGGATGCAACTTGGCGTGATCAATGAGGAAGCGGCGGCGCGGGCCGAGGCGGCGGGGCTGGCGGTGGTGATGGACCGCTGTCCGGCGATCGATATTCCGAGGCTCGGCGTTCCGCCCGTCGCTGGCTGACGCGAAATCGCCGCAATCGCGCATCATCACCCGCGCGCGGCATAACGTCGCGGGAGTCGCGCCATGCTGGCGTGGTTGATGATGATGCAGGCCGCTCCCCAGCTCGACGCGGCGATGGAACGCTATCGCGCGGCGACGCGCGCGACGATCGAATGTCGCACCGGCCGGCCCGACGACATCGTGGTGTGCGGACGCCGCGAAGCCGATCGCTTCCGCGCACCGTTGACGATCATCGATCCCGACGATCCGCGCAACGAGGGCGTTCCGGCGGAACGCGAGCGCCTGCTGGCGAAGACCAACAATTGCCAGGAGAAGTCGACCTTCCTGGTCGGGTGCGGCAAGGCTGGGTGTCGGTCAGCACCCGCACTGGGGTGTCGCTGATCGGCGAGCGACCGATCGCTCCATAAACACGTCCGGCCGCGGAGAAAATTTGGTTGGGTCGGCCGCAGCATCTGGCGCCGCGGAACGCGCTGTGGCTTCATGGGTTGAAGTCTGGGGTGCTCGAGACAGGGGTCGGTCCGATGCTCACGCCGTTGTTGGTCATGCTCGCCGCGGTCACGCCGCATACGTCGTTGAAGAAAGTACATTTCGATCTGAAGCCGCCGTCCGCGCCGGCGCGGTGCACGGGCGCCTGCGCGGATCGCTACCGCGTGCCGGCATCGAGCGATGACGCCGAATCGCTGAAGCAGCGCGCGCTGGCGAACGACGGCAGCAAATGCGACGTGGTCGGCGCGATGCGCTGCCTCAGCAAGCGTCGGACGCTTCTGCGCTCGACCGAGGATCCGATGGAAACCTTGCGCGAAAACCTGCCGCATTGACGCCCCTATCGCGGGCTATCCGATTGGCCGGAGGATGACGCCATGGCTGGAGCGCTGCTGATACTCGCCTTGCAGGCGGCCACGCCGGCCGCCGCTCCCGCACCCCAGCCCGCCACCGCCGATACGCCCGAGCGTTTCTCGATTCTGGTGCCCGTAGCCGACGAGCCGTGCGTACGTCGTGTCGACGGCAAGGAGATCGTGGTGTGCGGCAATCCGCTACCCTCGCAAACCTTGCCCCTTCCGGACGAGGTCGTGCCCGACGGCCCGGTACCGTCCAATCCCTATCGGACCGGGAGCGGCGCACTCGCCGCGCAAGCGACGCCCTGTCCGATCAGCCGCACCTGCGTCGTCGGGTTCGGCCCGCCGCTGATGCCGATCATCAAGGGAGCGGCGGACCTGGCGAAAAAGGCGTTCGCCAAAAAGCCCGACAAGAGCGGTCGCGTGCCGATCGATCTGTCCGACACCCCGCCGTCGACCGAGGGGAAATTGCTGCCCTAAGCGCGCGTCGCGCTACTCCAGGATGTGCATCCACAGCGGTTCGCCGGCCAGGCTCTGCGAACCGCGCAGCTTTTCCAGCGCCTGCGCGACCGAACGCTCCGGCGCCTCGTGGGTGACGATCGCGACCAGCACGCTGCCGTCGGCGTTGGCGCCGCGTTGCATCAGGCTCTCGATCGAGACGCCGGCGTCGCGCATCGCCGCGGCGATCTCGGCCAGGACGCCGGCGCGATCGGCGACCATGAAGCGCAGATAGGCACGGCCGCGACGATCGCCGCTGTCGGCCGCCGGCAAGGCGGACAGGCTGGCGGCTGGCATCGCATATGCCGGCCCGAATTCTTCGCGCGCGATGTCGATCAGATCGGCGACCACCGCCGAGGCGGTCGGGCCGTCGCCCGCGCCCGCGCCCTGGAACAGCAGCCGGCCGACGAAATTGCCTTCCGCGACCACCGCGTTGAGTGCGCCGGACACGTGGGCGAGCGGATGGCTGAGCGGCACCAGATGCGGGTGGACGCGCTGGAACAGCCCGTCCGCGCCCGCTTCGGCGACACCGACCAACCGCACACGATAGCCGAGTGCGGCGGCCTCCGCGATGTCTGCGGCCAGGACGTGGCGGATGCCGGTAGTCGCGACCTCGTCAAACGCGGGACGCGTGCCGAACGCGAGGCTGGCGAGGATCGCGAGCTTGTGCGACGCGTCGATGCCGTCGATGTCGAAACTGGGGTCGGCTTCCGCGAAGCCCAGCGCCTGCGCCTCGGCCAGTACCTCGGCGAAATCGCGCCCCTCCGCTTCCATCTTGGTCAGGATGAAATTGCAGGTGCCGTTGAGAATGCCGTAAACGCGGCCGATTTCGTTCGCCGCCGCGCCTTCACGCAAGCCCTTGATCACCGGCACGCCGCCGGCGACCGCGGCCTCGAACTTGAGTGCGACGTTGGCGGCCTCGGCGGCCTGTGCCAGTTCCAGCCCGTGATGCGCTATCATCGCCTTGTTGGCGGTGACCAGGCTCTTGCCCCCGGCCAGCGTGGCGCGCGCCAGCGTCAGCGCCGGGCCGTCCGATCCGCCGATCAGTTCGACCACGACGTCGGCATCGGCACGCTGCGCGAGCGCGGCCGTATCGTCGACCCAGTCGAATCGCGCGATATCGACGCCGCGATCCTTGGCGCGATCGCGCGCGGACACCGCGACGATCTCGATCGGGCGGCCGGCGCGGCGGGCGATCAGCGCGCCATTGGCATCGAGGAGTTTGATCACACCGGCGCCGACGGTGCCGAGGCCTGCGAGCGCGACGCGCAGCGGAGAAGTCGAAGTCATCCGATGGCGCGTAGAGGAACTAGGCCGGTCGCGGCAAGCGGCGACGGTTATCGGCAGCTAAAGACCGGCTGAGGTCGGTTTCGGTGAAGCTCGAAAACAACTCTAAATGCGGTTCTTGGTGAATCCCAGCGCGTTGGCCAATGCCGCGCGACGCAGCACGACGCTCGACGGCCCGGGCACGCGCGACCCGGCGAGACAGCCGGCGAAGACGGGATCGAGCCGCCGCGCCGCCGCCAGCGACAGGTCGGAGCCGGCCGGCGCGCGGACGAAGGCGACAGCCGCGGTGCGATCGCGCTGGACGACGCAGCGGCCGACGGTGGACCATAGCCGCAACAGGCCGTTCTGGCCGGAGGTGGTTCGCTCGATCCGTGGCGCCTCGTCGCGTTCGGCGCCGAACAGGTCCGCGCCCGGTCGTGCCACGGCGACCGAGGCGAGCGTAAGCCCGCCCGCCAGGATACAGCTCGTCAGGATCGCGCGGCGCATGCTTCCCTCCCGTTACGCTGCTGTTTGTAACACGAAACGATCAGGCTTTCACGAGACCAATTTCGACCAGCCGTTCGTGCAGATAGTCGTGTGCAGTGATCGGGTTGGGATAACGGTTCGGATTGTCCGCGCTGATGCAGCTCGGCAGCGTCTCGATCAGGAATTCCGGGTTGGGATGCAGGAAGAACGGCATCGAGTAGCGCGAGAAGCCGCGGCGCTCGGGCGGCGGATTGACGACGCGGTGGGTGGTCGAGGGCAGGACGTGGTTGGTCAGCCGCTGTAGCATGTCGCCGACATTGACAACCATCGCGCCTTCGGGCGGGCGGATCGCCAGCCATTTGCCGTCGCGGTCGAGCAATTCGAGGCCCGCTTCCTCGGCGCCGAGCAGCAGGGTGATCAGGTTGATGTCCTCATGCGCGCCGGCGCGGACCCCTTCCGCATCGACCGGGATCGGCGGATAATGGAGCAGGCGCAGGATCGAATTGCCGTGGTCGACCACGGTCTCGAAATAATCGGACGGCAGCTTCAGGTGACGCGCGATCGCCGACAGCAGGCGCAGCCCCGCGCGGTCGAATGCGTTCCACAGATCGGTCAGCGCTTCCTGGAAGTCCCCCGGCCGCGACGGCCAGACGTTGGGCATCATCGTCGCGGCGGACGGGTGGCCTTCGGGCAGGTCGCGGCCGACGTGCCAGAATTCCTTGAGATCGACGTGCTTGGCGTCCTTGGCGATCTCGGTCTTGAACGGCGTATAGCCGCGCTGGCCGCCCCAGGCCTTGTCGTAATAGCCGCGCTTCTCGTCCTCGGGCAGCGCGAAGAAATCCTCGGTCAGGCTCCAGGCGCGCTGGATCAGCGGCAGCGGGATGCCATGATCGGCGACGATCGCGAAGCCGAAGCGTTCGAACGACCCGCCGAACGCCGCGGCGAAAGCGGCGGGATCGCGCGCCTCATCGGCGAGGCTGAGCGTGGGGACTTGGGCGGCGGGAGTATCTAGCATCTTTGATCGTCCGGAACTTTCGAAAGGAGCGACGATAGACCTTCGCCGCGCGCCCGTCACCCCAGCGAAAGCGGGTCTCGAAGCGGCTGCGGGGGCCTGTCGTTCTACGTGTCCCCGGCGAGGCCGGGGCCTAGTCGCAATGCGCATGCAGTGACAGGATGCCGTCGCCACTCCGTCGAACCGGGCCCGGCCTTCGCCGGGGAGGCGTATGGCGGGTCGAGTGCGATGAATCGACTATCGGCGAGCGCTTGCGGCACCAGACCCCAGCTTGCGCTGGATGACGGAATCTCAGCCGCCCATATCGATCGTGCCGGTCGCCTTGTTCGCGCCCTGGTCGGTCAGTTTGAGCACGAACGGCTTGCCGTCGTCGGTCTTGCCGGTCAGGCCCGCGCCGTCGGCCGACAGCGTGAAGCCGGCCTTGACCAGCCGCTCCTTGAGCCAGTCGCGCACCGTCGTGGCGGTCGCCGGGCTGGTGAAGGCGACGTTGACCCGGCCGGGATCCTTGCCGTCATTCTTGTCGCCATCGCCGCCGTTGACGTTGATCGAGGTGATCGTCGAGCCGGGATAGAGATGCACCCCGTTCATGTCGAAATCGGAGGCGTCGACCGAAAATTTCGGCAGCTTCAGGTCCGCCTTGAAGCCGCCGGCATCGATCTTGAGATTGCCCGATTTATCAACGCCTCCCGACACCATTCCGTCCGAACTGTTGGCGCTGAAGCTGACCGAGGTGCTGTTGCCGTCATTCTCGCCGCAAGCGACGAGCGCGAGGGCGACAGCGGCAAGGGGAATCAAGCGAAGCATATGGCGGGCTCCCGTGGTGATTTACAGAAATAATACACCACGGTGCCCGCCACGCAAGATCGAACGGCGCGTCAGCCGTTCATCAATTTGTCCATCGTCTTCTGATGCAGCCAGATGTTCATCGTCGCGGTGTCGTTCTGGTCGCCGGTATAGCCGAGCTCGGTGGCGAGTTGCTTGCGCGCATCCAGGCTCGAATCCTGGCCCATCGCCTTCATCAGGTCGACGATCGATTCGCGATAGTTGAGATCCTGGCCGAGGGCGTCGGCATGTTTCTGGAGCACCGCGTAGATCTGATCCTCGCTCAGCGTGGCGGGGGGCGACGGGGGAGGCGGCGGCGGCGCGGCGGGATCGGCGGGCGGCGGTGCCGGAGTGGCGGCGGCGGCCGAGCCGAAGATGGCGTCCTTGATCGTACCGAAGATACTCATGCGATTCTCCTCAACGTCTCACCCCCGAAGGGGCTGACCTAACCCTATTCCGGTTGCGTGACAAAAATTTTTCGGGGCTGATTTGTCGGACAAGGTAGGGCATGGGGGCCGAATGCCGCAGCCCGGGGATCCTTCTCGCGACGAACCCTCGTCGCCGATCCACTTCGTGGAATTCGTCGCGCTGATCGCGGCGTTGATGGCGCTTGGCGCGCTCGGCATCGACACGATGCTGCCGGCCTTGCCGAGCATCGGCGGCGATCTGCACGTCGCGGCGAACGACCTGCCGCTGGTCATCGTCATGTTCTCGGGCGGGTTCGGCGCGGCGCAACTGGTCCACGGGCCGCTCGCCGATCGCTACGGGCGGCGGCCGGTGCTGATCGGGTCGATGGTACTGTACGTGGTGATGAACCTGGTCTGCGGCGTCGCCAGGAGCTTCGACCTCTTGCTGATCTCGCGCGTTTGCGCCGGTGTCGCGATCGCGGCGACGCGGGTGGTGACGATCGCCTTGATCCGCGATTGCTACTCGGGACGCGCGATGGCGCGGGTCAATAGTTTGGCGGTGATGACCTTCATGATCTTCCCGATCATCGCGCCGAGCATCGGCCAGTTCATCCTGCTGATGGGCTCGTGGCGACTGATCTTCAACATGATCGCCATGGTCAGCGTGGCGATCGCGACCTGGTTCATCCTGCGCATGCCGGAGACGCTGCCCGCCGAGCGCCGCTTGCCGCTGGAAGCGAAGCTGCTGATCGCGAATTGGAAGCGCACCTTCTCCGACCGGCTGTCGGTCGGTTATGCCGCCGCGGTGATCGGACTGCAGGGCGCGCTGTTCGGCTACATCACGTCGATCCAGCCGATCGTCGAGAAGGTGTTCCATCAGCCGAAGCGGCTCGGGCTCATCTTCGCCGGCTGCGCGGTGACGATGGCCTGCGGCAATCTGCTCAATTCGCGGATCGTGATGTGGCTGGGCATGCGGCGCATCTCGCATGGGGCGATGGTCGTGCTGATCGTCGCGGCGTCGACCAGCCTGCTGGTCAGCAAGCTCGGGTACGAGAACATCTGGCTGTTCGTCGCGCTTCAGGCGGTCACGCTGGCCTGTTTCGGCCTCGCCGCGTCCAATTGCTCGGCGATGGCGATGCTCAACATGGGAGAGATCGCGGGCACCGCGTCGAGCCTCCAGGGCTTCTTCGTCACCACCTTCGGCGCGGCGATCGGCGGGCTGATCGGCATGGCGTTCGACGGCACCACCACGCCGCTCCACCTTGGCTTCCTGGCCGCCGGGGTGATAGCATTGGCACTGGCGGCGATCGTCGAGCGCGGCCGCCTGTTTCGCCCCGCCTGATCGGGCCCGACGGAACCCGAAGCCCGCGCCGCCGTTCGCTCCTTGCCAGTCATGGAGACGGAGATGGGCGGTTATCAGGTATCGGGCCAGGGTCCCGGCGACGACGGTTACGACGAGGAAGGCTATGACGAGAGCCAGCGTGCGGAGATTCTCGAAGCGACGCGCGACGGGCCGAGCGACGGCAATATTCTGACCGATCTCGACCCCGATTTGGGCGACGAGCCCGAGGACGACGATGTCGAGATGTCGGACAGCGAGGTCGGCGAGGAAGATGACGACGCCGACATGGCCGAAACCGACATCGACGAGGACGAGGTCCAGGACGAGTTCGACGACGACGATGCCGAGGACGACGATCTGTCCGACGCCGACGACGAGGCGCTCAATCCCTGACGATCCGCCGCGGCGTTGACCGCGCCGCCGTCGCGATCCTAGGTTCCGCCCGGACGGAAGCCGAAAGGAGAGCCGATGCCCCGGGATCCGCGCGTCGACGCTTATATCGCCGCCAGGAACGACTTCGCGAAGCCGATCCTCACGCATCTGCGCGACTTGATCCACGGCCATGCGCCGGCGGTCGAGGAAACGATCAAATGGAGCATGCCCTTCTTCACCTATAAGGGGCAGTCGCTCGCCAACATGGCGGCCTTCAAGGAACATGCCGCGTTCGGTTTCTGGGACCGGCTCGAGCTTCAGACCGGCAAGGAAGGCGACGCGATGGGCCAATATGGCCGGCTGACCGATATCGCGACGCTGCCGCCCGACAAGGTGTTGCTCGACACGCTCGACCGCGCGCTGGCCAAGATCGACGCGGGCGAAAAGCCCAAGCGCGCGGCGCGCGAGCCCAAGCCCGAGGCGGAAGTGCCGCCCGCGCTGGCCGAGGCGCTGGCCGCGGA
Organism: Sphingomonas sp.; assembly: GCF_051962185.1. GTDB lineage: Bacteria > Pseudomonadota > Alphaproteobacteria > Sphingomonadales > Sphingomonadaceae > Sphingomonas. Next base: position 13,306 of record NZ_JBQCCN010000245.1, read on the forward strand.
CGAGGAGGCGGCGGCCAACTGGAACGCCTTTCCGCCCGGATGCCGCCGCGAATATTGCGACTGGGTGGCCGAGGCGAAGCGCGACGAGACTCGCGCCAAATGCGTCGCGCAGACCATCGAACAGACCCGCGCGGGCAAGAAGCTCAACTGGAAATACGAGAATTGCTGACTGCTCCGGCGGCGCGCTGACGATGCGCCGCAACCACTTGCCATGGCCGTCGAACATGATACGTTATCACGTACCATAACGGGAGAACGATCATGACCCGCAGGACAGCCGACGACCAAACCATCGCCGCGATCAACGTCACGCCGCTGATCGACGTGCTGCTGGTGTTGCTGATCATGATGATCCTGACCTTGCCGATCGCCACTCACAAGGTTGCGGTCGACTTGCCCAATGGGCCGGCGCGGACGTTGCCCGACCAGAAGACGCACCAGCTCGATATCTCCGCGTCGGGGGCGCTCACCCTGGATGGCATGGCCGTGTCCGAACGCGCGCTGCCCGACGAGTTGGTCGCGATCACCGCCGACAAGGACGCGGTGCTGACCATGCGGACCGACGCGGCGACGCATTACGACACGTTCGATCGCGTGCTGGCGACGGTCAAGCGCGCCGGGATCACGCGGCTCGGCTTCGTCGGCAACGAGCAGTTCGGCGGCGTGTTCTGAGCGGTCGCCGGGGAACGCGGCGCGCGTTCGATCGTTCTACGCCTCCACTACCGTTTTGCCTGGGGGCTTTCGTGCGCGCCGTTTTCCTGGTCCCGATGCTGTGCCTTGCGACATGCCTTGCCGCCTGCTCGAAACCGGTGACGACCGGCAATACCGAAGTCGACATCAACGGCGCCGCCGACCGCGCGCGGGGTGACATCACCAGCTATAACGAGACCGGCAACGCTGTGGCCGATAGCGGCGTCGCGACCAATGGCGCGGTGCCGCCGGCGACTGGCGACGAGCGGCCCCTCGCGCCCGCCGCGCCCGGCCAGCCGGGCGGCCTGCCCGACGACCGCACGCCGGCGGCTGAGGGCAAGTTCGCCCCCGACAGCGCGCAAGGCGCCGCCAATGTCGTGCAAATCTATTATGCCAGTATCGAGGGCGGCAAATATGCCGCAGCCCGCGCGCTGTGGGGCAATGGCGGCGCCGACAGCAAACTGAGCCCGGCGGCGTTCGCGGCGAGCTTCGCCAAATACAAGGAATATCACGCCAATATCGGCGGCCCCGGCGAGATCGAGGGTGCGGCCGGGAGCCGCTACGTCACCGTCCCGGTGCAGATCTACGCGCGGCTGAAGGACGGCCGGCCCGACTACCGGACGGGCAACGTGGTGCTGCGCCGGACCGAGGTCGACGGCGCCACGCCCGAGCAGCGCAAATGGCACATCTATTCGATCGACCTGAAGCCTGCGCCGGGGAAGGCGGAATATGATCGATCGCGTCTTCAGAAGCAGATCGACGGCATCAAGAATAATCCGGAGGTCGTACGGCCACCCGTTATCAGCGCTCGCTACCGCTGCATGGACGGCACCAAATTCGCGGTGCGCTTCGACAATCGCGCCGACACCGCGCAGATCAGCCGCGCCGGCAAGATGCTGGCCACGCTCGACGGCCAGAAGCCGGCGTCGGGCATCTGGTACCGGAAGGGCCCCTATGAATTGCGCGGCAAGGGCGACGCCGCGACCTTGACGACGCCCGGCCACCCGCCCATCGCCTGCACGGTCATCCGCTAGCGAAGGAAGAAGAGCATGTGGACGGTGGGCCTGCTCGCGCTGTCCAACTGCTTCATGACGGTGGCGTGGTACTGGCATCTCAAGGGCGGGATGACCAAGCCGCTGTGGATCGTCATCGCGATCAGCTGGGGCATCGCATTGCTCGAATATTGCCTGGCGGTGCCCGCCAACCGCATCGGCTATGCCTCGGGCTGGTCGGGCGGGCAGCTCAAGATCACGCAGGAAGTGATCACGCTGACCGTGTTCGGGGTGTTCATGGTGACGGTGCTGGGGGAGCCGCTCGGCTGGCGGCATCTGGGTGCCTTTCTCTGCCTGGTCGGCGCCGTCGCGTTCCTGTTCGCGGGGAAATAGGGGGCATCGGTCGTGAAGGGAGCGGCACCGAATCCCCACCGTCATGCCGGTCTTGTCCTGGCATCCACCGCGTAACAACCCTCAACTCGCGTGCGAAGGAGTGGACCCCCCTGAGTTCACAAACGAAGTGCAACACCTCAAGCAGGTGATGCCATGTCGAGTTACCGTCAGTTATCGCTCGAGGAGCGGTGTTCGATTGCCCGGCTTCGCGAAGCCGGGCAATCGATCCGGCAGATCGCTGCAGCTCTGGATCGCCAGCCGTCGACCATCTCGCGAGAGGTGAAGCGTAACGGCGGGTCGAAGGTCGGTTATCAGCCTGGCTATGCCCAGGCCCAGGCCGGCGCGAGACGCTGGCACGGCTCCCGCCTGGAGCGCGAGGATGCGCTGCGCGAGGCAGTCCTCGATCGCTTGAACGACGGCTGGTCCCCCGAGCAGATCGCCGGGCGCTTCGCCCACGAGGCAGGGCGTCGCGTCATCAGCCACGAGACGATCTACCGCTTCGTCTATGCCCAGCTCAAACGCACCAACGACCGCCGCTGGCGCCTCTATCTGCCCCGCGCCAAGTACAAGCGAGGTTGGCGCCGCACCGGCGGCTGGCCCTATGTCGCCGGCCGCTGCTCCATCCATGAGCGCCCCGGCGACATCGCCACGCGACAGCAACCCGGCCATTGGGAAGCCGACGCCATGCTCTTCTCCCGACCCGGCAGCGCCATCCTCGTCGCCCATGAGCGACGATCACGCCTCACCATCGCCGTCCCACAACCCAACCTCAGAGCCGATCCCGTCGCCGCCGCTCTCACCCGCATGCTGCGCCCCGTGCCGCCAGACCTCAGACACTCCATCACTTTCGACAACGGCACCGAATTCGCCCGCCACCAGCGCATCGCCCGACAACTCGGCCTCAAGACCTTCTTCTGCGATCCTCACGCGCCATGGCAAAAAGGCGGCGTCGAAAACGCCATCGGCAGATTGCGACGCAACCTACCACGCAGCACCGACCTCAATACCTTGCCGCGCTCCGCACTCGACGCCATCATCGCCAGATACAACAACACCCCTAGAAAATGCCTCGGCTTCCAAACCCCAGCCGAACCTTCCTCAACCCGTTGCACTTCGAATGTGAATCCACACCCGGGACAAGCCCGGGGTGACGAATGAGGCTGTCCAAGTCCGCAATTCTCGGGCGGGAGCGCGCCCCCTAATTCCCCATCGCGTTGGCGAGCACCGCCAGATCCTTGTCGTCGACCGCCACTCCGGTCGCGTCGGTCATCACCGCTGTCGTGTTGTTGCCGGCCGGCGGATCGGCGCGATTGGCCATCGCCACGTCATAGGCGGTCCAGATGATGCCCGCCGCCCAGAACAGCGCCGCCCAACGGCTGCGAAAGATTTTCGACGGGATCATCGGGCCATCATAGCCGCCATGCGGTTAACGCCCGGCCTTCGAACGCGGTTAACGCCGGCATTGCTCCGCGCCGCGGCGAGGCATAGCGTCGCGCCCATGACCGAGGGAGAGTCGCGATGACCAGGACGATGTCGGCGCTGATATTGGTACTTGCGGCGGGGGTGCTGACCGCGGCGGCGACGGGACGGCGCGACGATGCCGACCGGCTGATCGCGGCGCGCCAGGCGGGAATGAAGCTCGCCGGGGCCGATTTCGGCGGGATGAAGGCGGTAATCGACGCCAAGGGCGACGTGAAGACCCAGGCCTTCGCCGCTGGCGCGATCGCCGGCTGGGGCCGCGCGCTCGCCGGTCTTTATCCGGCGGGAAGCGATGGCGGCGCCACCAAGGCGCTGCCGACCGTATGGAGCGACCGCGCCGGATTCGAAAAGGCCGCGGCCGCGCTCGACACCGAAGCGACCAAGCTCGCCACGCTGGCCAAGGCGGGCGACCAGACCGGTTTCGCCGCGCAATGGCTGGTGGTGCGCAATACCTGCTCGGCCTGCCACGACGCCTATCGCGCGCCGGACAAGCCAAAGGGGTAGGGTACTATTCCCCTCTTCCTTTTGGGGAGAGGGAGAGGCCCGCTCGGCGAAGCCGAGTGGCGAGAGTGAGGGAGCGAGCCGCAGGCTCGCGCGGCGCTGAAGCGCCGCGACCCCTCATCCAAGCTCCGCTAAGCGGCAGGCCGCCAAGCTTCGCTATCCTTCTCCCCCAAGGGGAGAAGGATTCATGCTCGTCCGCTCGCGAATGTCGTAAATTTACAAGCAATTGCGGTATCGACGCGGCAATGCTACCAACCGGTACGCCGATCCGTTTCGTAAGCGGGACGGGGAACGGCGAGGCGCGGGCCGGCTTGCAAAAGGGGGAAGCCGGCCTGCGCCCACATTAGCGCGGCGGGCGCACATGTCCGACCTGGATCGCCCTCCGGTATCCCCTGGCCACTACGGCTCTTTGCTCCTCTCCCGCTTGCGGGAGAGGTTGGGTGAGGGTCTTCTTTCTTCTTGGACGCGATCGGCTTGGAAGAAAGAAGACCCTCACCCTCCCACTTCGCGGGCCCCTCCCTCTCCCGAAAGCGGGAGAGGGTTAAGCGGCGAAATCGGACGGGATCCAGGCCGGCTTCAAGTCTTCAATCCGGCATCACCTTGCCGCTGATCTCCCCATCCGGATATTTCTCCGTGTGGATGTTGAGGACGATCTTGCCGGCGCTCATCGCGTCGACGAAATCCTGAAACGGATCGGTATTGTTGAGCAGCTTGGCGCCGTCGGCATAGGGATAGTCGCGCATCGACACATGGAAGCCGTCCTTGGTCGCGCGGTAATTGGCGCCATAGGGCACCGGCAGCACCGCATCGACGTCGTCGGCGCTGCGATATTGATGGAAATGGACCGGGCCGATCGGCTTGGCGACCAGCGCCTTGTTGAGCTGGTCGAGCGTGATTCCGGTGACGTCGATCTCGACCGTGACACGCTGCGACTTGGTGTCGAGCTTGATCTCCGCCTTGCCGCGCGCCGGCGATCCGGTCGCGCTGGTCGAGGCGGTGCCGTCGAGAATCGCGCGATAGCTCAGCGTCTTGGCGGCGGCGGGTGCGGCGACCGTGACGGTGGCGATGGCGGCGGGAAGGGCGGTCAGGACGAACAGGGACGTGAAACGCATCGAATCCTCTGGTGATGGGCGCGACGCGGCGCTCTTGTCCGAAAAACCCTAGGCGGGGCCAGCTTGCCCCCGGATGAAGCGCGCGGTGAACGCGCCGCGCTCAGGCGCCGCCGGTCACCCGCGCGACGGCCAGCGTGTCGGCATATTGCTGGAACCCCACCGCGCGACCGTTCGCGACGCGCCAGACATGCGCCATCTGCGTATGCTGCGGCTTCCCGGTCGCCTTGTAGGTGCCGAGATAGCGGCCGAGCGCGACGACCGTGTCGCCGCCGTCGACGATCTCGTCGACCTGCACCGCGAACCCGTCCCATTCGGTCGCGCAGCGCAGGAACACGCCCTGCGCCACCGCTTCCGGCCCGACATAGGGATTGCCGTCGGCATAAGGGAAATTCTCCGCCTCGTGCCATTCGATCGCCGGGTCCATCCGGCCGAGCACGCCGGGCACATCGCCGGTGGCGAAGGCGGCGTAGATGCCGCGGATCACGTCGACATTGGCTTGCGACATATGGTTTCCTCCCCGTGTTGGTGCGACATTAGGGCGGCTCGGTCCGCGGCGATAGGACGGACTCGCCTGATCGGGTAACGAAGGGGAGGGACATGGCGATCGCGATACTGATGGCGATGGTGCTGGCCGGCGGGCAGGCGACGGCGGTGCCGCCTGCCGCACCGAGCGCGGAGGCCGAGGCGTTGGGCGTGAAACTGGCGGCGAACGGCGTGCTCGCGATCCTGTTGCCGACGATGACCGACCGGGAAATCGGGGAGATCGCCGACGCGCATCCCGAATTGTCCGCGGCGGAAAATGACCAGTGGCTCGCGACCGGCCGCCGCATCGCCGACGACGCGGTGGCGCGCGCCGCGACCAGGATCGGGCACCAATATGCGATGACGCTGTCGCTCGACGACCTGCGCGCGCTCGTCGCCTTCAACGCCAGCCCGCCCGCGCAACACTGGCGCGCCGCCGAACCGGCCGCGATCATGACGGCCGCCCAGGCGCTCGACGGCTTCGACTTCAAGGGCACGCTGACCGCCGAGTTCTGCAAGGCGACCGGCAAATTGTGCGGGGGGAAGAAGTAAGAGAGACGGCCCACAAAAATCCTCCCCGGAACGGGGAGGGGGACCAAGACGCGCAAGCGGCTTGGTGGAGGGGGCCCGCGACGAACGGGCAACAGACCGGGAGGTTAGTGGTGGAGGCCCCCCTTCACCACTCGCTTCGCGAGCGGTCCCCCTCCCCGTCCCGGGGAGGATTTTTGGTTCACCGATTGTCCAATTGGCTCCTAACCGCCTCCAGCCCCAGCCGGCTGATTCGGTACGGTTGCCCGCTCCGGCTGACGATCAGCCCGCGCCGCTTGAGCTTGCGGAACAGCGCCAGCGTCCCGTCGGTCAGCCTATGCCCCTCGCGAGTGAAGCAGATCGCCTCGACGATCCGCCCGGTGTCGTCACGGCAATGATGGATCGCGCCGCCTTGCGCGAGCGCGTGCAGCACGCGCTGTTCGTATCTGGAAATGTTCACGTGGATTGTGCCCGTCAGTCGAGAAACGACCGCGCTGCCCCGCGCGGGACATCCCGGCGGGTCGAGCGCATGACGACGGCGCCTCCGGCAGGGCCGGGGCCGTCAGGTCAGCGGGCGACAATTTCCTTCATACTTCCCTCAGGGGCGGTGAACGCGGCAAGGATGGCGGGCGCCGGGCCGGCGGTCAAGCGTGCCCCTAGGCTTGCCGTTCGCGATCGGATAGCCTCATCATTTAAAGGGAATAAACATGCCCGACTTGAGGGAACGCGGCGAAGCGCTGGTTCGGCATATGCGGGCGATCGGCCCGTGGCGCTCGATCGTCGGGCTAGCGGGTCTGGCGACGAGCTACGCCATGATCGGGCAGTCACTCAGCGGTCGTCCGTCGGCCCTGTTCGACGCTTATGGTGAGTTCGTCGCGCTCTTGATCCCGATGATCACCTTCATATTTTTCGTCGCGGGAACGATCGGAGCCGCGGCGGACCGTGGACGGACGATCGCCTTCAGTCACTTTTCCGTCGTCGTGACATTGTTGTTCATGCTGTGGGGCCTCGACCTGATCCCGGTCGTGCGACCGCAAACCGCGCGGGACTTCCAGCATTTGTTTCCGCCACTGGCGGGATTGCTCTTTTCCACCCTGGTTCTGACCGCCGGCCGCGAGAACGCTGAGGAGAAGCCGGCGGCCGAGCCGGAGGCCGCCTGAGCGCTGGCGTCGAAATCCCGAGCTTCGGACTTTCGGTGCTAAGAACGCATTGGTAGGATAACGGCGGAAGGGGGCTTGTGATGGCCGGCTGGATCGATTGGCTCCGTAAGCTCGATTGGGTGCAATGGCTGGCGCTGATCGCCCTGCTGTGTGCCTATGCCGTCATCGCGATGCCGTTCTTCGGTATATCGTGGGAGCGGACGGGCGATTTCGCGGAGCTGCTCATCATCTTGGGTGCGTTCCAACTGTTCACCGCCGGTGGGCGGAGAGACCGGATTGGGCGAGCGCCGTCGGGATTTGGTCATCTTGGCGCGGTCGCGATGGTTATGATGTTTCTTTGGGGCCAGCCCTGGTGGTCTATTCCGCGTCCCCAGCAGGCCAGTGATTTCTGGGTCTTCGTCTGGCCATTCTTCATCCTGGTGAACGCGATACGCGTCTTGTCCGTACAGCCGCCGGATCGCGACGGCACCGCGGTCGATCGAGAATTGGATCTGGCGTGAACTGACGCCGCTCAGGCGAACCCGGCACCCGCCTCGCGTGGTGCGCAGCGGATCAGCCGGCTGGTCGCGACCGCCGCCTGGCGGTGGACGACGGCGAGGCGATAGGCGGGATCGGTCACCATCTCGAGAAACGCATGCGCGCCGGGATAGAGCGCGACGAACGCGCTGTCCCACGCCTCGTCCGCCGGTCCGGTCAGCACCAGCTGCGGCGCCCCCGACCAGATCACGCTGCCGCCGACGCGGCGGAAGATCGGCCCGCTCTCCTCGCCATAGCGGGCATAGGCCTGCGCGCCGCTCAGCCCGAGCGCGGCGGACTCGTGGCCGTCCGGATAGGCGGCATGCTCGCGATAGCGGATCAGGTTGAGCATCGCGATCGGCGCGTCGCGGGGGAGCGCCTTGAAAGCGTCGAATTGTGCGCGGGTAGGGTCGATATGGGCTTCGGTCATCGGCCTTCCTTCGAAAACCACCGGGGCGGAGATGGCGCCATTTTGGATGTTCGCACTTTGCGAACATACCACACAGGTATATTTCGTACTCGATGACCCGCGAGAAGTCCCTGTTCGATACCGACGATCCCGTTGCCGAAGCGGCGGCCGACGCGCGCGCCGAGGCCGATGTCGCTGCGGGGCGCCTGATAAGCCATGAGGCCGTCAAACGCTGGATCGCCTCATGGGGATCGCCCAAGCCGCTACCGCGTCCCCGCGTCGGCGACTGACTTGCGCAGGATCGTTTGGACCGATGAAGCGATCGGTCATCTGGAAGCGATCGTTGCCTATATCGCTGCTTTCAATCCGGCAGCGGCCATTCGGCTTGGCGAGCGCCTGCGTGAAGTTGCGGACAGTCTGGCCGAATTTCCCGATCGCGGCCGAAAAGCGCCCGACGGCAATCGTGAGATGACGATCGTCTGGCCTTATGTGCTGCGATATCGGGTCGAAGCGGAACGTGTCATCATCCTACGCGTCCGGCACGGGGCTCGCGCGGAGGAGTGAGTAGGCGATTTAGTAACTGTTCTCATAATTCCGACACGCTTACTCGGGTTGCAAGTGAGCTTGTTGTTTACGGCGAAGTTCGAAGTCAACCCAGTATTTGAGGGGGAAGTCTTTTCGGCTTTTCGGTGCGGTCACGCGAAGGACCGTTGCCTTTCCTTCCTCATTTAGAACTGCGGTCGCTTTATAGCCGCTGTGCGTCGTAACCGTTTCCACATCTGTCGGATTGCCGAGCTTACTTCTGAGAATGATGCCCTCACAACGATGGCGCTCTTTTTGATACCGAACGACCGAAACCTCGTGATTGGTCAGATACTTTTCTTTCAGGAGGGCTGGTCTAATTGCTTCAACAATAGGAGTAGGATCGACCGAAAAACCCAGCCGTTCAATTTCCATGATATAGGCCGCAACCTCGGCGATTCTCATCGCGTTGTGGCCATATAAAGTGTCACTATTGGCGAATGGCCCCTTCAAGCGGCTCTCGAAGCGAAGCTTGAAGGGCTCGAGCAGGCATTCGAAAGCGTCGTGATGTCGAAATAACTGATCGGCGCGATCATCAGTTTCCCATACGACATCTTGGATATCAATGTTAATTGCCCAGCCGTCTTGCACAATCTGCTTGTGCGCCGTTCGGCGACCATCTGATCGACCCGCCTGATGGGGGCTGTTCAGCTGTTGCCAGATTTGAGAGATCGTCTCGGCCGAAACTTCGATTTCCATGATCGTACTCCTGCTAAACGCAGATGCCTTACTCAGCCGCAATCCCCGCCTTGTCGAACATATCCCCTTCGCCATTCCCGGCATCCTCGTTCGCCGCCGGCCCGGCCTTCGCCTTCTGCCTTTTGTCGAACGAATCCCACACGTCGTTCCACTGTCCGCGGGTCGCGGCCTTCGAATATTCGGTCGCGCGGGTCTCGAAGAAATTGGCGTGCTCGACGCCGTTCAGCAGCGGGGTCAGCCACGGCAACGGATGCTCGTCGATCATGTAGATCGGCTTCAGGCCGAGCTGGCCCAGGCGCCAGTCGGCGATGTAGCGGATGTACTTCTTGATCTCCTTGGGCGCCATGCCGTTGACCGGGCCCTGCTCGAACGCCAGGTCGATGAACGCGTCCTCCAGCCGGACGGTGGTCTGGCACACGTCCATGATGTCGTCCTTGACCGCCTTGGTCAGGCAGTCGCGTTCCTTGACGAAAGCGTGGAACAGGCGAGTGATGCCTTCGCAATGCAGGCTCTCGTCGCGGACCGACCAGGACACGATCTGGCCCATGCCCTTCATCTTGTTGAAGCGCGGGAAGTTCATCAGCATCGCGAAGCTGGCGAACAATTGCAGCCCCTCGGTGAAGCCGCCGAACATGGCGAGCGTGCGCGCGATATCGGCATCGGTGTCGACGCCGAACTGCTGCAGATAATCGTGCTTGTCCTTCATCTCGGCATATTCGAGGAACATGCCGTACTCGCTCTCGGGCATGCCGATCGTGTCGAGCAGATGGCTGTACGCCGCGATGTGCACCGTCTCCATGTTGCTGAACGCGGTCAGCATCATCTTGATCTCGGTCGGCTTGAACACGCGGCCGTATTTGTCGTGATAGCAATCCTGCACCTCGACGTCCGCCTGGGTGAAGAAGCGGAAGATCTGAGTCAGCAGGTTGCGCTCATGCTCGCTGAGCTTTTGCGCCCAGTCGCGGCAATCCTCGCCCAGCGGCACTTCCTCCGGCAGCCAGTGGAGCTGCTGCTGGCGCTTCCAGAATTCGTACGCCCAGGGATATTCGAAGGGCTTGTAGGTCTTGCGGGCGTCGAGAAGGGACATGGGCGGACTCCGGACTAGAATGCGATGGGGGTGATGCCGCCGACCGGGCCGAACAGGCCGAAGGACAAAGCGGCGACGATGAGCCACAGCACAGGCGTGGCGATGAACATGACGCGGGCGAAGCGGCGCGCCGCGGCGGGATTGGTACCGCCGGCCTCCGGCGCGGCGCCGACGTCGCTCTCGGCCTGGCCGGCCAGGCGCAGGAAATACAATGCGAGCATCAGGTCGGTCACGCAGACCAAGGTGACGATCCCGAGGAGGAGCGCGCCGTTCATGCCCCGGCGCTCCAGCGTGCCATCGCGGTGGCGAAGATCACCAGGCTCGCGGCCAGCGCGATCAGCATGGTGGCGCCGATGCGGCGGGCATAGACCGCGCCTTCGCTCGCCGCGCGGCGAGTCAGGACATAGGCGCCGCCCCCGGCCGCGACGGCGGCGACCGCGTACATGATCAGCGGGCCGCGGGTCATGCCACCAACTCCGGCTTCGCGCGTTCTCCAGCCGTAACCATCACAGGAGCATGACCATGGCCGATCTCGACCAGATCAAGGAACATATGAACGTCGTCGGCGCCGACGGCGTCCATGTCGGCACCGTCGACCATGTCGAAGGCGACCGCATCAAGCTGACCAAGAAGGATTCGGCCGCCGACGTCGAGGAAGGGCAGGGCAGCCATGCCGGGCACCATCATTACATCTCGAAAGGCCTGATCGCGGGCGTCGAGGGCGACACCGTGCGGTTGAGCGCCAATGCCGACGTCGCGGTGACGTTCGAGGAGGAGGAGAAGGCTTAGGGGAAGACTCTCACTCCCCCTCACCCTTCCGGCGCTGCGCGCCTCCCTCCCTCTCCCACAAGGGGAGAGGGAAATGATGGCGCCCATGCTCCCTCTCCCCTTGTGGGAGAGGGAGGGAGCGACGCGAAGCGTCGCGGAAGGGTGAGGGGGACGCTCAACCACGGAGCGCGCCCTTCATCTCATCGGGCAGATGATCCGCAATCGTAGCGATCACGCCCTCGACATTGCCCATCACGTCGTTGTTCCAGAACCGCACCACGCGAGAGCCTTCGCCTTCGAGGAAACGCGTACGCGCCTCATCACGGTCCCGGCGCTCGGCATGCGTGGCGTCGTCGATCTCGATGATCAGCTTTGCCCCATGCGAGCAGAAGTCGGCATGATAGCGGCCCATCGGTACCTGGTGGCGGAATCTCGCCTCCGGAAAGGCCTCGCGGAGTGCCCGCCGTACGACGCGCTCGGGATCGCCGGCGTTCTTGCGAAGATCACGCGACCGGGCGGGGGTCGAAGAAGGCAGCAGTTGGCGCTTGGTCAGGCCGTCCGCATTCCCCCTCACCCTCCCACGCCGCTTCGCGGCGCGGGCCCCTCCCTCTCCCACAAGGGGAGAGGGGTTTTCATGGCCGCTTAGTCCCGGCACCTCACTGACACGCCAGACATTCGTCATAGTCGGTCGTCTCGGCCAGCTCGAACTTCGGTGCCTCGATCGTGTTGTCTGCTTCCACGCCCCCCGCGAAGCCGGCGCGCTGCACCGACTTGGAGCGGAGGTAGTAGAGCGACTTGATGCCCAATTCCCACGCGCGAAAGTGGAGCATCAGCAGGTCCCACTTCTCGACATCGGCCGGGATGAACAGATTGAGGCTGGTCGACTGGTCGATGAACGGCGTGCGGTCGGCCTGGAGCTCGATCAACCAGCGCTGGTCGATCTCGAAGCTGGTCTTGTAGCAATCCTTTTCTTCCTGGGTCAGGAAGTCGAGATGCTGGACCGAGCCGCCGCGCTCGAGGATCGAGTTCCACACCGCGTCGCTGTTCTTCGACTTCTCGATCAGGATCTTCTCGAGATAGGGGTTCTTGACCGCGAACGAGCCCGACAAGGTCTTGTGGGTGTAGATATTGGCCGGGATCGGCTCGATGCACGCGCTGGTGCCACCGCAGATGATGCTGATCGACGCGGTCGGCGCGATCGCCATCTTGCAGCTGAAGCGCTCCATCACGCCCATGTCGGCGGCGTCGGGGCAGGGGCCGCGCTCGACCGCCAGCGCCATCGACGCGGCGTCGACCTGGGCGCGGACGTGCTTGAACATCTTCATGTTCCAAGACTTCGCCATCGCGCCTTCGAACGCGAGACCGCGCGCCTGGAGGAACGAGTGGAAGCCCATCACGCCGAGACCGACCGAACGCTCGCGCATTGCCGAATAAGCGGCGCGCTCCATGCCCGGCTCGGCACGATCGATATAATCCTGCAGCACGTTGTCGAGGAACCGCATGATGTCCTCGATGAACTTCTCTTCCTTGTGCCACTGGTCCCAGGTCTCGAGGTTGAGCGAGCTGAGGCAGCAGACCGCGGTGCGATCGTTGCCGAGGTGGTCCTTGCCGGTCGGCAAGGTGATTTCCGAACACAGGTTCGAGGTCGAAACCTTGAGACCGAGGTCGCGATGATGCTTGGGCATCGTCGAGTTCACGTGATCGGCGAAGATGATGTACGGCTCGCCGGTGGCGAGACGGGTCTCGACCAGTTTCTGGAACAAGGCGCGGGCGTCGACCTTGCCGCGCTCCGACCCGTCCTTCGGCGACTTGAGCGTCCATTCGGCGCCGTCGCGGACGGCTTCCATGAAGGCGTCGGGGATCAGCACGCCATGGTGCAGGTTCAATGCCTTGCGGTTGAAGTCGCCCGAGGGTTTGCGGATCTCGAGGAATTCCTCGATCTCCGGGTGCGAGATGTCGAGATAGCAGGCAGCCGAGCCGCGGCGCAGCGAACCCTGTGAGATCGCCAGCGTCAGACTGTCCATCACCCGGACGAACGGAATGATGCCGCTCGTCTTGCCGTTGAGGCCGACTGGTTCGCCGATGCCGCGGACATTGCCCCAATAGGTGCCGATGCCGCCGCCGCGCGAGGCGAGCCAGACATTCTCGTTCCAAGTGTCGACGATGCCGTTGAGGCTGTCGGGCACCGAATTGAGGAAGCAGGAGATCGGCAGGCCGCGGCCGGTGCCGCCGTTCGACAGCACGGGCGTCGCCGGCATGAACCACAGGCGCGAGATATAGTCGTAGATGCGCTGCGCGTGCGCGCCGTCGTCGGCATAGGCCGAGGCCACGCGGACGAACAGGTCCTGGTACGATTCGCCCGGGAGCAGATAGCGGTCGTTCAGCGTCTCCTTGCCGAAATCGGTCAGGAGCGCGTCGCGCGAATGGTCGACCTCGACCGGATAGGGCTTCGCCACCGCTTTCGAATCGCGCTTCTTCGCCTTGGGGGCCGACGCTGCCGCCTGCACCGCCGCCGCTGCTGCCTCGATCGCATCGGTCGCCATGTTCTCGCCCGTTCCTTCGGTGTCTCTAAAATCCATTTCACGCCCCTGCTCTTGCCGCGTCACGCGTCGACTCGGGGGACGAACCCCCATGCTATCATCGGGGTCCCCAGGCCGAGAACAAAAATAGTCCACAGCCTGTTCACAAGGCACGAGCGGGCTCACGCTGTGATATGGGATCACAGCCGGCGTTCCACCAGTGCTTGGGTTCCCCCTGAACCGAACCCCTACAGATTGTGCCCATTGGGGCGAGGACGCAATACCGTAAATGACGAATTAATGACTCATTTCGTCGCTATTTTGACTCGGCTCGTCAAAGGTCCGGGACGGTCCATTCCCCGCGACGCGCGGGTTTCTGCGGGCTTCCGCGAAGGCAAGGGAACGAACGCGGAACGAACAAAAATATTGTGCCCGACCGCTGGACCGCCTCAACCGGTTGTGGTCGGGTCGAGTCATGGGCGATCCCGACACTAGATTCGAACAGATTCGCGGGCTCAGAGCATTGTGGGCGAGGGCGACCGGCCGCGAATCGCCCAGCGATTCGCGTGCCATACCGGTCCGGCCGTTGCTCGACACGCTCGGCTTGGGCCTCGAACAGGTGATCTCCCTGCTCGGGCGCGAGCGGCCCGATTGGCCCGACTTCACTCGCTGGATCGCGGCGACCGCCGGGACGCCCGACGCGACGCGGCTCGCCCGCTATCAGGCTTGGTATGACGGCGCGCCGGCGCCGGCGGCCGAGGTCGCGCGTCAGGCCGCGGTGATGGCGATGCCGCCGGTGTTCGACGCCAGCGATCTCGCGGCCTGGGATCGTGACGGCGTGGTCGTGCTGCGCAACGCCGTTACGCGCGACGAGGCGGCGGCGATCGCCGACCATCTCTGGTCGTTGCTCGAGGCGCATCCGGGGGACCCGGCGAGCTGGTACGGGCCGCGCACCAACGGCATCATGATCCAGCATTTCCAGCACCCGGCGATGGACGTACCGCGCCGCTCGATCCGGATCGCCAGGGCGTTCGCCGAACTGTACGGCCATGCCGACCTGATCGCCTCGACCGACCGGCTGAGCTTCAATCCGCCCGAACACGGCCGCTACATCTTTCCGGGCCCGCATCTGCATTGGGACGCCAACCTGACGCCGCCGATGGCCTTCGAAGCGCAGGCGATCCTCTATCTGACCGATACCGCGGCGGATCAGGGCGCTCTCCAGGTCGTGCCGGGATTCCATCATCGGCTGGCCGCGGGCTGGATCGAATCATTGTGCGGTGCCGATCCGCGCGGGATCGATTTGTCGGCGGAGGCGGTGACGGTGCCGGCCGGGGCTGGGGACCTGGTGATCTGGCGCCACGAACTCCCGCACGGCGCCAGCGCCAACCGCAGCGACCGCCCGCGGCTGGCACAATACGTCACGCATTACCCGATGCATTGGCCGGACGAGCGGCCGTGGTTGTAGGACTGACGCTCACCAAAAGCCCTTAGCGTCACCCCGGCCTTGTGCCTGGGGGCGCCGTGCCGCGAGACATGGCCTGCAACCTCTAGCCGTGAGGCCTGCCTCCCGGCGGATCCCGGCACAAGGCCGGGATGACGGTGGTAGGAGAAGGCGACGTTGGGTTTAAACGCGCGGCAATCGCGCCTCGCTCAGCTCGCCTTGCGGATCTTGCGGGCCGGCGCCGGCGGCGTGTTCAGCCGTTCGAGATTGAAATTCTGCGTGAACTCCAGCCCTGCGCGGCCGTCCTTGGCCCAGCGTACGGTAGCCGGGAACATCTGGCCTTCGAGCAATTCGATCTGGACGTCGACGCCCGAGGGATCGACCGGGAATTCGATCCCGTCGATCAGCGCGCCGGTCGACGAGATGTTGCGGATGCGGACCTCGCCCTTGGCGACGCCGAGATCGAGGATCGCCGAGCGCAGCATGGTCGAACGCGGGCTGCGGCTGACCTTATAGCCTTGCGCGGTGGCCTGGCCGCCGGCCGCGCTCAACTGGCGGATGACTTCCTCGCTACGCGCGGGCTTGCCATAGACATAGCCCTGGATGTGGCTGCAGCCGAGCTCGCGGATCAGCTCGACCTCGTCCTGATGCTCGACGCCCTCGGCGGTGGTTTCCATGTAGAGCGTGTTGGCCAGCGTCACGATCGCTTTGATGCTCGCGGCGTTGCGATTGCCCGGCACCGCGGCGCCACGCACGAAGCTTTGGTCGATCTTGATCTTGTCGAACGGCGCCTTCTTCAGATAGCCGAGCGACGAATAGCCGGTGCCGAAATCGTCGAGCGCCAGGCGGATGCCGATGCCCTTCAGCGACTTGAACATCTGTTCCGAGCTGGCGGTCTCGTTGACGAACACGCCTTCGGTGATCTCGAGCTCGAGCCGGTGCGCGGCGAGCCCCGAATTGGCCAAGGCTGAGGTGACGATCGCCGGCAGCGCCGGATTGGCGAACTGAATCGGCGAGACATTGACCGCGACGCGGACGTGATTGGGCCAGGTCGCCGCCTCGCGGCAGGCGGTCCTCAGCACCCATTCGCCGATCGTCTCGATCATCCCGCATTCCTCGGCGATCGGGATGAACTCGGCCGGACTGATCGCGCCGCGCGTGGGATGCTCCCAGCGGATCAACGCTTCATAGCCGACGATCCGCGCGCCTTCGGTCGACACCACCGGCTGATAGGCGACGTAGAATTGGTTGCCGACCAAAGCGTGGCGCAGATCGTCCTCGAGCTGCTTCTTGGTCTGCGCGCCCGCCAGCAATTCCTGGCGGAAGAAGCGGTGCACGCCGCGGCCGTCGCCCTTAGCCTCGTAGAGCGCGAGGTCGGCGTTGCGGATCAGCGTCTCCGAATCGCTGCCGTCCTCGGGCGAGATGGCGATGCCGATCGAACAGCCGATGGTGATCGACGAGCCGTCGATGAAATAAGGCTGCGACAAGGATTCGATGACCCCGCGCGCGAGGTCGCCGAGCCGCTCGCGATTGCCTTCGCCGGGCAGCACGACCTTGAACTCGTCGCCGCCCAGGCGACCGACCAGCCCGGCTTCGCCGACCGCGCGCTGCAGCCGCTGCCCGACCTGCTTGAGCAGGGCGTCGCCCATCTGATGGCCGAGCGTGTCGTTGACCGCCTTGAAGCGATCGAGATCGAGCAGAAACAAGGCGGTGATCGAATGGCCGGATTGCGGCGCCAGCGTCTTGTCGAGCGAGGCGCGCATGCGCTGGCGATTGGCGAGGCCGGTGAGGCCGTCGAACAGCGCGAGGCGGGTGATCTCGGCTTCCGAGCGGCGCTTTTCGGTCAGGTCGCGGCCCGAGCCGACAAATCCCTGGAAGCGGCCCAGTTCGTCGATCATCGGGCGGCCCGAAATCGACCACCAGCGTTCGCTGTCCTCGTCGGCCGCCGGGCAGACCGAATAATCGGAGAAGCTGGTGCGCGACGACAAGTGGAAGCTCAGGGTGCGTTCGGTGTCGCCCGATTGCGCATCCATCCGGAAGATGTCGTTCAGCCGGCCGCCGACCGGCTCGACTCCCAGTCGCGCGAACTCGCGCCCGACTTTTGCCGACAGATAGGTGAGCATGCCGTGGCGGTCGGTCTGCCAGAACCAGCCGTCGCCATGGTCCTCGACTTCGCGGACGAGTTGCGCTGCGAGTCGGCCCGAGCTGTTCTGCATCTCGTCGAGCCGGTCGCGTTCGAGATCGCGGCGCGCGAGCCGAACGGTCGAGATCGCCAGGCTCGCCAGTGCGAGGCAGGCGATCGCGGCCGGGAGCCCGAGTCCGGTTTTGACGATCACCATCAGCGCCAGCGCCGCGGCATAAGCGAGGGTCGCGGCGCGCAGCGGATGGATCGCGATCGCCGTGATCGTGACCGCGGCGAACACGGCGATGAAGCCGGCGAGATGGAATTCGCCGATCGGGAACGCCGCGACGACCGGCAGCAGCGACAGGATGCCGACGCCGAGCGCGCCCGAACAGAGCGTCAGCGTGCGGATCTGGAGATGGGTCGGCCACAAGCGGGCGAAAGGCAGTTTGAGCTGGGCGAAGGCGGCGAGCGACGCGGCGGCGATGATCGCGCCGCGCAGGCAGGTCTCGCGGATCAGATCGCCATGGCCGCTGTAATGCGCGATCAGGCCGACGACGAGCGGCGCCAGCATTTGCGCGAACAGCACGAAGGGCCACACCGAATTGAGCTCGGCGATGCGCTGTAGCCGCGCTTCGGTCGTCTCCGGCGCGGCGTCGGCGTCAAGCGCCAGCGCGCTCCAGGTGGAGCGCGTCGTATCGGCCAGCGATCGCCTTGGACGGACGGACATGAGACTGCCCGTAGCGGCAACTCGTTAGGAAGAGCTTTCCACCGCCGAAAAAATGTTCCGAGGACGCCGCCACCGATTCGCGCGCTCGGGCGGCGCCGGAGGGAATCGAAGGCAGCCGTCGGACTCTCCGACTGTCGCTTCGCTCCTAGCAAAGTCGGCCCGGGTGGCCCGGCGCCATCGGGCCGTGACCCGCCTCAGGACCGATACCCTTCCCACTCGGCGGGTAGCCCGACCGGTCCGAGCAGTTGGTTGACCAACGGCACGAAAATCGCGGCCGCGCGATTGTCGTTGGCCATCAGCAGGATGCAGCTCTGCCGGGTATCGACGCACATCGCGTAATTGTCGGTGCCGTCGTCATGGCCTTCCTTGAAATAGGCATGGCCGAAGCGGCTCTCGAACGTTCCCCAGCCGACGCCATAGCCGAGCTTCATTCCCTTCCAGCGATCGGTGCGTGTCTCGAGCAGGGTGGGGAATTGCGCCGGGCTGTCGATCAGCACGGTCGGGCGGGTCATGGTCAGATGCGCGGCGGTGCTCATGCCGTCGCCGCGCGACACCGCGGCGAGGAAGCGCGCCCAATCGGCGAGCGTGGTCGCCATCGACCCGGCGGCGTCGACCTTGCGGCGATGATCGAAGGGCTGGCGCTTGCCGTCCGCGGTATAGCCATAAGCGAGGCGGCCATCATAGCTCTCCCGCCAGGTCATCGAGGTGTCGCCCATCCGGAAATGGTCGAACACGCGCGTCTGCATCTCCTTGCCGACGTCGATGCCCAGCCCCTGTTCGAGGACGAATTGCGCCAGCCGCACACCTTCGCCCGAATAGCCGTACCGCGTCCCCGGGTCGCGGTGGAAGCGCAGTTTCTTGTCGTCCTCGAGAAAGCGCAGATTGGCGAAGCCGCTGGTGTGGTTCATCAGCATGCGCAGGGTCAGCTTGCGCCAGCGCTCGTCGCCCTTGAGGTCGGCATAAGCGGGATAGTCCGGCAACGGCTTGGCCAGATAGTCGGCGATCGGCTTGTCGAGATCGACTTTTCCCTCGTCGACCAATTCCATCAGCATCCAGGCGAAGGTCGCCTTGGTCAGCGAGGCGCCGTACATGATCGTCGCCGGGGTCAGCGGCGCCTTATTCTCGGCGATCGCATAGCCATAGCCCTTGATGAACACGACCTTGCCCTTGCGGATCACCGCGACGCCGAGGCCGGTGACGTGGTTGGCGGTCATCATCCGTTCGACCAGGCGATCGACCGCCCCTTCCGACAGCCGACGATTGTCGAGCGTGTCGAACACGCGTTGTGGACGGTCGGCGGCACCGATCGCGAATAGCGCCAGCGCGGCGGTTACGAAGCGCAACGATCGGCCGATGGGCATGCGAGTCTCCCGGAACATCGGCGCTCTATCGCCGCTCAGGGGCGATTAGCCAATTGCTCGTATGCAGCGGTCAGTCGCGCCAGCACCGGCTCGTGGTTCGCCGGCAAGGGTGTGCCGAGATGCAGATGGCGCAACTCGTCCATGAACGCCTCCCAAAGGGGTGGGCCGCCTTCTTCGAGCAATTGCGCGCGGATCGCGAGCTCCGGCGTGGTCGGAAGGTGGCGACGGCCCCAGGCACCGATTTGCGCGAGCACCGGGAGCAACTGGATCGCCGGCTCGGTCAGGCTGTAGATCGCCTTCTGCTTGTGGCTCGGGTCGTCGCGCTTCGTCAGCAGTCCGCGCTCGACCAGCTTTTTCAGACGATCCGCCAGGATGTTGGAAGCGATTCCCTCCTGAGAATGCGAAAGCAATTCGCGATAGTGGCGGCGGTTGCCGAACATGATGTCGCGAATGACGATCAGGCTCCAGCGATCGCCCAATGTCTCCATCGTCAGATTGATCGGGCACCCCGACCGCGTCGTCTCGGCCATCATGGCAATGTAAAAAACCGCTTGCAGAATGCAACTGCTTAATTTAGCCGATGCAGATACCGATTGCAGTTTGCAAGTGGTTTTGCGAGGAGGACGTCATGAAGTTCCTGTGCCTGTGTCATTACGAATCGGCGCGCTTCGCCGAATTGACGCCCGCCGATTTCGACGAGATCGGCGCGATCTGCGCGCCGCACGACGCGGCCCTGAAGGCGAGCGGCAGGGTCGGGATGATCGGCGCGCTCGGCATGCCCGAGCAGTCGCGCACGCTGCGCGTCGAGCAGGGCGCGGTGACCGACAGGGCTGGCCCGTACCATCCGACGCCAGAGCCGTTCGGGGCCTTCTTCATTGTCGAGGCGACCGACATCGATCAGGCAGTGGCGATCGCGAAGCTGCACCCCGGAACGCACCTCGGCGATAAGTTCGGCAAGGGCGGGATCGAGGTTCGGCCGATCGATTTCGTCGAACAACTATAAGGAGAGAAAAGATGGGAAAGGTACGTGTCGGCGCGTTTTCGGTATCGATCGACGGGTTCGGCGCCGGGCCGGAGCAGAGTCTCGACGATCCGCTCGGCAAGAACGGCCGCGAAGTGCACGGCTGGTTCTTTCCGACCCGTTTCTTCCAGACGATGATCGGCAAGGGCGACGGCGAAACCGGCGTCGACAACGACTTCGGCGAGCGCGCGATGACCGGGTTCGGCGCGTTCATCCTGGGCCGCAACATGTACGGCCCGATCCGCGGCGAGTGGAACGGCACCGACTGGAAGGGCTGGTGGGGCGACAACCCGCCGTACCACGCGCCGACCTATATCCTGACGCATCATCCGCATCCGCCGATCGAGATGGAAGGCGGTACGACGTTCATCTTCGTGACCGACGGCATCGAAAGCGCGCTGGAACAGGCGCGCGACGCGGCCGGCGATCTCGATGTCAAGATCGGCGGCGGGGTGTCGACCGTGCGGCAATATCTCCAGGCCGGGCTGATCGACGAGCTCCATTATGCCGTGTCGCCGGTAGTGCTGGGGCAGGGCGAGGCGATGTTCGAGGGCATCGATCTGAGGGCACTCGGCTATCGTCCGACCGAACAGGTGATGGGCGAACGGGCACTGCACATCGTGCTCGCCAAGGGAGAGCGGAAGTGACGCTGAAGCTCTATGCGCATCCTTTGTCGTCCTACTGTCAGAAGGCCAAAACGGCGTTCTATGAGAAGGGCGTGGTGTTCGAGGAAGTCATGCTCGACGGCAGCGATCCGGTCGCGACCGAGTTCGCGGCGCTCTGGCCGATCGGGCGGTTCCCCGCGCTGACCGATGGTGATCGGCTGGTGTTCGATGCGACCACGATCATCGAATATCTCGACGTAAAATCGCCCGCCAAGCCGTTGATTCCGGGCGATCCCGACGCGGCGGTCGAGGTTCGGATGTGGGACCGTTTCTTCGACAATTACGTCATGTATCCGCAGCAGCGCCTGGTCTATATCGCGATCGGCCGCGAGCATGACGATGGCGGCGCCAAGTGGCAGGCGCAGCTCGACACGGCTTATGCCTGGCTCGACCGCCATCTCGCCGTGAGGGAGTGGGCCGCGGGCGACGACTTCAGCCTGGCCGACTGCGCGGGCGCGCCGGCTCTGCTCTACGCCGACTGGACCTACGCCATCCCGAAGCATTTCGAGAATCTGTGGGCGTATCGCGATCGCCTGCTGGCACGCCCCAGCTATGCCCGCGCACTCGATGAGGCGCGGCCCTATCGCCATTATTTCCCGCTCGGCGCGCCGGAAGGGCGGGACTGACCGGGGGACGCGAAGGAGAAGCCGATGACGACCTCTCTCTACGACCTCAGTGTGCCGACTTTCCTGCAGACCGTCAGCGCGGTCGCGGGGTTTCTCGATCGCGCGGTCAGGCATTGCGACGAGACCGGTGGTGACCCGGACGCTTTCGTGAGCGCGAGGCTCTACCCCGACATGGCGCCGTTCCACTTCCAGATCGAAGCGCTGTCGCATCATGCCGCCTGGGGCGTGGAGACGCTGAAGACCGGCGTGTTCGATCCGCCGGGGCTGATCGGCGCGATGCCGTTCGCCGATTTGCAGGCGATGGTCGGCCGCGCAGAGGCCATGCTCCAGGGCTTCAGGCGCGAGGAGATCGACGCCTGCGCCGGCAGGCAGCTCGATCTCCAGATCGGCCCGCGCCGGCTGGCCTTCACCGCGGAGAGCTTCATCCTCTCTTTCTCGCTGCCCAATTTCCATTTCCACGCCGTCACCGCCTACGACATCCTGCGGACGAACGGCGTGCCGATCGGCAAGCGGGATTATGAGGGGCGTTTGCGGACTTTACCGGACGGCGGCTTGTAGCGACAGGCGAAGGCCGAAGAGAATCCGCTCGATCCTCCCGTCGCCCCGGCGAAGGCCGGGGCCGTTGGGTTTGACGCGACGCCTTCGCCCTATACCCCGGCGGCACCGGTATTCGCGGGGGCGACGAACTGGCTATAGCCGCCGCAAGGTCGAAGGCTGGCCATGTCAGATCAGGCGCGGCACAAAGGTCACATGCGCCCGCTTCCAGCCTTTCTGCTTGCGCCGCTTTCGGCCTTTCTGGTGATGCCGCTGATCGGTTTCCGAATGGAGGGCGACCCGAGCGAAGGCAACCTGATCGTGACGGGGATCTTTTTCTATATACTTTTCCTGTTCATGCAGTTGGTCATCGCTGCACCGCTGCGTTGGTTTCTGGCAAAAATGGGATGGCAATCGGTGTGGATCGATGGCGGGCTGGGTGCCGTCGCACTGGTAATGCCCACCATTGCCCTTATGCCATTTCCTTTGGAAGCGGAGGGGATTTCCGTCCACCTGCGGCCCGGCATGATCTTGGTGATGGCGGTGCTGGGCGCGGCCATCGGCCTGGCTTATGGACTGTTACGCCTTCGCGATCGACGAGCGAGCCTGGTACCCACGCCCGCAGACCTCGCCGCGCGGTTCGATTAGGTACCCAGCGCATCCGCCAGTTCCGTCAGGCTGGCGACGCTCCACTCCCAATCCGACGCGGAATGACGATCAGGCGCCGGGCGGCCGCCATATTCCATCGGACGGTCGACATAGGCGGTCAGGAGACCACAACCGCGTGCAGCGGCCAGGTCGCTGTGATGCGCCGCGACCAAGCAGAGCTCGCCCGGTTCGATCGCCAGTGCGCGGGCCGTGGCGAGATAGGCCTCCGGGTCGGGCTTGTAGTAACCGCTTACTTCCGCCCCCAGGATCGCATCCCAGGGCAGGCCGGCCCGCCGCGCCATATCGAGCATCAGCGCGATATTGCCGTTGGACAAAGTGACGATCGGGAATGCCGCCTTGAGCCGCGTCAGCCCGTCGACCGCGTCGGGCCAGGGATCGAGCCGGTGCCAGGCCTCGGTCAGATCGGCCAGTCCTTCTTCGCCAATAGCTTGCGGGTCGATGTCGAGACTGTGCAGCAAGTCCTCCAGCATTTCTCGATGCAGCACGTCGAGGATCACGAACCCGCGCTTGCCGTCGCGCACCCGCGCCATCGCCGGCTGATAGCGCGCCCGCCAGCCGTCAGCGAAGACATGCGGATCGATATCCTCGCGGCCCAGCCGGGCGAGCACCGGCGCCGCTTCTCGCGCGATGCCGGTCCGCCAGTCGACCACCGTGCCGAACACGTCGAAGGCGAGGGCTTTGGGCAGAGTCATGTTTGCTTTCTTGTTTCATCGCCACGCTCGGCGCTAGAGGGCCCGCTCATGACCACCACCATCCGCGCAGCCGATCTGATCGAGAGCGTCGCCGACGCACTCCAGTTCATTTCCTACTATCATCCGATGGATTATATCCGCGCGCTCGGGACGGCGTACGAGGCGGAGCAGTCGCCCGCGGCCAAGGATGCGATCGCGCAAATCCTGACCAACAGCCGGATGTGCGCCGAGGGGCACCGGCCGATCTGCCAGGATACCGGCATCGTCAACGTATTCGTCAAATGGGGCATGGATTGCCGCCTCGACGACACCACGCGGTCGATGCAGGACGTGGTCGATGAAGGCGTGCGCCGCGCCTATCTCAATCCCGAGAACAAGCTGCGCGCCTCGGTCCTGACCGATCCCGCCTTCACCCGCCGCAACACCAAGGACAACACGCCGTGCGTGCTCCATGTCGAGCTGGTGCCCGGCGACAAGGTCCATGTCGACGTCGCGGCCAAGGGCGGCGGCAGCGAGAACAAGTCCAAGTTCAAGATGATGAATCCGTCGGACTCGATCGTCGACTGGGTGATCGAGATGCTGCCGCAGATGGGTGCCGGCTGGTGCCCGCCGGGCATGCTCGGGATCGGCATCGGCGGGACGGCTGAGCATTGCGTGCTGCTCGCCAAGAAGTCGCTGATGGAACAGATCGACATGGCGAGCCTGAAGGCGCGCGGGCCGAAGACCGATATCGAGGCGTTGCGCATCGAGATTTTCGACAAGGTCAACGCGCTCGGCATCGGCGCGCAAGGGCTGGGCGGGCTCGCCACCATCCTCGACGTCAAGATCATGGACGCGCCGTGCCATGCCGCGGGTAAGCCGGTGGCGATGATCCCGAATTGCGCCGCCACCCGCCACGCGCATTTCACGCTCGACGGCTCGGGCCCGGCCTATCTCGAGGCGCCGAAGTTGGATGAATGGCCCGACGTCAATTGGACGCCGGACAAGGCGGCGATCCGGGTCGACCTCGATGCGCTGACGCCGGAAGTGGTGCGCAGTTGGCAGCAGGGCGATCGCTTGCTGCTCAACGGCAAGATGCTGACCGGCCGCGACGCCGCCCACAAGCGCATCGCCGACATGCTGGCCAAGGGCGAGGAATTGCCGGTCAGCTTCAAGGGCCGGGTGATCTATTATGTCGGCCCGGTCGATCCGGTCGGCGAGGAGATCGTCGGCCCGGCCGGCCCGACCACCGCGACGCGGATGGACAAGTTCATGCGCATGATGCTCGACCAGGGGCTGCTCGCCTGCGTCGGCAAGGCCGAGCGCGGCCCGGCCGCGACCGAGGCGATCAAGGACGCGAAATCGGCTTATCTGATGGCGGTCGGCGGCGCGGCCTACCTCGTCGCGCGCGCGATCAAGGGATCGAAGGTCGTCGGGTTCGAGGATCTGGGGATGGAAGCGATCTACGAATTCGAAGTGGTCGATTTCCCGGTGACGGTAGCGGTCGATAGCGAGGGCAACAACGTCCATCAGCTCGCGCCGCTGGTGTGGCGGGAGAAGATCGCGAAGGAAGGGTTGCTGGAGAGAGTCTGATTGCCGGATCGGGTTTAGTTCGTCGCCCCGGCCAAGGCCGGGGCCGCCGGGGTTGACGCGAGGTTCTCCCCCAGCAACGTTGCGGCCCCGGCCTCCGCCGGGGCGACGGGGGATTATGCGCGGCGGCTACACCTACATCATGACGAACAAGCCGTTCGGCGTGTTGTATGTCGGTGTGACGTCGAGCCTCGCGCGGATCGCGGCGCATCGTGAAAAACGGGGCTCGGCCTTTGCCGCGAAATGGGACTGCACGCGGTTGGTGTTGATCGAGGTGCACGACACGATCGAGGATGCGATCCTTCGCGAGAAAAGGTTGAAGAACTGGAACCGGGTGTGGAAGTGCCGGCTGATTTCGGAGCAGAATCCCAATTGGGATGATCTTTGGGATCTGCTGAATGGCGGGGCGGTGGAGAGCGCGGTGCCGGACAACCTGGCGGGCGCCGCCGGCCCCCCGGGGCCCGCCACCCCGGCCCCAAGAACAAACCCCCCCGGCGCCC
>NZ_JBQCCN010000246.1:0-2071 GCF_051962185.1 Sphingomonas sp.
GCCTATCGCGTGCTCGAGCTGAAACCGGGCGACCCGAGGCTCGCCGAGCGGCTGACCGAATTCGCCGATATCGCCGACCTCACGGTCGACGATCCCAACGACAGCTGGGGCATCTATTATTACACCTCGGCGCTCCACCAATTGGCGGCGGCCGGTCTGCTCGACCGCGCGGTGCGGCCGGCGACGCTCGCCAGGTTGCGGATCAAGCTCGACTGGCGGCGCTTCGTCCGCCCCGACCTGACGTTGATCGACCTGCCCAACAATTATTACGGCGTCGCCTTCTCGATCTCGCGGCTGCGCTTCCTGATGGGATGGGAGGACAGGAGCGGCAGCGACGCCTTGTTCGCGCGGATGCTCGACCATTACCGGCGCTATTCGGGAAAATACGGCTTCGCCGACGAGACCGAGGGCAAGGGCAGGTTCGACCGCTATTCGGTGCTGCTGATCGGCGAGATATCCCAGCGGCTGGTCGAGACCGGGATGCAGCCGACGCCCGAGATCAAGGCGTGGCTCAGGCGATCGGTCGACGTGATGCTTCCGCGCTTCAACATGCGCGGCGAGGGGTTCGAATACGGCCGCTCGATTGGCGCTTATGGCGAGACCTGCTTCCTCGAAGTGCTGACCGCCGCCGCGCGGTTCAAGTTGCTGACCCCGACCGAGGAGCGCATGGCCTATGCCTTCTCGAGCCGGATCGCGGCGCGCTACGCCGATTTCTGGATCGACCCCGCGACCGGGTCGGTCGACATGTGGGATCACGGCCGGCGCACCGATGCCTATCGCGGCAAGCATCGCATCTTCGGCGAGAATCTGAGTCTCGCGCGGCAATATCTCTATACCGACCGCATCTGGAACGACCTCGGCTATCGCAACAAGGCGCCGGCGGCCGATTACCGGCAATGGCTGACGACCCTGCCGCGCTCGACGACGACCTGGTTCGCCCGCGGCGCCTATGATCGCGCGCTGGTGACGGTGCGCGACCGCGGCACGGTGATCGGCCTGCCGCTGATCGACGGGGCGGAGGGGCAGCATATGCACAACCCCTATTTCCCGATCCCCTTCTCGCCCGGCCTGCTCCAGGGATCGGCCGATGCCGGCTTCCCGCACCTGACCCCGCGCATCACCCTGTCCGACGGCGGCGTGCTGATGCCGCTCGCCTGGTTCAAGGATGTGCGGGTCGCGCGGTCGGGAGCGACCACCATCGTCAGCTGGCGGCAGGATGCGCTCGACCGCATGGGCGGCAACGACGCGGTCGCCGACAAGCGCCTGGCGATCGTCACGCGCTACGTGCTTGCCCCCGGGCGGATCACGCGCAGCGATACGCTGAGCGCGGCGCCCGGCGTGGCGATCAAGCGGATCGACCTCGAATTCGCGACCTTCTCGGACAGCGCCGCGCAAGCCGGGCCGGGCGCGATAGCCTTCGGCCAGGGCCAGGTGACGCGCTTCGCCGCGACCGGGCTCGGCGATTGCCGCTCGGGGCCGGGCGGCGAGGTCTATCGCGCGCCGACCGGGGCGTTCCGCGCCGTGGTGCGATGCGGCCGCAGCCTGTCCGCTCCCGTCCGGACGCTGCGTCTCGGCTGGGCGATCGACTATCGTTCTGAGCAGAATTGACACCGGTATCAATTGGGCCGGATCGGTATGACAACCTGCGGCAAACGACCGCAACATGATGAATCGGGGAGATTTTCGAGATGAGAGCGACCAATATCCGCCGCACCCTGTTCGCCTCCGTCGCGATCGCCGCGCTGGCGCCGATCCCGGCATTGGCCCAGGAAACGCCGCCTGCCGCTTCGACCGCGTCCGCGGACACCTCGGCGGCCCCCGCTGCCGCCGATCCGGCGCCGCAGGACGCGCCGGCCGACCAGAAGGACATCGTCGTCACCGGCGCGCGCGCGACGCAGCGCAACTCGATCGACCTCAAGCGCAATTCGAGCGTGATCGTCGACGGCATCGTCAATGACGAGATCGGCGCCCAGCCCGACAATTCGGTCGGCGACACGCTCGAACGGATCGCCGGCGTCAGCGCCGACCGCTTCAAGGGCAATGCCAACGAATTGTCGGTGCGCGGGCTCGG
>NZ_JBQCCN010000247.1:0-2633 GCF_051962185.1 Sphingomonas sp.
CGGGGTCGATCCGTTCGACTATCTCGACGAGGTGCTCGGCCTCTACACGGCGATCCTGACCCAGCTCGGCCAGGCCGGCGCGGAATGGGTGCAGATCGACGAGCCGGTGCTGGTGCTCGACCTGAGCGAACGCCAGCGCAACGCCATCACGCGCGCCTACGCCAAGCTGCCCCGTGCCGGTGTAAAGCTGATGCTCGCGACTTATTTCGGCGGGCTCGAGGACAATCTCGACCTTGCGGTGCACCTGCCGGTCGCCGGGCTGCATCTCGACCTGGTCCGCGCGGCGCAGCAACTCGATGCGGTGCTGGCCAAGGCGCCGAAGTCCTTGCTGCTCTCGCTGGGCGTGATCGACGGGCGCAATGTGTGGCGAGCCGATCTCGCCGCCCTGCTCGACCGGCTGGAGCCGATCGCTGCGCAGCGCGACGTGGTCCTCGCGCCGTCCTGCTCGCTGCTCCACACGCCGGTCGACCTCGCGCTCGAACGCAAGATCGATCCGGAGATCGCGCAATGGCTCGCCTTCGCGGTGCAGAAGGTCGGCGAACTGGCGATCCTGAAGCGCGCGCTCAATGACGGGCGCGGCAGCGTCGCCGCCGAGCTTGCCGCCTCGACCGCCGCGGCCGCGGCGCGCAAGGCATCGCCGCTGGTCCATGACGAGGCGGTCGGTGCGCGGCTGTCAGCGATCACCCCGGCGGATCGCGAGCGCCGGTCGCCTTATGCCGCGCGCGAGAAGACCCAGGCGGAGACGCTCGCCCTTCCCGCTTTCCCGACCACCACGATCGGCTCGTTCCCGCAGACCGCCGAGGTGCGCAAGGCGCGCGCCGACCATAATCGCGGCACGCTCGACGCGGCGGCGTACGAAAAATTCCTGCGCGAGGAAACCGAACGCGCGGTCCGCTGGCAGGAGGAAGCCGGGCTCGACATGCTCGTCCATGGCGAGTTCGAGCGCAACGACATGGTCCAGTATTTCGGCGAGCAGCTGTCGGGCTTCACCTTCACCGTCAGTGGCTGGGTGCAGTCCTATGGCTCGCGCTGCGTGCGCCCGCCGATCCTCTACGGCGACGTGTCGCGCCCGAAGCCGATGACGGTCGCATGGTGGCGCTACGCTCAGTCGCTCACCGACCGGCCGATGAAGGGCATGCTGACCGGTCCGGTGACGATCCTCAACTGGTCGTTCGTCCGCGACGACCAGCCGCGCGAAGCCTCCTGCCGCCAGATCGCGCTGGCGATCCGCGACGAAGTGCTCGACCTCGAGGCGGCCGGTGCCAGGGCGATCCAGATCGACGAGGCGGCGTTGCGCGAAGGCCTGCCGCTCAGGCGGCGCGACTGGCAGCGCTATCTCGACTGGGCGGTCGACTGCTTCCGGCTGTCGGCGGCGGGCGTGGCCGACGCGACGCAGATCCACACCCATATGTGCTATTCGGAGTTCAACGACATCCTGCCGTCGATCGGCGCGATGGACACCGACGTCATCTCGATCGAGACCGCACGGTCGCAGATGGAATTGCTCGAAGGATTCGCCGCCTATCGCTATCCGAGTGCGATCGGGCCGGGCGTCTACGACATCCACGCCCCGCGCGTGCCGAGCGTCGAGGAGATGGTCGCCCTGATGCGGCTGGCGCAGGACCATCTCCGCCCCGAGCAATTGTGGGTGAATCCCGATTGCGGGCTCAAGACCCGCAAATGGGCAGAGGTGAAGCCGGCGATCGACGCGATGGTCGCGGCGGCGCGGACCTTGCGCGTCCGCGTGGCCGAGCCGGCCTGATCGCAAGTGCCGCCCGCCCCGTCGCATAGGGGGGCGGGCGGCACTCGCCACCTTGTCTTCTCGCGTCTCAGGCGCTATGGGCGCCACCGTCCGGCGAGCAGGTGCTCGCGGAGGAAGGCGCGGAGGTGTCCTCTGGCGCCCTTTTCGCATTTTGGCGTTGAGCAGTCCTCCGCAAGCCTCCGCTCTTCGGATGCCGTGCCGGCATACGGCCGTCGCGGCGTTTTGGCCAAGACCACCGGAGACAACCGGTTGGCCGGAAACAGTTGACTAGGAACAATATTTTTATGGCCACTACGGCAAACCCGACGCGCGACGATTTCGCGAAAATGCTCGAAATGACCCTCGGCGACGCCGACGGCTTCGAGGGCCGCGTGGTGCACGGCACCGTCACCGGCATCGAGAACGACATGGCCGTCATCGACGTCGGCCTGAAGAGCGAAGGCCGCGTGCCGTTGCGTGAATTCGCCGCGCCGGGCCAGAAGGCCGACCTCAAGGTCGGTGACGAAGTCGAAGTGTTCGTCGACCGCGTCGAGAACGCCAATGGCGAAGCGATGCTGTCGCGCGACCGCGCCCGTCGCGAAGCCGCGTGGGACAAGCTGGAAGCCGAGTTCGTCCAGTCGGCCCGTGTCGAGGGCGTCATCTTCGGCCGCGTCAAGGGCGGCTTCACCGTCGATCTCGACGGCGCCGTGGCGTTCCTGCCCGGCTCGCAGGTCGATATCCGCCCGGTCCGCGACGTCCAGCCGCTGATGGACATCCCGCAGCCTTTCCAGATCCTGAAGATGGACCGCAAGCGCGGTAACATCGTCGTGTCGCGTCGCGCCGTGCTCGAGGAAACCCGCGCCGAGCAGCGTTCGGGCCTCATCCAGAGCCT
>NZ_JBQCCN010000248.1:0-6376 GCF_051962185.1 Sphingomonas sp.
ACGCCAACATACCACGCCTTGTCGCGCGCAAGCGCGGGCGTCGCAAGAGCGGTTGAAGCGAGCGCCACGGCAATGGCAAGCTTGCGCATCTGTATCCCCTTTCTCGGTTGTCACTACGGACAGCGCAAACTCCCTACTCAATGGTTCGTTTCCACGCAAGCGAAACAAAGATGCTTCGCTGTGGCGGCGAAGCAACACTTTTGCACGGTTTTCCGCCGCTTCCCGGGCGCGGCGGTCGCGCGAGCGGCTCGTCCGTCCCTGCCGCGGCGCCCCGCGATTCGCGAGCGAAACGGCCCGGCGCGGCGCGCGCGACGGAAAGCAGCGCCCCGCTTGCCGAGGTCGTTTTTTCGGCGCAGGGTGCCGGAATGGCGGCCACGCCCGATCATTATGCTGTGCTCGGCGTTTCGCCCGACGCGGACGAGGCGGTGATCCGCGCTGCCTGGAAAGCCTTGCTGCGCAAATTCCACCCGGACGCCGCGCGCGACATGCCCGACGCCGCCGAGCGGACGCGCGCGGTCAACGACGCCTGGGCGGTGCTGGGCGATTCGAACCGGCGGATCGCCTATGACCTGCAGCGCGCCGCGCCGCCCGAGGACGACAGCCTGCCCGAATGGATGCGGTCGCCCTATCCGATGCCGCCGCGGCGCGGCATGGGCACCACCTTGGCGCTGATCCTCGCCTTCGTCGGCTTGCCGGCCGTGGCGATCACGCTGCCCGGCGTCCCCGGTCAGGTCGCCGCGATGCTGCCCGGCGGCGACGGCGGGCCGGCCGCGGGGTTCGCACGATCGAGCCTCAATCAGGTCCGCCGCCTGTTGACGCCGGCGGGATTTGGCGCCGGGCACGCCGCCACGGTTCCCGCGGCGGGGCCCGCGATGGCGGTGCCGGCCACTACGCTCGCGGCGACGCCGGCGATCGAGCGCGGGACCGTCCGGTTGGCCAGGACGCAATATGGCCGCGTCATCCGGCGACAGGGCCGCGCCGGTCTCGCGATCTACAGTCGCGCCTGCGCGCAACGCGCCGCCGGTCTGGCGCGCTGGGAGTCGGAGGATTTCTGCGCGGCGTTCGACATCGCCGCCGGGCGCGACACCGCGGGGTCGACGTCACGCTATATCAGGCTCGGCGCGACGCGCGCGGCCGCGGCCGCGCGTATCTCACGCATCCGTTTACTGGTTCGCTGACATTAATGGTCGGTCATGCACAGCGGACGGCTCCGCGCGGCGCAACCAGATGGGCTAAAAATCGACAATGACGCGAGCGATTCGGGTTCGCGCCAACGGGCCGGGAGAGTCGTTTAGGAAGCCGCCGGGACCGTGTCGGCCACACGCGCCCAAGCGGCGATCTCGTCGTTGAAATGCCGCGTTATCTCGACCTCGCCGGCCAGGCCGCGATCAGGATCGACTTCCGCCGAACCCTGCCATTCGTAGGTGGCGTTGCCCGACAGCCGGACCATGCCATCGGCTTCGGCGCAGGCCCGGACCAGGCCACCCGCGTTCCACACCACGATCTCGTCGCCGAAGCGCGCGCGCTCGGTCAGACAGGCAGCGAAGGTCGAGGCCGCCATCGCGCTGCCGCAACTGTCGGTCAGCCCGACGCCGCGTTCGAAAGTGCGCACGAACAGCCCGTCCGGACGCGTCTCGACGAAGCTCACATTGGCGCGATTGGGCAGCCACTCCGGCGCCGCCTCGCAGGCGCGCCCGACCGCGACGAGCTCGTCTTCGTCGACGGTGTCGACGAAGGCGATCAGATGCGGATTGGGTATCGACACCGCGGTGAAGCGACGTTCGCTCGGCAGGCCGGGAACGGCCATCTGGACGTTCTGGTCGCGGCCGATCGCCATCGGCCAGTCGGCGATATCGAGCGAGGCCGGACCGGCGACCTCCCGGATCGTCGCCACGCCGGGAGCGAGGTCAGAGTCGCGAGTCACCTCGACTTCCGAGCGCTGGAGGCGGACATGGGCATGGTCGAGCCCGAACGCCTCGAATCCGGCCCGCGCCACGCAACGCAGACCATTGAGACAGGTTTCCGCCTCGCTGCCGTCGCTGTTG
The DNA here is from genome assembly GCF_051962185.1 of Sphingomonas sp. Classification (GTDB taxonomy): domain Bacteria; phylum Pseudomonadota; class Alphaproteobacteria; order Sphingomonadales; family Sphingomonadaceae; genus Sphingomonas. Next base: position 2,046 of record NZ_JBQCCN010000248.1, read on the forward strand.
AACATACGGAAACCGAAATCGTGCGGCGCGTGCGCCTCGGTCAGCAGCAACAGCCCGTCGCCGCCGACCGGGCCGCGACGATCGGCCAGCGCGCGTGCCACCCCCGCCCATTCCTGATCGGAGAGGGCGATGCTCCGCGCATCGATCATCGGGAAGTCGTTGCCCGATCCATGGCATTTGACGAAGGCGAGCCGCATGACGGCGATGTAGCGCCCCGCGCGCGCAGGTTCAAATCGTGCCGCGCGACGGGACATGGCGGTACCGCCGAACCGCCTTGCTCGGCGGTCGTGGCGACGACATGATGGAGACCGGGGAAAGAGGGGGTCGCATGATGTCATCGGCGTGGCGGGACGACGAATCCGACGAATGGGAAACCGCGCTCGAGCGGCCATATGGCCGTCCCTGGGTGGCGATGCTGGCGGGAACCGGGGCGATCCTGGTGATCGCGATCGTGACGATGAACCTGGTGCCGTTCGAGATCGCGTCGCACGGCGCCGGCGCGCTTGGAGCCGTGACAGTGCTGGCGGCAGCCGTCTGGGGCGTCGCCTGGTTCCTGACGCTGCGCGACGCCACCCCGGGATGGCGAATCGGCGTGGGCGCGGTTCTGTGGGGCGTGGCATTGCTGACCGTGGCGGGGGCGATCGGCTACGCCAACCTCGCGGTCCGGATCGACATCGCCAACGTCCGTCGTATCCGCATCGACGTCAACGGCGATCCGCATCTGCCGCCGGGCAATCCGGGGCCGGTCACCCAGACGATGTTCGATTTCATCCATACCATCACCTCCGAACAGCACCAGCGTCTGGCGACGTTCCAGGTCATGGGCATGGACCGGCTGAACGATGCCCTGGCGGTCACCAACACGCCCGGAATGTTGAAGGATTGCGGTCGCTTCACCAGGGTGGCGCCAGAAATCACGGCATCGGATCAACGCGTTGCCGATGCGGTTCGCCGGGTCCACGAACGGCTCGCCGCGGTGGTGCGCGACGAATCGCTGCGCGCCGCGCTGATCAAGGATTTCGACAAGGGGCTGGACACCGGTCGCGCCGCGATGCGCCAATCGAGTGCGCTGCAGCGCCGGCAACTCGAACTCGGCAGCAAATTGTGCACCTTCCTCGCGACGCACCACTGGCGGCCGCAGGGCAGCCACTTCATGTTCTATAGCGGAAGCGATCTCGCCGGTTTCGACGCGTCGACTCGCGCCTGGAACGATGCGGTCGAGGAGCAGAACGCGCTATCCGCCCAAGCCCGGCGCAAGATGGCGGAATCGGGTTTGCTCGACGCGCCGGTCCGCTATTGACGATCAGGGTGTCGCGGCGTCGCCGGTGCCGGCCGGGGGTGCGCCGCGATCGGAATCGCCGTCTCCGCGTTGCCAGCGCCCCTGGCCGCGCGCCCGGCCGCCTTTGCCCTTGCCGAACTGGCCGATCGGCGGCGCGTTCAGCCTGGGCAATTCGCCGCGGGTGATCTTGCCGTCGTGATTGGTGTCGAGCATCGCGAAGCGGTCGGCCGCGGCGTCGCGGAATTCCTTGGGATCGACACCGCGATTGAAATTGGTGTCGGCGACGGTGACCGGCTCGGGATAATCGAAGAACGAGAAACGCGCGGCGCCGCGCTTGACGTCGGCATAGCGCGGCTGTGTGGTGTCGCCCGATCCGCCGCCACTCGCGTCGCCCCCACCACCCATGCGGCCGCCGCCACCGCCATAACCGCCCCGGCCACCGCCGCCGGGACGTCCGCCGCCACCTCGACGCCCCCCGCCGCCGCCGGCCCGGGTACGCATCGTGCCGCCCTCCCCGCCGGTACGGATTTCGGGCGCGAGCACGGTCTCGTAATAGTCGATATCGTCGGGATCGATCTCGCCGTCATGCCCGCGATCGAGCTTGAGGAAGAAACGATCGGCGTCGGCGGTGAATTCGGCCAGGGTCAGGACCCCGTCGTGGTTGGTGTCCGCGCCATTGAACCATTGGTCGATCGCATCCGGACCGCGAAACGGCTCCCCCATCGGGCTGATGAACAAAGGGCCGCGCGGGCGCTCCCGCCGATCCCCGACGGGCTTGTCGTCGGCGGGCAACGATCCGGCCAACGGGCGGATGGGTGCCGGGGGGACCGCCTGCGCGCCGGCCATCAGCATCAATCCCAGCAACAACCCCATCGGCTCTACTCCGCCCACACTCTTGCGAGCCGGAGGCTAGGCCCGGTTTGTCGCACAAGTGTGTCGGGCCGCTACGGCCTCACCGGGGTGGCGGCATCATTGCCGGCCACGGTGAACCAAGGGCGCACCCGCCAACCGGTCACCAGGCCGTTGACGACATAGGGATCGGCGCGCGCGAACGCTTCGGCCGCCGACGCATCGGCGCCGGCGAACAGCAGCATCGCCTGATCGGTCGGATCGCCCAACGCGCCGCCCAGCACCAGCTCGCCGCGCTCGACCGCCGCCCAGGCGCATTCGAGATGGAGATCGCGATACGCCGGCCGCCGATCGAGATAATCGGGCGCGAGATCGTAGGTCAGCAGCCAGTGCGCCATCAGCCCGCCGCCGGGATGACCGGTGCGGTCAATTCGGGCGGCAAGGTATGCTGCCAGAATTCCTCACGCGAATTGGTCCGCGGGAACGGCGTGTCGGGGACGCCGACGCCGAGGAAGCGGCAGAGCGGATCCCAGCCCTGCGCGGCCTCGAACACCAACAGCCGCTCGGGCGGGATGATCCGCTGGACTTCCGCATTGTGGCGCTCGAACGCGGCGATGACATTGGCCGCGCCGAAATCGCGCCCGAAGGTGTTTTCGGCGATGATGATGTCGCCGAACCGCATGAAATGGTCGTCGGGCGCCGGGCCCTCGTGCATGCTCATCGCCTTGAGGATCGTTTCCGAGATGCTTTCGAACCAGCGCTGCGGATCGCGCCGCGTCAGGATCACTTTCGCTTCCGGATAGCGATCGGCCAACGCGGCGTAGAAATGCGCGCTCGGCCAGTCGACACTGGCGTTGTAACCGCCGAACATCTCTTCCCACTCGACCGCTTCGCCCCTGGCGGCGCGCAGCCAGAAGTGCCGCTGCTCGGGATGGGCGAACACCTCGACCATGTGATGGCACGGCGCGAAGCCGAGCATCTCCAATGCCGTCTTGAGCGTGAGCGTCCCCGTTCGGCCGAGTCCCGCGCCGATCACCTGCAATGCCATTGCCGTCCCTCCCTGGCGGGGAGGATGCGCTCATTCGAGCCGCTTTACCAGCGGCGGAGGTCAGTCGGCGAACAGCAGGACCGGGGTCTCGAGATATTTGCGCAGATGCTGGACGTAGCTCGCCGCGTCCCAGCCATCGACGACGCGGTGATCGCAGCTGATCGACAGGTTCATCAGCTTGGCGCGGACGATGTCGTCGCCACGGAAGACCGGGCGCTCGACGATCTTGTTGGGACCGATGATCGCGACTTCGGGCCGGTTGATGACCGGCGTCGTCGCGATACCGCCGAGCGGGCCGAGCGAAGTCACGGTGATGGTGCCGCCGCCGAGCTCCTCGGGCTTGAGCTTCTGCGTGCGCGCCGCTTCGGCGAGGCGCGAAATCTCGCTCGCCAGCTGCCAGACATTCTTGTCCTGCGCGTCGCGGATCACGGGAACGGTGAGTCCGGCGTCGGTCTGCGCCGCCATGCCGAGATGGACCCGGCCCGACCGCGTCACCACGCCCGCGTCGTCGTCGTAACGCGCGTTGAGCATCGGGAAGTCGGGAAGCGTGCGGCAGATCGCGACGATCAGGAACGGCAGCATGGTCAGTTTGGGCCGGCCGCCGCGGTTATTGTTGAGGTCCGCGCGCATCTCTTCGAGCGCGGTCACGTCGATCTCATCGACATAAGTGAAATGCGGGATGTGGCGCTTGGCCGCCTGCATGTTCTCGGCGATGCGGCGGCGCATGCCGATGACCTTGATGGTCTCGTCCTCGCGGGCGCGGCTGGCGTGCGGGGCGTGGTAGCCCTGGGCCCCGCCATAGCGCAGGAACGCGTCGAGGTCGGCGTGGCGGATACGGTCGCCGTTGGCTTTGACCTGCGAGAGATCGACGCCGAGCTCCCTGGCGCGCTGACGCACGGCGGGAGAGGCGAGGACGGCCGCATGCTCCCTCTCCCCATGGGGGAGAGGGCTGGGGAGAGGGGGAGTCACGGACGACGCCGCTTGCGGCTGCCCCTCTCCCGGATGGGGAGAGGGAGATTCGGTCTCGTACGCCGGCGTCTTGCCCTCGGCATCGGTCTGGGCCGCCATGCCGAGATGGACGCGGCCCGACCGCGTCACCACGCCCGCTTCGTCGTCATAGCGCGCGTTGAGCATCGGGAAATCGGGCAAGGTGCG
>NZ_JBQCCN010000249.1:0-5865 GCF_051962185.1 Sphingomonas sp.
CGCGCCGAGAAGATGCCGGGGTCGCCGCCCAGGCCCTCGACGCACAGCCCGCTGTCGTCGGCGAGCGCGGGCAGGCCCGACAGATCGGCCGCCTGCAACGCCTTCAATTCGGCATTGGCGACGAAGGTCGTGCCGGTCTCCTCGGGCTCGGGCAGATCGAGCGATTTCGCCGAGACCGGCTGGATGCCGTACGGTCCCAGCAGCGCCTCGATCTCGCGCACCTTGCCCTCGTTATGGCTGGCGATGACCAGCTTGCCGGGGGCGAGCTTGCGGATCGCCTGGGGATGATCGCTTTCGCCGCTCATGCGACCGCCTTTGCCTGTGCCGCGAAGATCTCGTTGCATCCGATCCGCGCCAGCCGAAGCATCCTCAACAACGCTTCCTCGTCATAGGTTGCATGTTCGGCGGTGGCCTGTGCCTCGGCGATGTTGCCGCTTTCGAGCAGGACGAAATTGGCGTCGGTGTCGGCACCCGAATCCTCGTCATAATCGAGGTCGAGCACCGGCGTGCCCTGATAAATGCCGCAGCTGACCGCCGCGACCTTCTGCGTCAGCGGATCGGCCGAGAGCTTGCCATTGCGGAGTAGGCCATTGATTGCCAGCCGCAGCGCGACCCAGGCGCCCGAGATCGACGCGGTGCGAGTGCCGCCATCGGCCTGGATGACGTCGCAATCGAGCGTGATCTGATGCTCGCCGAGCAGGGTCAGGTCGGTGACGGCGCGCAAGCTGCGCCCGATCAGCCGCTGGATTTCCTGCGTGCGGCCCGATTGCTTGCCGCGGGCCGCTTCGCGCGCGCCGCGAGTGTGGGTTGCGCGCGGCAGCATGCCATATTCGGCGGTAACCCAGCCCTGGCCCTTTCCGCGCAGCCAGGGCGGCAAGCGATCCTCGACGCTGGCGGTCACCAGCACCTTGGTGTCGCCGAACCCGACCAGTACCGATCCTTCGGCGTGCCTGGTGAAATGGGGCTCGATGGTGATCGCGCGCATCTGATCGGGGGCGCGGCCGCTGGGGCGCATTGGGGAATCTCCTGATAACGGACGCAACGGCCCTAGACGCCCTGGACGAAGCGCGCCAGTCTGCCGCTATGACGGCCCTGCGAATTTCCATGCTGTGCGTTGCGGCGCTGGTTTCCGGTGCCGGACGGGCGACGAGCTCTCCGTCGACGATTTCGATACGCGTGCGACCGATCGTCGGCATCTGCGCCGGGCTTTGTCCCGATTTCAAAATATCGCTGGTCGGGGAACGGCGGGTCGTCGTCCGCCAATTCGCGTTCCGACCCGCGCTGGGCCGCGTCCGGACGTTCGATGTGCCGTCCGCTGCCGCCGCCGCGTTTCGCGAGGAACTCGCCCCGCTGCGCCCGGCGGGAACGCTTGATCGCGGCGTGCCATGTCCGCTGAACGGGGCGGACGAGCGCCTTCGCTATGGCGCCAGCGACTATGACATTCGCTGGTCCGGCGGTGGCGCGCCGTCGCGCCTGAGGGGCTGCAAGACCGATCGCGAACTCGATCTCGCCGTGACGAGGGCGTTGCTCGATCTCTCGCTGAGCCCGGCCGCGACGCCATTGACGCAACGGCAAGTCGGCGAGGCGCGCGCGTGCCTCCGCCAAAAGGGAAATGCATACTGCTAGCCGTGGCATTGAGCGCGGTGGCCCCTCCGCCTACATCACCGCCATGACCGCCCCCGCCGTCACCGAGCTCTCCGATCGCGCGCGCGACATCTTTCGCGCGGTGGTCGAGGGCTATCTCGACACCGGCCAGCCGGTGGGGTCGCGCACGCTCGCCGATGCCGGGGTGTTCAGCCTGTCGCCGGCCTCGATCCGCAACGTCATGGCAGAGCTCGAGGCGCTGGGGCTGCTCAGCCATCCGCATACCAGCGCCGGGCGGATGCCGACCGACCTGGGGCTGCGGCTGTTCGTCGACGGCATGATGCGCGTGGCCGAGCCGAGCGCGGAGGAGCGCGCCGCGATCGAGGGCAGGGCGGTGCGCTCGGGCCCGGTCGAGGAAGCGCTGGCGGCGACCACCGCGGCGTTGAGCGGCCTGTCGGCCTGCGCCGGGCTGGTGCTGGTGCCCAAGGCCGAATTGGTGTTGCGGCAGATCAGTTTCGTACCGTTATCGCCCGGGCGCGCGCTCGCGGTGATCGTCGGCGACGACGGCCAGGTCGAGAACCGCGTCGTCGATCTCGCGCCCGGCACTACCGCGTCGGTGCTGGTCCAGGCGGGCAATTACATGACCGCAACGCTCGGCGGGTTGACCTTCAGCGAGGCGCGGGCCCGCCTCGAACGCCAGCTCGCCGCCGATCGCGCCGCGCTCGATCGCGCCGCCGCGGCACTGGTCGAACAGGGGATCGCGGTATGGAGCGAGGATTCGGATCGCCGCCCGGTGCTGATCGTGCGCGGGCAGGGGCGGCTGATCGACGCGGCGGCGGCCGAGGATCTCGAGCGCATCCGCGACTTGCTCGACGATCTCGAGGGCAAGCAGGAAGTGGCGGGGCTGCTCGACAGCGCGCGGACCGCCGAATCGACCCGGATCTTCATCGGCGCGGAGAACAAATTGTTCGCGCTGTCGGGATCCTCTGTCATCGCGCGGCCGTTCCGTGGGGTCGACGGAAGAGTGGTCGGCGTGGTGGGGGTTATCGGGCCGACCCGGTTGAACTATGCGCGAGTCGTGCCCATGGTGGATTTCACCGCCGCAACCCTCTCCCGCTTGATCGGTTGAGAGCAATCCAAGACGAAGAGAAAAATGACCGAAGACGAGAAGATCGACACCGCGACCGCCACCGACGCCGAGACTCTGCGCGCCGAAACCGCGCAGGCCGCGCCCGAAGTGGCCGAGCACGACCATATCGCCCGGCTGGAGGCCGAGCTGGCCGAGGCCAAGCAGGCGACGATGTATGCCCATGCCGAAACGCAGAACGTCCGCCGCCGCGCCGAGAAGGAAGCGGCCGACGCGCGCGCCTATGCGGTGACGAGCTTCGCGCGCGACGTGCTGTCGGTCGCAGACAATCTGTCGCGCGGCCTGTCGGCGATTCCGGCCGATCTGCGCGAGGACGACCGGCTGAAGGGCCTGATCGCCGGGCTCGAAGCGACGCAGCGCGAGCTCGACGCCGTGTTCCAGAGGAACGGCATCACCCGCATCGCCGCGATGGGCCTGCCGCTCGATCCCAACCAGCACCAGGCGATGCTGGAAGTGCCTTCGGACCAGGCGCCGGGCACGATCGTTCAGGAAATGCAGGCCGGCTACATGCTGAAGGACCGCCTGCTGCGCCCGTCGCTGGTGGGTGTGGCGAAGAAGCCGGAGTGACGCCAGGGTTGGATATCGGCGTGTGGCTCACGCCGATTCTGACCTTTGTCTTCTTCCTATTGGTGTTCTGGGGATTCTTCCGGCGGCGCCGCGAACGCGGTCGGACGCCAGTCCCCGACGAACCCGATGGCACGCCATATCGCGTCTATACGAGCGAATTCGATCGCGAAGTCACAGCGCGTGAGGCGCCGGCCCTGCAGGTAGTGGCCGAAGGCGGCGAAAAATTCCTCGGGTCGCCGCGCAGGGGCAAATGGCGGGCGCGCCTCGATGCGGCGACGCGGCTGGCCGATCGATCAGGTGCATTCGACGCCGCGGCGGCGAAGCTGGAGGATCTCCGCAACGATCGGCCGATAGCGGTGTCGCTATTGATCGATCAGTCGGGTTCGATGCGCGATCGGATCGTGCAGGTGGCGCCCACCGTAAAATGGATTGCTGACTGGTTTCAGCAGCGCAACATGGCGCTGGCGGTGACCGGGTTCACCACGCTGGGCTGGCGTGGCGGTGATGCGCGAGCGAAATGGGTGGAGGCGGGTAGGCCGAAACGCCCTGGCCGCCTGTGCGTGTTGCTCCATCTCCGCTACAAGGGCTTCGACGAACCGCTCGACGATCTCGACTGGCAGGCAATGCTCCATCCGGATGTCCTGCGTGAGAATGTCGATGGTGAGGCAATCCTCCACGCCGTCGCCGCGCTGGCAGCACGTCCGGAGCGCCAGAAGATCCTGATCGTGCTCTCCGACGGCGCCCCCGTCGATGATTCGACATTATTCGAGAATGGGGAGGGCTATCTCGTTCGCCATATCCGCTCGGTGATCGCCGAGGTCGAACGGCGCAGCGATATCGTCTTGGGCGCGATCGGCATCGAATATGCCGTCGACCGATATTATCGCCATTCGCGGAGCGTCTCCGATTTGGCCGAATTGCCGCTGGCATTGGCGACCGAGATAGTCGATCTGGGCGCAGCTAATTTCGCTGCCGGACAAGCCCCCGATCCATGAACCCCAACCTCACCGCCGATCGCCCGACCTTCGTCACCCATCTCGAATGCTCGCTGACCGGCGAGCATTATGAGGCGGACCAGCTTCACGGCCTGTCCAAGGCGGGCAAGCCGCTGCTGGTACGCTACGATCTGAACGCGGTGCGCGGGTTCCTGCCGCGGGCGATGGTCGAGGCGCGGCCGACCGATCTGTGGCGCTGGCGCGAATTGCTGCCGGTGCGGCACACCGCGAACGTGGTCAGCCTGGGTGAGATCGAGACGCCTTTGGTGCCGATCGCCAAGTCGGGCGGCCGCAAGGTGCTGGTCAAGGACGAAGGTCGCCTGCCGACGGGCTCGTTTAAGGCCCGCGGGCTGGTCATGGCGGTGGCGATGGCCAAGGAGCTCGGCGTCACCAAGATCGCGATGCCGACCAACGGCAATGCCGGCGCCGCGCTGGCGGCCTATGCCAGTCGCGTCGGGATCGAGACGATCGTATTGTGTCCCGACGACACGCCAGAGATCAACGTGCGCGAGATCGCGGCGCAAGGTGCGCGCGTCTATCGCGTCAACGGCCTGATCGACGAATGCGGCGCGATCGTCGGGAAAGGCGCCGCCGAAGGGCTCTGGTTCGACTTCTCGACGCTCAAGGAGCCGTACCGGATCGAGGGCAAGAAGACGATGGGCCTCGAACTCGCCGCGCAATTCGACTGGCGACTGCCCAAGGCGATCTTCTACCCGACCGGCGGCGGCACCGGCCTGATCGGCATGTGGAAAGCATTCGAGGAGCTGGAGAAACTCGGCTGGATCGGCCCCGAACGCCCCAAGATGTTCGCGGTCCAGGCATCGGGCTGCGCCCCGATCGTCCGCGCGTTCGAAGCGGGCGAGGAACATGCCGAGCGCTGGGAGGACGCACACACCGTCGCCGCCGGTATTCGCGTGCCCAAGGCGGTCGGCGATTTCCTGATCCTGCGCGCGGTGCGCGAGAGCGGCGGCAAGGCGCTGGCGGTGGGCGACCCCGCGATCCTGAAAGCGGTCGACGATTGCGCGCGCCAGGACGGGCTGCTGCTATGCCCCGAAGGCGGCGCGACGCTCGCCGCCTATCGCCAGGCGCTGACTGACGGGCTGGTCAACGAGGAGGATGAGGTGGTGCTGTTCAATTGCGCGACCGGCCTCAAATATCCGATGCCTGATGCCGCGGAGACGCTCGACAAGAACGGGCCGATCGATCTGGCGGCGCTTTGAGCTGCATCTTTCAACTGCAGTTCTGCCGACTTCGTCACCCCGGCCTTGTGCCGGGGTCCATAGAGCATCAACCCGGGAATAGAGCTTCTACACCAGGGCCCGCCGCCCGGTGGACCCCGGCACAAGGCCGGGGGTGAAGTTTTGGCATTGCACGCGCTTCATGCTCCGCCGACTTAACGGTCGTCCGGATCGTCCCTCAGCGGATTCACCAAGGTGTGCTTCTCGACGATGATCGAGCGGATCGGCGTGCCGTCCTCGTCGAGCGAGGGCCTGTAGCGGAAACGCTGCTCGATCAGCCGGCACGTGGTGTTGTCGAGCAGCGCATAGCCGCTCGACCGCGTCACCTGGCAGC
>NZ_JBQCCN010000250.1:0-3436 GCF_051962185.1 Sphingomonas sp.
CCCCGGGGCCTCGGCGCGGCGGGGGGGGGGGGGGGGGGGGGCTCGTGCGGGTGCTCCTTCCCCCCCCCGCGGGGGGGGGGGGGGCGCGGCCCCGCCCCCCCGCCACGGGCGACGCGCTTGCGGCACTGCCCCTCTCCCCAACCCTCTCCCCAAAGGGGAGAGGGAGATGACCACCGTCCTCCAGCAATACCACGCCCTGATCGCCGCCAACGAGCTCCGCGCCGATCCCGATCAGGAAGCCGCCGCCCGGCGCTTCGATCATCTCCAGCAGGAACTCGAAGCCCACCCCAAGCGGGGCTCGGTGCTGTGGCGCGCGCTCGGCCGCAAGCCAGACTCGCCGCGCGGCATCTACAGGTGGGGCGATGTCGGGCGCGGCAAATCGATGCTGATGGACCTGTTCTTCGGCTGTCTCGCGATCAACCGGAAGCGCCGCGTCCATTTCGCCGAATTCATGCTCGAAGTGCACCATCGCATCGCCGAGGAGCGCAAGAAGGAAGCCGGCGACCCGATCGCTCCCGTCGCGGCCGCGCTCGCCGAGGAAGCCCGGCTGCTCGCGTTCGACGAGATGATGGTGACCAACTCGCCCGACGCGATGATCCTGTCGCGGCTGTTCACCGCGCTGATCGAGGCGGGCGTGACCGTCGTCACCACCTCCAACCGGCCGCCCCGCGATCTCTACAAGAACGGCCTCAACCGCGAGCATTTCCTGCCCTTCATCGACCTGATCGAACAGCGGCTCGACGTGCTGCCCTTGAACGGCCCGGTCGATTACCGCCGGGACCGGCTCGGCCAGCAGGAGACCTGGCTGGTGCCCAATGGTCCGGAGGTGACGAAGGAACTCTCCGCGGCCTTCTTCCGCCTGACCGATTACCCGCCCGAGGACGCCGCGCACGTGCCCAGCGAGGACATTCCTGTGCAAGGCGGGCGCACGCTCCACGTGCCCAAGTCGCTCAAGGGCGTCGCGGTGTTCAGCTTCAAGAAATTGTGCGCCGAGGCGCGCGGCGCGGCCGATTATCTCGCGATCGCGCGGCGCTATCACACCGTGATCCTAGTCGGCATTCCCAGGCTGGGGCCCGAGAATCGTAACGAAGCCGCGCGCTTCGTCTCGCTGATCGACGCACTCTACGAGCACAAGGTCAAATTGCTCGCCGCCGCCGACGCCGAGCCGGCGCAGCTCTACGAGAAAGGCGACGGCCGCTTCGAGTTCGAGCGCACTGTCAGCCGGCTCGAGGAAATGCGGTCGGACGCGTATCTGGCACAGGGTCACGGAATCGACTGATCGCGACGGCGAGCGGCCGTCGGACCGCCGGCTCGATCGCCGTCGCGATCAGCCAAGCCAGCGCCAGCAACGCGATCAACGTCGCCGCGGCCGCGGCCGACAGCGACAGCCCCGCTCGTACTAGCGCGGCGAGCATCGCGGCGCCGAGATCCTGGTGCAGCAGATAGAGCGGATAGGTCATCAACCCGATCGTTCGCGCTGTCCCCGGATCGATCGCCCGCGCCAGTACCGGCTGAAGGCGCGCGGCGGCCAGCAACAGCACGAGCCCGGCGAGGAAGATCGCGATCGCCACGACCGCAGACGAGGCGACGCCGTGGGCGGCGCGCTCATGGACATGCTGTACGATCTCGATCGTCCCGACCGCGGTCAGCGCTATGAGCGCCGCGACCCGCGCTGGCGTGATGCCGCGGTCGATCGCAGCGATCAACATCCCGGTCGCGAAGAAGCAGCCGTGCGGCAGCAGCGTCAGTTGCACGGTACGGACCTCCGGCACGGTCGTCAGCGCAGGGCCGCCCGCCAGCCACGCGAGCCAGAACAAGGCGCTCGCCAGGCCGATCGCGGCACCGACGCGCTCGACTCGCCGCGGATTGCCCGCGCCGAGCGCGAACGCCACCAACAGATAGAAGACGAGCTCGACGCCGAGCGTCCAGAACGACCCGTCGATCTGGACGCCGACCGGCCAGAACGCCACCGAGCGCGACCAAGCGCCGGCGATGTCGCCCAATCCCGCCGTCGCGAGCGCTGCGGCGGTGATCGTCGCGCAGACCCAGGCCGCCGGCGCGAGTCGCAATGCGCGCCTGGCCAGGAAATCGCGCCGGTTGCCGGCCTGCGCCGACCGCGCGATCACGATGCCCGAGATGACGAAGAACAATTCGACGCCGATCCACCCGACGCGGGCGACAGGCGTTCCGGCGAAACCGGGCCCGGTCGCCGCCAGCAGCACCGCGCCGTGGGGACTGGGTGACAGCCAATAGGCGACGCCGAAATGATAGATGACGACCAGCATCGCGCAGGCGAAGCGCAGCGCGTCTATTGCGATGACCGTCTGCCCCTTGCGATCGCCCATGAAGCGGATGTGCCGCGACGTGCTTAAGATCGCGTGAAATCGCCACGCTGGCCATCGCCTTCCCCGCGCATTAGGCTCCGGCAAACAGCAGGAGGCGTCCGATGATCGTCACCACCACCGAAAACGTTCCCGGTCACAACGTCGCCGCCGTGCTCGGCCAGGTGTTCGGCGTCGTCGTCCGCAGCCGCGGGCTGGGCGGCAACATCACCGCCGGGCTGCGCTCGATCGTCGGCGGCGAGATTCCCGAATATACAAGGCTGGTCGAGGATGCTCGACGCCACGCGATCGACCGGATGGTCCAGAACGCCACGGTGATGGGCGCCAACGCCGTCGTCATGATGCGGTTCGACTCGGGGGAGATCGCGCAATCGATGAATGAGGTCGTCGCCTATGGCACGGCGGTCGTCCTCGACCCGGCGCCCTGATATGCTCCGCAACGTCGTCCTCGCGCTCGGTCTCGCCTGGCTGGCGGTCGGCACGTGGCTGACCTTGTACGACGCGGCCGGCTGGCCGATGCTGATCCTGCCCGCCGTCCTGGTCGCCGGAATCCTGTTCGAACGCGTGCATTATCGCGGCAATGCCAGCGAGCCGCTCGATCCCAATTGGCGCCCGACCAACGAACGATTCCTCGACGAAGCGAGCGGTCGCCCGGTCACCGTATGGTTCAACGCGGCGACGGGCGAGCGGCGTTACGCCGATGATTGACTCTCTATTGCTCTTGCGAACCAATTGCAGTACCGGATGTTAATTCGTCCCGTTTAGCGGTTGCTTCGGGACAGCCAAACGCCTAAGCGCCGTCGCGTTCCCGCGCGCCCGATGCGCGCGTCCACTCGCGCTTAGGAGTGTTTAATGGCCCGCAAGAAGATCGCGCTGATCGGCGCCGGCAATATCGGCGGCACGCTCGCCCATCTCGCCGCCCAGAAGGAATTGGGCGACATCGTCCTGTTCGACGTCGTCGAAGGCGTCCCCCAGGGCAAGGCGCTCGACCTCAGCCAGTGCGGCCCGATCGACGGCTTCGATGCGAAGATCAGCGGCACCAACGATTATGCCGATATCGCGGGCGCGGACGTCATCATCGTCACCGCCGGCGT
>NZ_JBQCCN010000251.1:0-27288 GCF_051962185.1 Sphingomonas sp.
CCGGAGCAGCCCTGCCGCGTGGTCGCCGACGTGCCCTCGATCCGCATCGACCCCGCCGCCGCCGCGCGGCTCGCGGAGATCGGGCTCGACCGCGCCGCGATCTTCGCGCGGATGCATGAGACGTCGGTTCCGGAGACCTCGGGCTGCTGGGCGACGCCGACCGGCAATTTCGACAGCCAGTTGATCTCGGTCGGAATGGCGCAGTGGAATTTCGGGACGGGCAGCCTGCAGCCGGTGCTCGCGGCGTGGCGCAAGCAGTTCCGGCACAAGCGCGATTTCAAGCGGGCGCGCACCGCGCTGGCGCCGACTTATGGCAAATTGCTGTTCTCGAAGGACTGCCTGGCGGTGCCGGTCGCGGGGAAATGCCGCGAGGCGATCCTGGCGGCGGAGGACGCCAAAGGCACGCTGTCGCCCGCGCTCGCCGCCGAGCTGACGGCCTTGTTCGAGAGCGACGCGATGCTCCAGGTGCAGACCGACGCCTATGTCGCCTTGCTCGATCAGGTGCGGCTCGACGTGCTCCGCATCTTCGCGGGCGAGACGATCACGCCGCGCAAGGTGCGCTGGGCGATCGACACCCGCGTGCAGCAGGGCGGCCTTCCCGCCGACGAGGACATCGCCCGGCTCCGCGCCAAGCTCGCCGCGATGCCCGCCGCCGAGCGCTGGCCGCGGCTGCGCGCGATCGTCGACTGGTACGGCGCGCTGGCGCGAACGATCGACGAGGACGGCATCGCGCGCGACTGGCCGTGGAATGTCGCGGTGTGGAATTGCCTGATCGACGCCGGGCGAATCGATCCCGAGCAATATGAGCTGATGCAGCTGACGTTCCTCAGGAGCCGTACCGCGATCGGCAATAGCGGGCGATGGCAGGCGCTGGCGTTCGAGCGCCGTGCGACGATCGTGCTGGGGGTAGGAAGTGTCAGCGGGGTGCGGACGGGGGCTTGCCCGGCGGGGTGAGGCTCGGGCGGGCTGTTCACGCGGACGCGCGGAGATTGCGGTTCGCGCAGAGGCGCCGAGGTCGCGGAGGGGAATAGGCTCGCCGGGTTGCCCCTGGGTGCGGCCAGGCCTGCCTTTGAAAGAGCGATGGCGCGACACCGGCTACCCACATCCTTCGTCATCCCGGCCTGGTGCCGGGATCCGCCGTGCCGCAGGCCTCGTCGACCGAGCGTCCGGCTTTTCCCTCGTATCTCTTGGATTCGGCATTAAGAATCGCAGCGCGAACCGTTGCGCTCCGAGCGGGACATTTTTTGGCCGTCGGGGCGTGCAGACCGCGTCCGGCCCTCGCTCACCGGTGCGGGCGATAGAGGATGCTGGCATTGCCGCGCGCCTCGACCGCCAGGAACAGGCCACGGCCGGTTACCGCGATGCGGCCGTGATGGACCTGGGTGATGGTCGCGGCGAGCTGGAAATCGCCTTGTTGCCGCTGCGCCAGCGCGCCGCGCGCCGCGGTCAGGACGTGGTCGTAATCCTTGGCGAAATTCTCGGTCAGCGCGGCCTGGATCGCGCCGACCGTGTCGGGATCGGTGAACAGCGCGGCGAGCAGGTCGACCGCCTGGCTGTCGCTCCTGGTCGCGATCTTGAGGTCGTCGACCCGGATCACCTCGGAATCGGGGTCGTTGAACGGCAATCCGGTCAGCCAGACCTGCCCGCGACGCTCTCCGAGGTAACCGCTTTGCAGCTTCGCCCGCACCGGCACGCCTACCGCCAGGCGCCCGCCTTTGGTCGCATAGATGGTGACATTGCCGAAGGTGACGTCGACCGGCCCCAGCTTGGGCAAGGTGATGCCGCGCGCGGCGCGCTTGGCCAGCGCGCGCTCGACCACCGGTTCGAGCTCGCCATAATCGGCCAGCACCGGGATGTTGAAGCGCAGTCCGTGCCCGCCGATCGCCGCCGACGCCGGGGGCAGGGGAGTCGGCTTGGGGGCGTCGGGCCGGATGCCGACGAAGGTTTCGGCCAGCGCCTCCGCGGCGACGGTCAGCGACAGGTTGCGACCCTGCACCCGATAACCCTGCACGCCGAGCCGCTGCGGCGTGATCCGCATCCATACCGGTGGATTGTCGCGATTGAGCAGCAAGGTGGCGAAGCCCTGGCGCCACGCCGCGGCGACCTTGTCGCGTGCCTGCACCTTGGCGAGTTGCTGCGGCAAGCTGCGCTCGAGCCCGGCGACCACGCCGGCGAGCTTGGCGTCGGCCTTGCTGACGAAAGTGATGCGCTTGCCCAGGATCGTCACGCCCGGCGGGTTGGTCCAGTCATAGGCGATGCGCACCGTCGCGGTCGGGCGCCAGGCGCTGGTCATGCTCAGCTTGGCCACCGCATGGACATCGGCGGCGCCGGTCGCGGTCTCGCGCTTGATGATGCCGCCGACATCCTTCGCGCTGACCGTGGCGCGGACCGGCAGCGAGATGGTCAGGTCCGCGCCGCTGCCGCCCAGCGCGATGCGGCCGCGCGTGACCTGGCCGACGATGCGGCACGACAGATCGGGCGTGACCTTCAATTTCTTGATGCCGATCCGGCAACTGCCGTCCTTGCGCTTGATCGCGCAGGCGGTGATGCGCTGCGCCGGCACGCATTTGTCCTCGCGCTGGTCGATCGACCACAAGGTCTGCGGCGTGGCGCGGTTGAGTTCGCCCTCCAGTTCGGCGAGCGGCACGCTGACCGGGACCACCAGCGTCGAGCCGAGCTGCGGGATGACCGGTGCCGAATCGACCCGCGGCGGGGTCGGGTCGTTCTCGTTCCGCCCACACGCCGCGAGCGGGATGATGAGGCATAGCAACCACTTGCCGCGCACGCTTCGCCCTCCCTGTCAGCCGCTGGATATCACGCGCGCGGCGCGGCGCGAGCGAAATTCGGGGCCGCGCCACGCTTGCGCAATGATCGTGCCGGGCCGATGATCGAGCCCTCACGGATCACAGGGAGAATCGGGATGCGCGGACTGGCGGCGATGATGGCGGTCGTACCGATGGTGGTGGCGGGCTATGCGGCCACCGCGGCGACGGCCGGGCGCATGGCGACGGCGACGCTGGCGACCGCGGCGGGCAAGAAGGTCGGCAAGGTCACGATCCGCGAAGTCCCGGGCGGCCTGAAGGTCTCGGTCACGGTCGACGGGCTGCCGGCCGGGATGCACGGCGCGCACCTCCATACGGTCGGCAAATGCGAGGGCCCGGACTTCGCCAGCGCCGGCGGCCATTGGAACCCGACCGGGATGAAGCACGGATCGATGAACCCGCAAGGGCCGCACGAAGGCGACATGCCCATTCTGACGGTCGGCGCGAACGGCCGCGGCGCGCTGACGACGACTCTGCCGGGGGCGAAGTTCGACGCGCTGCTGGATGCCGACGGCGCGGCGATGGTGATCCATGCGGCGGCCGACGATTTGAAGACCGACCCGTCGGGCAACAGCGGCGCGCGGCTGGCCTGCGGGGTGCTGGCGAAGGGGTGAGCCAGTCCTTAGCCCCTCCCCTGAAGGGGAGGGGCTTTTGATGTTGATCCAACTCCGGCCTCCGTGACTCGTTCACCCCCGATCGAGCGGCCACCGCGCCACCGCCTCGTAGCGCGCGCCCTCGCCGGTCAGATGGCTTTCATAGAGGATCAGGTGGCCGAGCTCGAATACCGGGCTGGCGAGCGCCGCATGGTCGGCGCGCCAGCGGTCGATCGCGGGGCCCCGGCCGGCGCTGCGCGGCAGCCTGGCGAGCGTGACGTGCGGCAGATAGGCGCGGCCTTCCGGCGTCAGGCCCAGCCGGACCAGCGCCTGGTCGACCTTCTTGTGCAGGCGGGTCAGTTCGTCGTGCGGTGTCACGCCGGCCCAGAGCGCATCGACGCGGCCGAGTTTGTCGAATGCCCCGACGCCGGCGATCGCCACGCGCGGTGCCGCGCCATGGACCTGGCCCAGCGCCAGCGCGACGTCCTCGGCAAGCGGGCGATCGATTTCGCCGATATAGCGGAGCGTGATGTGGAGCTGGTCGTCATCCTGCCATCGCGCCTGCGGGACGCCGGCCATCGCGACGGTCAGCAGATGGCGGATATCGGGAGGCGGGCGGAGCGCGACGAACAGGCGATGCATGGCGGAACGTGCTTAACGCATCCGCCGATTGTTTCCGAATGTTGCTGAGAGCGTGTTTCACTTGAATAGCGCACGGCGAGAGGCGATATTGGCCTCATCCGGCCATCGGGGCCGGGCAAAGGAGTTTTCGATGGCCAATTGGTCTGACCCCCGTCCTGGCCTGGCGCCTTTCGGCGCCGCCACCGACGCACGCGGCGCCGCGTACGACGCGGGGCTGCGGTCCTTCATGCTGTCCGTGTACAATTACATGGCCTCGGCGGTGCTGCTGACCGGCATCGTGTCGCTGGGCGTCGCCTATTCGGGCGCCTGGCGCGCGCTGGTGAATCTGCAGACCGGCGGGCTGTCGCCGCTCGGCTGGATCGTCGCGTTGGGGCCGCTCGGCATCGTCTTCGCGATGAGCTTCGGCCAGCAGCGCATGTCGACGAGCACGCTCCAGACGTTGTTCTGGACTTATGCCGCGTTGCTCGGCGCGTCGCTGTCGACGATCTTCATCGCCTATACCGCCTCGTCGATCGCCGGCGCATTCTTCGCCACGGCGGCGGGCTTCGCGGGATTGAGCCTGTGGGGTTATACCACCAAGCGCGATCTGTCGGCGGTCGGCACCTTCATGATCGTCGGCCTGGTCGGCCTGATCGTCGCGATGGTCGTCAATATGTTCCTGCAGTCGGGGCCGCTCGGCGTCGTCATCAGCGCCGTCGGCGTGCTGATCTTCGCCGGCCTGACCGCCTGGCACACGCAGCGGACCAAGGCGCTGTACAATTACGTCGCCGGCACCGCTGACGAGGGCCGGGTCAAGATCATGGCCGCGCTGCAGCTGTATCTCGACTTCATCAATATGTTCCTGTTCATCCTCCGCCTGTTCGGCTCGAGCCGCAACTAGTCGGACCACGACAGCGATCACGATGGGCCCGGCGGAGCGATCCGCCGGGCCTTTTCGTTGGAACACGACTCGCCTCCGCCACGTTTTGCCTGCGTAACCATCAGGAGGGTAAGATGACCGACCATCCCACGGTCGATCGCGACGACCAGGGCACCGCCGAGCAAGTGGCGCAGGACCCGCGCCAGGATGCCGGGCAGGACAAATCGATCGAGAAACGACTCGAAAAGAATCCGGAAAACGAGGATGCGCAGCTCGACCGTGGGCTGGACGAGTCGATGGACGCCTCCGACCCGCCCTCGGCCACCCAGCCGGGCGATTCCGGCGAGCCGCCCAAGTCGTCGGGCTTCGACGAAGCGGCGGAAGCCGAGCGGCAGCAGGATAGCTGATCTTCCATGCGCGGCCGGCCCGCCCCGGCCGCGTAACGAACCGTTGCCTAAATCCCTCACTTATTGACCGATCCACAGCTTTGCGACGCTTCGTCGCAAACTTTGTTGCGCCGCAACAGGTTCCGTGATTCCATCCTTAACGCGGGGCGACGGGGCGTTAAGCATGGCGTTAACCATCTGGGCGCATGATCCCTCGCATTGGTAGCGGGTGGGGTGTTCGAGATGAGTGCCAGCAAGAGACCGGCCGATGGCGCGATGACATTGGCCGAGATCAAGGAATTCGCGGGATTTTCCGCAGCGACGCAGCGTTATCTGCGGCGTAGCCTGGATGTCGGGCTCGATCGCGAGGATGCGCTGACGCGCTGGTCGCGCGATACGGTGGAGGCGGCGTCAATCCGCGCGCAGGCGCGGGTGTACGAACGGCTCGACGAAATTCGCGTGATGGTGCCCGACGACAGCGGGCTCGACTCGGTCGAGATCTTCATGGCGCCGCTGATCACGGTGACCGCGTTCGACCTGGGGCAGGGGCGGCTGACCAGCTTCTCGGCCTATCGCTTCCTCTACGAGCGGTTGATCGGGGCCGAGGTTCGGCCGTGGCTGCCAGGCGCGTTCTGCGCCGCTGCCGCCTTGCCGCATCTCCATCCGGACCTGCGGCGCAAGCTGCTGCAATCGATCAGCGAGGCGGCAGCGACGGCGTCGGGCTGGTCGAACCGCCAGCCGAGCTTCTTCCCGGCCTGGGTCGAGAAGGTCGAGACCGGGACGCCGCTTCCCAACTGAATACTTTCCGCGGGTCTGTCCTTACCGGCAGGCCCGCCATCCGCCGCGCGGCTGCTCGTCGAGATGCAGGTGATCGTGATGCGCGGCATTGTAGTCGGGTGACAGCGTCGTCGAGAACAGGCCGCATGCCCCATCGCGGACATCGCGGAGGAACGCCGCTTCCTCATCCTCTCCCCGCCAGTCGCGCGCCACGGTGATCCGCCGCCCGTCCGCCAGCACGAACCCCGCGATATCGATCGCACGCGCATAGGAATGCTGGCTGAGATGGGTGCTGCCCGCGATGGGGCGGCAATTGTACGTTCCGAAATGCTCGAAGGTGACGACCCGGCTGCCGAAATGGCGCAAGGCGGCCGGCTGGACCACATTCCACTCCCACATCGACAGCGCGGCGGCGACCGGGCAGGCCATGCCGGGCTTGGCGGGATCGAACCCGATCGTCCGCGCCCCGCCGGGATCGAGCCGAACGGCATCGGCATAGCCGCATTGCCCCTTTTCGACCGGCTCGAGTTCGGCGAAGCGCACGCCGGCGCGGGTCAGCAGCGAGCGGCACAGCGGATAATCGTCATCGAGCGCGGCGAGCTTGGCGCCGGTGAACCAGCCGACCGGCTGGCCGAGGTCGAGCGGCGTCCAGGGCAGGTCCTGCGGGCGGTTGCGGAAATGGAGGAATGCAAGCCCGAGCGCGAACAGCGCCGCAATGATCCCGAGACTGGCCCAGCCACGCCGCGCGGCGGCCCGGCGCCCGCGGCGCCCGCGGCGGCGTGTCATCCCCGCACCGCGGCGGTCAGGACTTCGCTTGCGACCGGATAGCCGAGGTCGTCGGGAATGCAGAGGTGGGGCACGCCGTCGCGTACTTCGCTCCACGGCGTGATCGTGCGCGGCGGGAAAGCATGCGCGGCGGCGACCGCTTCGTCGAAACTGGCATATTGCGCCAGCCGCTCGAGATTGCGGCGGGTCGGGAAGATCACCGTCGCGCGGCCGGCATCGCAATCGGCCAGCACTTGCGCGGCGCTGGCCCAGAACAGCCGGACGTTCTCGGTCGCGTCGACCGTCGCCGCGGCGACGTCCCGGGGGGCGCGCGCGAGGTAGAAGCGCGTGTCGAAGATCCGCAAATGAGCATGGGCCGGCAGCCACCGCGCGAACCAGGTCAGCGCGTCGAGATCGAGCGCCAGGCCATGGCGATCGAGCAGGACGCCGAGCGTCTCGCCGGCATGGAGTCCTGCTCGCAACGCGGTCAGCGTCGCCGCGTCGGGCATTGGAGTCAGTCCGACGGGAACTCCCGCTTCCTCGATCGTCTCGCGGATCGCCGCGATGCGCGAGGGCATATCCTCATGGTCGCCGCCGAGCTCGGCGGCGAGCGCGCGGTCGCCGGGATCGACCCGGCCGCCGGGAAAGACCAGGGCTCCGCCCGCGAACACCATCGCCTTGGCGCGCTCGACCATCAGGATGTCGGGCGGCGCGCCGGCGCGGTCGCGCATCAGGACCAGGGTGGCGGCGGAAATGGGGGGCTGGATGTCCGACATCGTCACCAACTTAGCCCGCGGCGATCCTACCGCAACCTTTTGCAACCCGTCTCGTTCTGTGCCCCAATGACCCGCAGGGACTGCGACGAGGGAGGGAAATCTGGTCGACGAACAGAGGGGCAGCCGGCCGGATTTCATCGACAGCGGCGGGGAAATAACGGCACTCATCGCCGACTACGATTGGGCGAGCACGTCGATCGGCGGCATCGACAGCTGGCCGCAAAGCCTCAAGACCACGATCAGTTTCATGGTGCGCTCGCCTATCCCGCTCGTCCTCTTGTGGGGCGAGGAAGGCATCATGATCTACAACGATGCCTATTCCGAGTTCGCGGGCCAGCGCCACCCGGCCTTGCTCGGCAGCCGGGTGCGCGAAGGCTGGCCCGAGGTCGCCGATTTCAACGACAATGTCATGAAGGTCGGGCTGGCCGGCGGCACGCTGACCTATCGCGACCATGTGCTGACCCTCGATCGCCAGGGTCGGTTCGAGGAAGTGTGGCTCGACCTCGGCTATTCGCCGGTGATCGACGAGAGCGGCAAGCCCGGCGGCGTGCTGGCGATCGTGGTCGAAACGACCGAGCGCGTGCTGGCGAGCAAGCGCAAGGAAGCGGAGGCGGAACGCCAGCGCCGCCAGTTCGAGCAGGCCCCGGGCTTCATCATCACCATGACCGGCCCCGATCATGTCATCGGCTTCGTCAATGAGGCGCACCGCCGGGTGTTCGGCAGCGACGACTGGGTCGGCAAGTCGATCCGGGAGGCCTTTCCGAGCATTGCCGGCCAAGGGTTCTTCGAGGCGCTCGACCAGGTCTATCGCACCGGCGAGCCGGTCGAGTTCGACGCCACCGAGGTCCGCTATCGCCGCGCGCCCGACGCCGAGGAGGAGGTACGGCGGCTGACCTTCATCTATTCGCCGGTCGTCGACGATGCCGGGCGCGTGACCGGGACGTTTTGCGAAGGATTCGACGTCACCGAACAGCATCGCGCGCACCAGATGCTCGAACACACCGCGCGCAATCTCGAGACGATCAACCGTATCGGCAGCGCGATCGCCGCGCAGCTCGATACCGACACGGTCGTCCAGATGGTCACCGATGCCGGGGTGGAGCTGTCGGGCGCGCAATTCGGCGCGTTCTTCTACAACGTCATCAACGCGGCCGGAGAGAGCTATATGCTCTACACGATCTCGGGCGTCGACCGCGCCGAGTTCGACAAATTTCCGATGCCGCGCAATACGCCGATCTTCGGACCGACGTTCGAGGGCAGCGGGGTAGTACGCTCCGGTGATATCCTGGCCGATCCGCGCTACGGCACGATGGATACCTATCACGGTATGCCGCCGGGGCATTTGCCGGTCCGGTCGTATCTGGCGGTGCCGGTGGTGTCGCGCTCGGGCGAAGTGCTGGGCGGGCTGTTCTTCGGCCATGGCGAGACCGGTCGTTTCGAGGATCGCCACGAGCAATTGCTGGTCGGCATCGCCGGCCAGGCCGCGGTCGCGATCGACAATGCGCGGCTCTATCAGGCGGCGCAGCGCGAACTGGCCGAGCGGCGGCGGGTCGAGGACGAGTTGCGCGAGCTCAACCAGGGGCTGGAGGATCGCATCGCCGCGGCGATCGACGAGCGCGAGGTCGCGCAGGAAGCGTTGCGGCAATCGCAGAAGATGGAATCGATCGGTCAGCTGACCGGCGGCATCGCGCATGATTTCAACAATTTGCTGACCGTCATTACCGGCAACGTCGAGGCGGCGAAGCGCCATGTCGGCGACCAGGCGGAGGCGCGGGTGCAACGCGCCCTGGGCAATGCCCTGATCGGTGCCGAACGCGCGGCGACGCTGACCCAGCGCCTGCTCGCTTTCTCCCGACGCCAGCCGCTCAACCCGCGCCCGCTCGAGCCCAACAAATTGGTCATGGGCATGTCCGAGCTGCTCCACCGCACGCTGGGCGAAGTGGTCGCGGTCGAAACCGTGCTCGCGGCGGGATTGTGGCAGGTCGAGGCCGACGCCAACCAACTCGAAAACGCCATCCTCAACCTGGCGGTCAATGCCCGAGACGCGATGCCGGAGGGCGGCAAGGTCACGATCGAGACCGCCAACACTCATTTCGACCAAGCCTATGTCGCCGCCAATGCCGGCGTATTGCCGGGCCAATATGTCATGATCTGCGTGTCCGACACCGGCATGGGAATGGATGCCGACACGCTCGGCCGGGTGTTCGAGCCGTTCTTCACGACCAAGGATGTCGGCAAGGGGACCGGGCTCGGCCTGTCGATGGTCTATGGCTTCGTCAAGCAATCGGGCGGCCACATCAAAGTCTATTCCGAGCCCGGCGAGGGCACCACGGTGCGGATATATTTGCCCCGCCTGATCGGCGAGACGGTGCCCGACGACGCCCGCGGCCAGGACGTGCCGGTGCCCGAGGGGTCGCGCGATGAGACCATCCTGGTCTGCGAGGACGATGACGACGTCCGCGCCTATACGGTCGAGGCGTTGCGCGAACTCGGCTATCGCGTGCTCGAAGCGCACGACGGCCAGTCGGCGCTGCGCCTGCTCGATCGCCAGGAAGGACCGGTCGACCTGTTGTTCACCGACGTCGTTCTGCCTGAGGGCATGACCGGCGCTACCGTCGCGGTGGAGGCGCGCCGGCTACGGCCGGAGATCAAGGTGCTGTTCACCACCGGCTATGCGCGCAACGCGATCGTCCATCACGGCCGGCTCGACCCCGGCGTCGAGCTGATCACCAAGCCGTTCGCTTATTCGGACTTGGCCGCGCGGATCCGCGACCTGCTCGATCGCGGATAGCATCAAATCGCCCCTTTCCTGAAGGGGAGGGGCTGCCGAGAGTCGCGAAGCCTCAGAACAGTCCTGGCACCTCGCGCTGGCGCGTCGAGGGACGATTGGGCGACAGCAGTTCGCGCGACTGCAGCATCACCGAAGGTGCCTTGCTCGCTTGCGACGACGTGCCCGACGTACTGGCGCTGGCGGTCACCGGCGTGCAGCTTTTGCCTTCGAGATAATCGAGCGCGCGGCGCGTCGATTGCTCGCGCGCGTCGCCGAGCTGGTACGAGATGTCGTCGCCCGCCTGGCAGCTGGCTTCCATGAACGAGGCGAGGCCGTCGTAATAAGCGCCGTTGTGCGCGGCGTTCTGGATCGCGAAGGCGATGATGCGGAATCGGTCGTCGCAGGCGCTATTGTCGATCGCGATCTGGCCGACCGGCTTGCCATAGGTGTTGCTGCCGATCAGGCCGGCATTGGCATGGAGATAGGGTACCATGCCGTTGATGACCAACTCGCTGGCCGACGCCGTGCCGCCGCCGCCGATGAACGCGACCTTGGTCGGCGCGATCGATTGCGACATGACCTGGAACGTGTGGTTGCTGTTCTCCGCCGACTTCTCGGGGCGGAAGGTCATATATTCCCACACATCGGTCGGCAGCCGGTTGGCCCCCATCAGGTCGCCCATCAGATCGGCGACCGAGATCAGGCCGCCGCCATTGTAGCGCAAATCGACGATGATCTTGGTGATGCCCGCACTGCGCAATTGCAGGAACGCGTCCTTGAGTGGCTGCTCGGCCGGGTTGATGAAGGTCCGCAGATTGATGTAGCCGAACTGCTCCCCGCCATCATTGATGATCTTGAAGCCATAGCGGGTCGACACCGGGTCGAGCTCGAAATCGGTCTTGGTAACGGTGACCACGCTCGTCGTGCCGCTCGGGTTCGTCACGCGCAGGACGCGCGCGGTACCCGCGGTGTCGGGGCCGAGCGCGTTGACCAGCGCGGTGGTGTCGCCGCCCGAGATCAGGCTGCTGACGTTGACCAGATTCGACGTCGACGTGCCGATCGCGACAATCTCCCATCCGCGGTCGATTCCGGCCTGGAGCGCCGGTCCGTTCTCGAATGATTCGGTCACGAACAGGCGGTTGTCGGGGGTCAGGCCGAGGCGGACGCCGAAACCGGCGCTCGATCCCGAATTGTAATAGGCGTTCTCCTCGGCGATCGAGGTCATGTAGGTGAAATAGCGGTCCTTGTGCTGAGCTCGCGCGGTGGCGGTCAGCGCGTCGACATAATCCTCGACCGACGCATAGGGCGTCGGATCGAGACTGGCCGGCAGCGTGTCGGGGAACAGATACCATTCCTTGAGCTGGGCGAAGGCCCAGTTCTGGCGCTCACGCAGCGAGCAGCCCGAGGCGGTCGGCGTGGGAGTCGCGGTCGGCGTGGGGGTGGGCGTCGGCGTACTGCCCGTCCCGCTCGCATAGCCGCCGCTTCCGCCGCCGCCGCAGCTCGACACCATGGCCAGCGCAGCGATCGCGCTCAAGCTTTTGCCGACGCGGCTGTTCCTCATACGACCCCCTTTTTCACTCGACGCCCCTTGCGAGCCCCGTCTGCATCCTGCCCGCGACGCGAACGGTTGCCAAGGGCCTGACGTCGCGGCATTTCGTCCATTATGACGCGCAAGATCATCCATATCGACATGGATGCCTTTTTCGCCTCGGTCGAACAGCGCGACGACCCGGCGTTGCGCGGGCGGCCGGTGGCGGTCGGGTCGGCGACCGGACGCGGCGTAGTCGCGGCGGCGAGCTACGAGGCGCGCAAGTTCGGCGTGCGATCGGCAATGCCGTCGGTGGTGGCGTTGCGCCGCTGCCCGGACCTGATTTTCGTGCCGCATCGCTTCGACGTCTATCGCAGCGTCTCGCGCCAGATCCGCGACATCTTCGAACATTACACGCCGCTGGTCGAGCCGCTGTCGCTCGACGAGGCCTATCTCGACGTCACCGCCAATCTGCGCGGCTTGCCCTCGGCTACCGCGACCGCGAACGAGATTCGCGCGCGCATCCTGGAGGCGACGCGGCTCACCGCCTCGGCCGGAATCTCGTACAACAAATTCCTCGCCAAGCTTGCCTCGGATCACAACAAGCCCAACGGCCAGTTCGTCATCCCGCCCGGCACCGGCGGCGATTTCGTCGCCGGATTGGAAGTCGGGCGCTTCCACGGCATCGGTCCGCGTACCGCCGAAAAGCTCAACCGGCTGGGCATCGTCACCGGCGCCGATCTGCGCGCGCGCGATCCCACTTTCCTGCAGGCGCATTTCGGCAAATCGGGCCTATGGTACCACAAGATCGCGCACGGTGAGGACGACCGCGAGGTGACTCCCGACCGCCCGCGCAAGTCGTCGGGGTCGGAGACGACGTTCGAGACCGACCTGACGACGCCCGAACAAGTGACCGAACAGGTCCGCCGCATGGCCGACCAGGTCTGGGCGTGGTGCGAACGCACCAGGACCACCGGCAAGACCGTGGTGGTGAAAGTGCGCTACGCCGATTTCCGCATCGTCACGCGCAGCAAGACGCTGGGCAGCGCGGTCGCGAGCCATGCCGATCTGATCGGCGTGGCGGAGCGGCTGGTGGCGACGCTGTATCCGTTGCGGGCCGGGATCAGGCTGGTCGGGGTGACGCTGGCGACCCTGGAGGAAGAAGGGGCGGGGGAGCCAGAGCTGGACCTCCTTTCCGAAACCCCAGGGTAAACGCCTCCCCGGCGAAGGTCGGGACCGGTTTCGTGCCCTGCATTGCGTAGGATATCGCTTGGTCACTCGATTCGCCGCAGCTCGGCCGCGGCCTTCGCCGGGGAAGCGTATAGGATCGGCTCCCGACTATCGAACGAACAACCGGAATTCCGCGCCGCCTTCCGGGCCTTCGCCGACCTCGATCGTCCAGCCGTGCGCGATGACGATCTGCCGCACCAGGTTGAGGCCGACGCCGGTGCCTTTCGCCCGGGTGGTGAAGAACGGCAGGAAGATGTCGCTGCGCATCGCCTCGGGGACGCCGGAGCCGCGATCGGCGACCAGGATGCGCATACCCGCGGCGTCGCCCAGCAGGCTGAGATCGACCTGCAGATGCTCGCCGCGCTCGCGCGTCGCTTGCGCGGCATTGCGCAACAGATTGATCAGCGCCTGGGCGAGCAGATCGGGGTCGGCGTCGAGATGGAGATCGGGCGTGACCTCGACGGTCAGGACGATATCGGGCCATTCGGCGGCGAACAGCCGTTCGAGATCGCGGACGAAGGGACTCGCGCGGAAATGCTGGCGGCGCGGTTCGGGCACGTGCGCGACGGCGCGATACGAGCGGATGAAATATTCCAGCCCCTCCGCCCTGCGCGCGAGCGTGCCGGCGGCGGTGCGGGCGAGGTCGAGATCGGGCTGTGGCTCGGCCAATACCTCCGCCGTGCTCGACGCCAGCGAGGTCACCGGAGTCAGCGAATTGAGGATCTCGTGGGTCAGGACGCGGACCAGGTCGGTCTGCGCCGCCATCTCGATCGCGTCGAGCGTCCCCTGGACCGGTTCGACGGTGATCGCCCGCGTGGTCAACCCGAGCCGCTCGAGCGACGCGTTGCGGACGATCGCGCGTTGCGGGCCGGTCGGCGACCGCAGCAGCAGCAATTCCGCCGCCGGCGCGGTGCCGTCGGCGAGCCGCGCCGCGAAGGTCTCGCCATAAACCCGGAAATCCCGCGGCCGCGTACCCTCATGCGTCGCGAACAATCGTCGTGCGGCCTTGTTGACCAGGGTCACGCCATGCTCGTCGTCGACCGTCAGTAATGCCACTGGGACATCGTCGGTCAGAGCCTCCAGGAATCGCAATTCCTCGATCGTGCGATCGCGCTGATCCTGCAGCCCGCGCATCGCCTGATCGAGCGCGCGCCCGAGCTTGTCGAAGCCGGCGCCGCCGCGCCCGTCGAACCGCGTCGTGAAATCGCCGTAGCGCAAGGCCTCGACGAACCGCGCGACGGTGCGGTTGGTGCGGTCGATATGATCGAGCAGGCCTGCGACCATGCCGATCACCAGCAGGCCGGCGACGATCCTGACCGCCGCGAGGCCGGGCGTGGCGACCGCGATCGCCAGGCCGATCAGCGCGAGCAGGCAGGCAAGCAGCCAGCCGACCAGGATCAGCGCGAAGCGGCGGTCAAAGCCCATGCTTCTCCATCCGGCGATAGAGCGCGGCGCGCGATACGCCGAGCTCATGCGCCGCGGCCGAGATATTGTAGCCGTGCTTCCTCAACGCCTCCTCGACCAGTCGCCGCTCGACGCGGTCGAGATTGAGATCGGCGGCCACCGGTTCGGCGGTGAGATGCGGCCGGGGCGACGACGCGAGCGGAAAGGCGTCGGGGCCGAGCGGCTCGTCGCCCGCCAGGATCACCGCGCGCTCGACCGCGTGGCGCAAGGCGCGGACGTTGCCGGGCCAGTCGTGCGCGACCAGCGCACCCAAGGCTTCGGGCGCGAGTTCGGGGCGCTCGCGCCGATAGCGGTCGGCGTAGTGGCTGAGGTAATGGTCGATCAATGCCGGCACATCCTCGCGGCGATCGCGCAGCGGCGGCAAGTCGATCTCCACCGTGTTGAGCCGGAACAGCAGATCCTGACGGAAGTGCCGCTCGTCGCGCAGCATCGCCTGGGTCATGTTGGTCGCCGCGATCACGCGGATGTCGACCGGTACCGCCTTGTTGGCGCCGACCGGCGTGACCTGGCGCTGCTCGAGCACGGTCAGCAACTTCGGCTGGAGGTGCAGCGGTAGGTTGCCGATCTCGTCGAGGAACAAGGTGCCGCCGTCGGCCGCCTGGATGCGCCCGACACGATCGCTGCGCGCATCGGTGAAGGCGCCCTTCACATGGCCGAACAATTCGGAATCGATCAGCTCGGTAGCGATCGCGCCCAGGTCGACCGTCACCATCTCGCGGTCGGCGCGGAGCGATTGCTGGTGCAGCGCGCGCGCCACCAATTCCTTGCCGGTGCCGTTCTCGCCCAGCACCAGCACATTGGCTTCGGTCGGTGCGGCGCGCGCGATCAGCGAATGGACGCGCGCCATCGCGGGCGCGTTGCCGATCAGCGGCGAGGGGCCGCGTGCGGGCAGGGAAGGCTCGGGCGATGGAGCGGGCGCATCGGCGGCCGCGCGCGAACGCCGCAGCGCCGCCGCGGTGCGCACGGTCTGGACCAGCCGCTCGTTTTCCCATGGCTTCGACACGAAATCGGTGGCGCCGCGCTTCATCGCCTCGACCGCGACATTCACCCCGGCGTGCGCGGTGATCATCACCACGATCGCCTCGGGATCGCTGGCGAGCAGCCGGTCGAGCAACGCCAGCCCTTCGCGCGCATCGGTCGCGCCGCGCGCGAAATTGGCGTCGAGCAGGATGACGTCGGGCTGACGCCCGGCGGTTGCCGCGACCGCGCGCTCGGGCGAGGACACGGTGATCAACTCGCGGAACAGCCCGCGCAGCGCCAGCCGCGCCGCGACCAGAATGTCCTCGTCGTCGTCGACGATGATGCAGAGATCGAATTCCGGCGTCCCCATTGACCGCTTCCGTACAGCTGGTGTCCGGAACCGGACAATCAAAATCCGTGCCAGTGGGTTGGGGGAGGGCGGCAACATGGAGCGCGGACAAGAGAAAGCGCGAGCCGGTTGCCCAACCCCCCAACCGTCACCCCGGCCTGTGCCGGGGTCTGCCGGGCCCCAGTCATGGTCGCCGTGAAGTGCGCGTACCTCTCAAGGGCATGTCGAGCCTGTCGCGGCGCCGACCGCGTCGCGAGCGCCTCGCGACCATGATTGCGGGCAGGGCGGATCCCGGCACAAGACCGGGATGACGGTGGGACAAGAGGCGCGACCCCCCACAAAACCCACTTGGCACGCATCCTGCTGAAGGGACGGCATAACCAACAAGGTGGACAGAACCGATGAAAGACACGGCAGCCAACCGCAAACTCCTCGTGGTGCTCGCGTTCCTCGGCGCGAGCTGGCTGCTGTTCTTTCCGCCGGCGTCGCACTGGAGCGCCGCGATCCAGATTTCCTCGGTCCGGATCGCGTTCTCGCTCCAGAGCGACACTGTCCGTTTCCGGACGCCAGTGTCCGGAAACGGACATTCTTTATTCCTGCTGCAGGTCGGGAGCCAGAATTCGTGAGCATTGCGCCCTTGAAAGCGGCGGCGCCCGCCACCGCTGACCGCGCGGTCAGCGGAAGCCAGATGGACAAGGTGGTCGAGCGCCGCGGCCTGTCGCGCAATGTGAAGATCGCGATCGGCGCGGCCGGCGCGCTGGTGCTCGTCTTGCTGTTCTGGTGGTTCATGCCCGGCGCGGGGTCGCAGACCGTGACCAAGAACCGCCTGACCATCTCGACCGTGCAGACCGGCCGCTTCGAGGATTTCATCCCGCTGCGCGCCAAGGTCACGCCGCTGCTCACCGTCTATATCGACTCGATCGAGGGCGGCCGGGTCGACAAGGTATTGGTCGAGGACGGCACGGATGTCGCCGCCGGCGAGCCCATCGCGGTCCTGTCCAACGCCGAGCTTCAGCTCTCGACCCTGGCTCGCCAGACCGAAGTCGAGCAGCAGATCAACAACATGCGCAGCCAGGAGCTCGCGCTGTCGCAGACCCGCCTGTCGAACGAGCGCGCGATCCTCGACGCCGAACTCGCGCTGACCACGGCGCGCCGTCAGTATGAGCGCGAAGCGCCGCTCGCCGCCAAGGGCTATGTCTCGGGCAAGCAGTTCAGCGACACCACCGACAATTACCAATATCAGCAGCGCCGTCTCGCGGTACTCAAGCGCAGCCAGGCGAGCGACGAGCGGTTGCAGTCGGGCCAGCTCGATCAGCAGAAGTCGTCGATGAAGTCGATGTCGGCGGGGCTTGGCATCGCCCGCGCCAATCTCGACGCGCTCAACCTGCGCGCGCCGGTGGCCGGCAAATTGTCGGGCTTCTCGATCCAGATCGGCCAGTCGCTGCAGCGCGGCGAGCGGATCGGCCAGATCGACTCGCCGGGCCGCAACAAGCTCCAGGCCGGGGTCGACGAATTCTACCTCGGCCGGGTCCAGGTCGGCCAGTCGGCGAGCGTCGACTGGAACGGCAAGACCTTCCGCGCCCGCGTCACCAAAATCTATCCTCAGGTGCAGAACGGCCAGTTCCAGGTCGACCTGCAATTCCTCGGCGACGAGCCGCAAGGCGTGCAGCGCGGCCAGACGCTGCAGGCCAAGCTGACGCTGGGTGATCCCGCCCCGGCCAAATTGATCCCGAACGGCGCTTTCTACAACGAAAGCGGCGGCGCCTATGTCTTCGTCGTCGCCCCCGACGGCAATACCGCGGTCAAGCGGCAGGTCCGGCTCGGCCGCCGCAATCCCGATTACATCGAAGTGCTCGACGGGCTCGATCCTGGCGAGCGCGTCATCACCAGCCCCTACACCGGTTTCGCCGACAAGGACCGGCTCGACCTTTCGAACGCGAAGGAGTGAAGACTATGCTGCACATGCGCGCCCTGTCCCGGACGTACCGTACCGACACCGTGGAGACGACCGCGCTCGACGCGATCGACCTCGACATCATGGCCGGCGAGTTCGTCGCGATCATGGGCCCGTCGGGCTGCGGCAAGTCCACCTTGCTCAACCTGATGGGCATGCTCGATAGCCCGACCAGCGGCAGCTACGTGTTCGACGGCCGGGAAGTCGCCGGCTTGTCCGAAGCCAAATTGGCCGAGGTGCGCAAGGCGTCGATCGGCTTCATCTTCCAGAGCTTCAACCTGGTCGACGAATTGTCGGTGCGCGAGAATGTCGAACTGGCGTTGCTCTACCATTCGGTGCCCGCCGCGGAACGCCGCCGCCGCGCCGAGGAAGTGATGGACCGGGTCGGCATCGCGCACCGGTCGCGCCATTTCCCGAGCCAGCTGTCAGGCGGCCAGCAGCAGCGCGTCGCGGTCGCCCGCGCGCTCGTCGCCGAACCCAAGCTGATCCTGGCCGACGAACCGACCGGCAACCTCGACACCAATCACGGCGAAGAGGTGATGAAGATGCTCCAAACCTTGAACGCGCAGGGCTCGACCATCGTCATGGTCACGCACTCGCCGGCGCATGCCGATTACGCCAGCCGCGTCGTCAACATGCTCGACGGCCGTATTCTCCAGGAACGGCGTCGCGCGGCCTGACCCCCCCCAATCGCCGGAGAGCCCCGATGTGGCGTAATTACCTGACCGTCGGCATCCGCTCGCTGCTCAAGAGCCGCGTCTATGCGGTCATCAACATCCTGGGGCTGGCGATCGGGCTTGCCGCCTGCGTGCTGATCCTCCTCTACGTCCGGTACGAGAAGGGCTACGACGCCTGGATGCCGGGTGCCGATCAGGCGTTCCAGCTGCAGACCTATTATCACCCGACGCCGCAGGGCGGCGAGGAGATGTACCTCCAAGCGAGCTCGATTCCGGCGGGCCGCGCCTTGGCGAAGGATTTCCCGCAGGTCGAGAAAGTGGTGTTCGTCCGCGCTTTCTCGCCGGTGGTGATCCAGGACGGCGAGCCGTCGCAGGTCAATATCCGCATGGTTGACGGCGATCTGTTCGACATCCTGCAGGTGCCGTTCGTCGAGGGCGATGCCCGCACCGCGCTCAACGACACGCATTCGCTGGCGATCAGCGAGAGCGAGGCGAAGCGGCGCTTCGGCAAGGCCGATCCGATCGGCAAGACGCTGACCGTCGTCGATAATGCCGGCAACGTCGATTACCGCGTCACCGGGGTGTTCAAGGACATCCCCAAGAACAGCAGCTTCAGCGCGTCGATGGTCGCTCGCTTCGACATCAACGTGCAATATGCCGATCGCACGCAGTCGCTGACCAATTGGGACAATCAGGACGGCTATTTCTACGTAAAGCTTCGCCCCGGCACCGATGCCGAGGCGATCAACGCGCAGATTCCCGCATGGCAAAAGCGCAACATTCCCGATCGGGTGACCAACGGCCAGCGCTACAATCCGGGCGACGCCCAGACCTATCGTCTGGTCAACATCCGCGACGTGCACCTCGGCAAGGCGCAGAACAACGCGATGACTCCCGGCAACGACGCGACGACCGTCGCGACCTTCGCGGTGATCGCGTTGCTCGTGCTGGGTATGGCCTGCGTCAATTTCGTCAATCTCGCCACCGCGCGCGCTTCGCAGCGCGCCCGCGAAGTCGCGCTGCGCAAGGTGCTGGGCGCCAGTCCGCGCCAGTTGATCATCCAGTGCATCGGCGAATCCGTGCTGGTGTCACTGATCGCCTTGCTCGTCGCGTTCACCGCGGTCGAACTGATCCTGCCGCTCTTCAACCGCTTCCTCGATGCCGATATCCAGCTCCACTATCTGGGCTTCGGCGGGGTGTTGCTGCCTGGCGTCGCCTTGGTCCTGCTGGTCGGTGTGATCGGCGGGCTCTACCCAGCGGTCTATTTGTCGCGGTTCGAGCCGGCCAAGATTCTCAAGGCCAACAAGTCGGCCGCCGACGCCCAAGGTTCGGGCCGGCTGCGCAACCTGCTGGTCATCGGGCAATTCGCGGTGTCGATCGCGCTGATCGTCTGCACCAGCGTGATCTATGCCCAGACAGTATATGCCCGCACCGTCGATTCCGGCTATCGCCGCGATGGGTTGCTCCAGGTCGACAATCTCAGCTTCCGGGGCGTGAACGACCAGCAGGCGCTGTCAATGGTCGAGCAGATCCGACGGCTGCCCGGGGTGCGCGCCGCGGCGGCGACGCAGATCGCGGTCGCCCCCGGCAACAATTCCGTCAGTGCGTTCTCGCTGCCCGGCAGCACGTCGTCGGTGGAACTCGGCGTCTATGGCGTGCAGGAAGGATTCTTCCAGGCGATGGGTATGCGGCTGCTGGCCGGCCGTGACTTTTCGCTGGCCTTTGGTCGCGACGACGCCACCACGCCGTTCCCGGTGAACCCGGATTCGGAGCGCGCATTGGTGGCGCGCGGCCTGAATATCGTCGTCAGTCAGAGCGCCGCCCAGCGCCTGGGATACGCCGATCCCCGCAGTGCGATCGGCAAGCAATTGTCGGGGGCGCTGACGCTGCCCGAATTCGGTTCGGTGCCCTGCACGATCGTCGGCGTGGTGTCCGACGCCCGCTTCCGGTCGCTGCGCGAGCCGCTGCAGCCGATCGTCTATGTCATGCAGCGCACCGGCTTCGGCCAGATCGCGATACGGTTCGGTGGCGTCGCGCCGGGCGCGATCCGCGATGCGGTCGAGCAGGTCTGGCGCCGGATCGTGCCGGACGTGCCGTTCAAGGCGAGCTTCGCCGACGATCTCGTCCGCGCGCAATACGATCGCGAGACCGCACGCGGCGAATTGTTCGCGGCATTCGCGATCCTGGCGGTGGTGATCGGTTGCCTCGGCCTGTTCGGGCTGGCGGTGTTCACCGCCGCGCGGCGCACCAAGGAAATCGGCATCCGCAAGGTGCTGGGCGCGCGTACGCGCGACATCGTCCGCTTGCTGGTGTGGCAATTCAGTCGGCCGGTGCTGATCGCCAATGTGATCGCCTGGCCGGTCGCCTGGTGGCTGATGCGCGACTGGCTCAATCGCTTCGACACGCGGATCGCGCTCGGCCCCACGCCGTTCGCCGCCGCCGGTGCGCTGACCTTGTTCATCGCGCTCGTGACCGTCGCGGGCCATGCGATCCGCATCGCGCGCACCAACCCGATCAACGCCCTGCGTTACGAATAGGAGAGGCCCGATGTGGCGTAATTATCTGACCGTCGGCATCCGTGCCCTGCTCAAGAACCGCGTCTATGCGGTGATCAACATCGTCGGGCTGGCGATCGGCCTGGCCGCGTGCCTGCTGATCCTGACCTATGTCCGCTACGAGTTCAGCTACGATAATTGGTTGCCCGACGCGGAAAACACATACGAGCTGGCGACCGAATACCTGCCGTCTCCCGGCGGTCAGCAGCCCGGGCTCTCCCTGACCACCGCCTATGTCGCGGGCGGCGCGCTCAAGAAGGACTTCCCGCAAGTCGAGCAGGTGGTTTGGGCATCGTCGCAGAACGTGACTTTCCTTCAGGACGGCACGCCGACGGCCGCGAAAAAATCGCTCATCACCGATGGACCGTTGTTCGACATCGTCCGCGTGCCCTTCGTGCGGGGCAATGCCGCGACCGCGCTCAACGACCCGCATTCGCTCGTGCTGAGCGAAAGCGAGGCCGAGGCGCGGTTCGGCAATAGTGATCCTTTGGGCAAGACCGTCACCATCGCGGCTGGCGACATGACCGCCGACTATCGGGTGACCGGCGTGTTCAAGGACCTGCCCAAGAACAGCCATTTCGACATGACGACGGTCGTGCGGATCGATCCGGCCGACTATTTCCGCAAGACCCCCGACGTCGTCACATCCTGGACCTGGTCGAACGGCGAAATGTACGTGCGGCTGAAGCCCGGCAGCGATGCGAAAGCGATCGAGGCGCAACTGTCCGCCTGGAAGAAGCGCAACATCCCCGACGATGTCGGCAGCAATCCCGTGACCAATCCCGGCCAGTTCGAGGATTTCCACCTGATCAACGTGCGCGACCTGCACCTGAGCAGGGGGACCGGGCAGGGCCGGCCCAACGGCAATCGCCAATCGGTGCTGACCTTCGGCGTGGTCGCGTTGCTGATCCTGGCGATGGCGTGCATGAACTTCACCAACCTCGCCACCGCGCGCGCCTCGCAGCGTGCCCGCGAAGTCGCGCTGCGCAAGGTGCTGGGTGCAAACCGCCAGCAACTCATCACGCAATTCGTCGGCGAATCGATGCTGGTCTCGTCGATCGCGATGCTGATCGCGCTGGCGCTGGCGGAGCTCGCCATCCGGCCGCTCAACGCGTTCCTCGATGCCGACATGACGTTCAGCTATTTCGGCCTGTCGGGCATCCTGCTCCCCGTCATCGGGCTGACCGTGGCGGTCGGGCTGGCGGGCGGTCTCTATCCCGCGTTCTATCTGTCACGGTTCGAGCCGGCGCGAATCCTCAAGGCCAACAAATCGGCCGCCGACGCGGAAGGCAGCGGGCGGCTCCGCAGCCTGCTGGTCATTACCCAGTTTGCGGTGTCGATCGGGCTGATCATCTGCACCTCGGTGATCTATGCACAGACCGAATATGCCCGGAACCTCGACGCTGGCTACAAGCGCGACGGGCTGCTCCAGCTCAACGGTATCGCGCGAGCGCCGGCCGAAGCGGCTGCCCCGACCCTGCTCCAGGAATTGCGCAAGCAGCCCGGTATCGTCGACGCCGCGCGCGTCTCGCTCGGCATCGCGTCGGGCAACAACTCGACCACCGACGTCAACGTGCCCGGCGGCAAGCCGGTCACGCTCGGCGTCTACGGCGTAGATGCGCATGCCTTCGATACGCTGGGTATGCACGTGCTGGCCGGGCGCAACTTCTCCGAAGCGATCGCGATGGACGATTCGACCCTGCCCAATCCGCCCGATCTCAATGCCGAAAAGGCGCTGACGGCGCGCGGGGTCAACGTCGTCCTGTCCGAATCGGCTGCCCGTCGCCTCGGCCTCGGCTCGCCCGCTTCGGCGGTCGGCAAGCAGGTCCAGTATGTCGTCGCCAGCAATGAAGCGGGCACGATCACCGCCACGGTGGTCGGCGTGGTGAGCGATGTCCGCTACCGCTCGGCGCGCGATCCGGTCCAGCCGATCATCTATTATTACGTCACCAGCGGCGCCTTCAATCAGCTGATGGTGCGCTTCAGCGGCGATCCGCAGGTGGCGCTCGCGACGGTAGAGCGCGTGTGGAAACGCGCGGTCCCAGGCCTGCCGCTCAATGCCCGCTTCGTCGACGACATCATCCACGATCTCTACAATATCGACGAGAAGAGCGCGCAATTGTTCGGCATGTTCGCGATCCTGGCCGTGGTGATCGGCTGTCTCGGCCTGTTCGGGCTCGCCGCGTTCACCGCGGAGCGCCGCACGAAGGAGATCGGCATCCGCAAAGTGCTCGGCGCCCGTACCCGCGACATCGTCCGGCTGCTGGTCTGGCAGTTCAGCCGTCCCGTGCTGATCGCCAATCTGGTCGCCTGGCCGGTCGCCTGGTGGCTGATGCGCGGCTGGCTCAACGGCTTCGACACGCGCATGACGCTGACGCCGATGCCGTTCGTCGAGGCGGGAGTATTGGCGATAGCGATCGCTGCCGGAACGATTTCGGCCCATGCGATCAAGGTCGCCCAGGCGAGCCCGATCAAGGCGTTGCGTTACGAATAGGTTCGGGGGAGGGCCTGAACCGGGAGCGCCGGGGCGGCAACGTCCCGGCGTTTCTTTTTTGAGGTTGGGAATGGGTGAAGGCTCTTGCCCTCGCTGTCGCTCGGGAATTTCCCGGGCGAACGTCCCCCGGACGTTCGCTCTTACCGGGAAATTGGTCGGGGAAAGAGGATTCGAACCTCCGGCCCCTGCCTCCCGAAGGCAGTGCTCTACCAGGCTGAGCTATTCCCCGACCGGCGCATTTCCGGGCGAACCCGGCCGTGCGAGGGGGCGCCTATAACCACGCGGGGAGAGTCGCGCAAGCCCGCGTTCGCGCCCTGCAAGCCCGACGGCAATGCGCGGCTTGCTCCGACATCCGCCGGGTTGCGGATGACGCCGAATGAACCTCTTGCCCATCGCGCGAGACTGGGCCGATTCCGCGCAAGCCGCGGCGGCGGCGTCGTGCGGCCGTCTATCCCCGTGCCGCGAGCATCGCGTCGATGCTGGTGAATTTCTCGCGCGGAGACCCGTCGCGTGCCGCCGCGGTTTCCGCCGCCTCGATCTTCTGCCAGTCGCGGAAGGTGACCACGTCGACGTTGCGGTCGCGCAGCAGCAGGTCGAGCCCGGCTCGGCCTTCCTTGCCGTAATCGTCGGGCGTGTCGGCGGCGATCTGCTCGGCGATCATGAAACCGTCGGGACGATTGGTGCCGATCGTGCCGGTCGGCCCGCGCCGCGCCCAGCCGACCGCGTAGAGACCCGGTGCGATCCGCCCTTCGTCATTGGCGAAGCGGCCGAGCTTGGCGTCATAGGGCACGCCGTCGATCGGCGGGGTGCGATAGCCGATGCAACTGACCACGAGGGCGGCGGGGATGGCATAAGTCTCGCCGGTGCCGTTGGCGCGGCCGTCCGCGTCGATCGCGGTACGCTCGACGATCACGCGCTCGACCTTGCCGTCGCCCTCGATCGCGACCGGCATGGCGAAGAAGTCGAAATCGATCGCGATCGGCTTGTCCGCGCCGTCGACTGTCGCGAAATTGCGCAGATGCGTAACCGATTTGCGCAGCCCGGGTTCGAGCGGCGCGTCGTCCGCCTCGGGCGGCAGGTCGGCCGGGTCGACGTGCGGCGCGGCGCGTTCGAGATGACCGAGTTCGCCCAGTTCCTTGGGCGTCATCGCGATCTGGTGCGGGCCGCGTCGCGCCAGGATGGTGATCCGCTCGTGGGTCGCGCCGCCGAGCGAATCGAGCGCATGGCCGACGATGTCCGATCCGGCGAATTCGGCGCCGGTTTTGGCGAGCACGCGGGCGACGTCGAGCGCGACATTGCCGGCGCCGACGATGACCGCGCCGGGGCCGCTCAACACCGGCGCGAGATCGGCGAAATCGGGATGGCCGTTGTACCAGCCGACGAACGCGGCCGAGCCGACCACGCCGGGCAGGTCGTCGCCGGGAATGCCGAGCGGCCGGTCGGCGGGGGCGCCGGTCGCCAGCACGACGGCGTCGTAGAGATTGACGAGTTCGGCGATGGTTACGTCCTTGCCGACGGTTACGTTGCCGACGAAGCGCACATTGTCGGAAAGCGCGGTCGCCTCGTAACGACGCGACACGCCCTTGATCGACTGATGGTCGGGCGCGACGCCGGTGCGGATCAGGCCGTAGGGGACGGGCAGGCGATCGATGATGTCGACCCGGACCTGGTCGCCGAACTGCTTCTGGCACGCCTCGGCGGTGTAATAGCCGGCGGGACCCGATCCGATGATCGCAACGTGACGCATGTCCCCTCCTGAGTGGTCAGGAGGGGAATGCTAGCGCCGTGGGTCGCCTTGGCAACCCGGGTTGGGTTCAGGAGCCGCCGAGCTGGGTGACCAGCTTGGAATAAGCGTCGAGATAAGCGAGCACGATGATCTGGCCGATCTCCGTGTTCTGATAGCCGCCGCCCCCCGCGGAGGCGAAGCCGCCCCACCAGCTCGCGCCGGCCGAGGCGCCGAAGCCGACATCGGTCTTGCGAAAATAGCCTTCGACGACATGTTCCTCGGTGGTGCGCGAGTCGACCACCGACAGCGTGACGTTGGCCTCGCCTTTCTTGATGTTGACGCCGCCCGCCAGCGATCCGATCGCGCGTGCGCCGCCGCCGAAGCGGCTCAGCACGCCGCCGATCGCGCCGCCAACATTGCTGCCGCCGGAATTATTGTTCGAGCTGACGATGTCCGGCTCGAGCAGGAAGTCGGCCGCGCGGACCTGGCCCTTGCCCATGTTGGAGCCACGCTGCAGTTCGCCGTTGTCGGCCAGCGCCCGTTCCATCGCGCGGCTCTGCATCGCGCGGCCGCGATTGACGAGGGTGAAGCAATTCGATTCCTGGACGAACACCTTGATGATCGCCTCCGGGCTGCCGAGGCTGTATTGCCGCCACCATTGATTGTCGGGCTCGACGATCGAAATCGTGCCCAGCGGTTTAGCGCAATGCGGCATCTGGCGCATGCCGCGATCCTGATCCTTGCGACCCGACGATTTGTCGGGACCGGCGAATGCCGGCGATGCCGAAACGAACGCAATCGCCGCGGTCGCGGCCACCAATATCACCTTACGCATCTCAACCTCCCCAAGCGCCGGCGCCCCTCGAGCGCTCGACGACGGATGACCCAAGTCGCGCGGCCCGGCTCTTGCCGTGGCGCAACGCATGGCGATGCGGGAGATGCGACCCGCCCTGCATCCTGGCTCCTGTCTAGCAGAGGGTACCGGGCCGAAATAGGTGTTTTTCGTCATGCGCTTGAGCGGCATGGAGTAGGCGAAAATCGCAGAAATCCTTGCCCGGCGCGCGATCGGCGCTATCGTCGGCCGCGATGGCATCGCTCGGTATCGTCCGCGAATTCCTGAGCGAGATGTCGCCGATCGAAGGCGTCGCCGCGCTAATGATCCTCGTCAACGTCGTGCTGGTCGCGCTGCGCAGCATCTGGAACTATGCCTTCGGCATTGTCGGCGTGGCAATCTACGCGATCGTGTTCTTCCACGCCAAACTCTACAGCGACACCTTGCTGCAGCTCTTCTTCCTGGTCGTCCAGGTCTACGGCCTGTGGCAATGGCGAAGGTCGCAAGCCGATGCGGGCGAGGTAGTGGTCGAGCGTCTGACCGCGGACGCGCGGCTCGGTTGGCTCGCCGGTATCCTGGTCGCGATCGCCGGTTGGGGCTGGTTGATGCACCGCTTCACCGATGCCGCTTTGCCCTGGTGGGACGCCTCGGTGGCGATGACCAGCATCGCGGCGCAAATCCTGATGTCGGTGCGCAAGATCGAGAATTGGTGGCTATGGATCGTCGCCAACATCCTGTCGATCGGACTCTATGCCGCCAAGGGACTGTGGATCACGACCGGGCTCTACATTGTGTTGCTGGGAATCTCGCTCTGGGGACTGGCGGGCTGGAACGCGGCACGGCAAAGGGCGGGGGCATGAAGCTTCGCTCGATCTGCCTTCACGGCCCCGAAAGCACCGGCAAGTCCACCATGGCGCCCGAACTCGCGCGCCATTTCGGCTCGGCCTGCGTGGTCGAATATGGCCGCACCTATACCGAGGCGTTTGGAACGAGCTGGACGATGGCCGACCTCGTCGCGATCGCTCAGGCGCACGATGCCCAGACGCGCCAGGCGATCGCCAGCGGGCGGACCCCGGTCATCCTCGACACCGATCCGCTGATGACCGAGGTCTGGGCGGAAATGCTCTAC
>NZ_JBQCCN010000252.1:0-24496 GCF_051962185.1 Sphingomonas sp.
GATCGTGATCGACCATCCGCATGTCGGGCAAGTCGCGAACAGCGGCTGCCTGTTGCCGCTCGACGACGCGATCGATGCCACGGCGCTCGGCGCGATCGCCGCCGGATCGGTCGGTGGCTCTTACGAAAGCTACACATGGGCCGGGCATCAATGGGCACTGCCGATCGACGCCGCCGCGCAGGTCCAGGCCTGGGTGCCGTCGCGGATCGACGCGCCGGTCGCCGACTGGACGGCGCTCGCCACCCTCGCCGCGGAGGGACGCGCCTCGCTGCCGCTCAAGCCGCCGCATAGCCTGATGAGCCTGTTCACCTTGTGCGGGCTCGCCGGGGTCGCGCTGGACGGCGCCAGTGACGAGCTGTTCCCCGCCGGCGCTGCGCGTGCCTACGACCTGCTCGCGACGCTCGCCGGGCAAGTCGATCCGCAAGCCTATGCGATGGACCCGATCGACATGCTCGAGGCGATGGCCGACCCCGCCGGCCAACTGGCGGTCGCGCCGCTGATCTACGGTTACGTCAGCTATTCGGTCGCCGGTTTCCGGCCCGAGATCGTCCGTTTCGCCGACATCCCGTCGCTCGGTCGTGGCCCCGCTGGATCGGCGCTGGGCGGCACCGGTATCGCGGTGTCGGCGCATGGCGGCAATCCCGCGGAAGCGGCGCGCTTCGCCGCCTGGATCGCCAACGGCACCGCGCAGCGCGACCTGATCGCGCGCCACGGCGGCCAGCCCGGCCATGCCGATGCCTGGGGCGCGGACAGCGTCAACGCCGCGACCGGCGATTTCTATCGCGCGACCCGCGCCACGCTCGATCGCGCCTGGGTGCGGCCGCGCCATGACGGTTACATGCCGTTCCAGCACGCCGCGTCGGAGCGGATCAACCAGGCACTGCGCGACGGCGAGCCCGCGGCAGCGGCGATTGCGGCGCTCAACCAATCGTATCGCGACAGCCGATGACGGCACCGCTCGACGGATTGCTCGTCGTCGACATGGCTCAGTTCCTGTCGGGGCCGTCAGCGGCCTTGCGGCTGGCCGATCTCGGCGCCCGGGTGATCAAGGTCGAGAGACCCGACGGCGGCGACATCTGCCGCACGCTGTATCTGAGCGACACCGATGTCGGCGGGGACTCCACCCTGTTCCACGCGATCAATCGCAACAAGCAGAGCCTCGCCGCCGACCTCAAGGACGCGACCGACGCGCGTCGCGTCCATCGGGTGATCGACCAGGCCGATGTCGTCATCCAGAATATCCGCCCCGGCGTCGCGGCGCGCCTCGGCTTCGGACCCGAGGCGCTCCGCGCCCGCAATTCACGGCTGATCGTCGGCAGCATTTCGGGCTATGGTGAGGCTGGCCCTTGGGCTGGATTGCCCGGGCAGGACCTGCTCGCTCAGGCCTTGTCCGGCGCGATGTGGCTGAGCGGCAGCGCGTCGGACGGCCCGGTACCGTTCGGCCTGTCGGTCGCCGACATGCTGGCCGGCCATATCCTGGTCGAGGGCATTCTGGCCGCTTTGGTACGGCGCGGGATCGGCGGCGAAGGTGCGGCAGTCGAGACCAGCCTGCTCGAAGCGATGGTCGACCTGCAATTCGAGGTGCTGACCACGCATCTCAACGACGGCGGCCGCCCGCCGCAACGCGCCGCCGTGAACAATGCGCATGCTTATCTGGCCGCGCCTTACGGCGTCTATCGGACCAAGGATGGCTGGCTCGCACTAGCGATGACGCCGCTCGACACATTGGGCGCGTCGCTCGATCTTCCGCTTGCCGGGCGCGACGCCTTCGCCGAGCGCGATGCGATCAAGGCCGAGATCGCGAAACGGCTGGCGACCGGCTCGACCCGCGACTGGCTCGACCGGCTCGAGGCCGACGGCATCTGGTGTGCGCCGGTCAGCGACTGGCCGACGCTGCTCGCGGAGAACGCCTTTACCCGGCTCGACATGCTGCAGCGGATCACCCGCGACACGACGCCGATCACGACGACGCGCGCACCGGTGCGCGTAGACGGCTGTCGCGTCGGAGCCGCAGCCGGCGCCCCGCGCATCGGCGAGCATAGCGACGCGATCATCCGCGAATTCTCGCTCGACGCCTGAGTGCTCCAAACAAAATGGGCGCGAACCGGAAGTTCGCGCCCATAGTTGGTTCGGGAAGTGCCGACCGGATTTCCGCCCCCTGAACGGAAAGACCCGGCCGGGTCGGGATTGCTTTTCCGTTCAGTATTTGATG
The DNA here is from genome assembly GCF_051962185.1 of Sphingomonas sp. Classification (GTDB taxonomy): domain Bacteria; phylum Pseudomonadota; class Alphaproteobacteria; order Sphingomonadales; family Sphingomonadaceae; genus Sphingomonas. Next base: position 2,213 of record NZ_JBQCCN010000252.1, read on the forward strand.
CGCACGCCGATCATGAACTGACGGTCGTCGATCGTGAACTGACCCGGTTGCGTCGCCACCGCGTAATATTGCTGGATCTGCGTCCGCAGGATGTTCTGGGCATCGAACGTCAAGGTGAAATGCTTGCCCACGTCCACGCTGACCGAGCCATCGAGCCAGCCGTAACCCTTGGTGTAGACGGGGAACACGTAGGACACGGTCGACCCGCCCGGCGGCGTGTAGCCGCCGGCCAGGATGCTCGACAGATAGCTCGAGCGGTAATTGTAGGCGACGCGGGCGGAGACCCCGTGCTTTTCGTATATTGCAGCAACGTTGAAGCTGTTCTTCGACAGCTGCGTCAGCGGCGCGGTGAACCCGACCAGCGAGCTCGGCGCCTTACTGTCCGCATAGGTGTAATTGGCCTGCAGGCCCAAGCCCGACAACGCGCCCGGCAGGAAATCGAAGAACTGCTGATAGCCGACCTCGACGCCCTTCACCGTGCCTGGATCGGAGTTGACGGGCAGCGAGACCGTGTAACCGGTGACTCCGTCAATCGTCTGGCCGGGCGTGGAGCGCGTGAAGATGAAACCTTTCACCCTCTTGTAGAAGCCCGCGACGTAGAGCGAGCTCGACTTGCCGAAATACCACTCGAGCGACGCGTCTGCGTTCGTCGAGGTGATCGGGGACAAATTGGGGTTGCCGCTGGAAGCAGCGAGTTGACCCGGCACCACGGTAACGGCAGGCGACAGCTGGCTGAAGTCCGGCCGCGTGAGCGTTTCGGAGGCAGCGAGGCGAAGCTGCAGCTTCTGCGTCAGATGGATGCGGACATTCGCGCTCGGCAACCACTTGTTATAAGCGTTATCCACGATCACCGGATCGACCGCCTGCGGGCTGTCCAACACATAGGTGGTAACACCATTCGCGTCCTTGACGGCATGCCTGCGGAGCTGGAAGCCGTTGATGCTGTCTTCCGTACGGACCCAGCGCACGCCGATATTGCCGTCGACGACATCATTGAAGTTGAACTTCGCCATGACGTAACCGGCGTAGCTCTTCTCGTCGGCGGCGAAGCCGGCAAGCTGGTTGCTGATCGAATTCGGGTCCGGCGCGGCTAGGCCGAGTGCGCTCACGACCCCGCCGAAGTTGTTCTTCAGATTGGCCGGTAGCGCATACGGATAGTTGCGCTGGAAGTCCAAACCGGAGCCGACGCCGGAATAGAAGTCGCCGAACTGGTTCGCCGTGAACAGCGAAGGATAGAGCGACGGATTCGTCGCCTTCGTCTGCCCGACGAAGCGCACCGGATTCTGCTGCGCGACGGCACGATCGGAAAAGCGGAAGCCGACATCGATCGCCGACAGAAAGCCGGAGTCGAACTTGTATTCACCGTCCAGACGACCCGCCCATTCGTGCCCGACATAATGGTTCTCGTTCCGGGTCAGGCCACCGACCGTGTAGTTCGAGAGGTTCGCCAGATCGAAGCCGGGCGTCGACGACGACGGCGGGTTGGTCGCCGCATATTGCGTATAGACGGGCGCGTGCGTCACCAGATCGAGCTCGGTGTACCACAGGTCGCTCTTCGACTTGGTATAGGCACCGTCGCCTGTCAGCGTGAAATTGCCGCTGGTCCACTTGCCCTTGAGCGCGATCTGCTTGTTGACGTCGAGGAGATCGCGCTCGGTCCCGCCCGCGGTGATGATCTGATTGCTGAAGCTCGCTTGGCTGACGTCGTTGGTGCTGCCGAAATAGCTGACGGTACCGGGGATATAGGCCGATCCCGCCGTCGGGATGTTCGCCGAATATTGCTGCTGGTTGGTGCGGAAGCGCTGATACTGCCCCTCCAGCGAGAATTCGAGATTGGACGCCGGGCGCCACTGCAGCGCGGCGTTGGCACCGAGACGCTGGCGATTGCCGTTGATCAACACCTGATAATTGCCGTTCGGCGCGAACACCGTGCGGGTGGGATCGATCTCGCTGGCCTTGCCCGGAATGCGCGGCGTCGGCGCGCCCGTGGAATCGAGATCCTGGCGGTACGACCGCTCTTGATACGAAATCGCGGCGAGCACGCCGATCTCGCCGATCCCGGTCTGCCAGCGGTCGGACACCAGAAGCGACGCCATCGGCTCGGACTTCTTGATCCGGTCGGCGTAATTGTTGCCCAGCGTCGCGCTGATCGTCGAGCCCGAGAAATCGAACGGCAGACGAGTCCGCACGTCGACGGTGCCGCCCAGGCCGCCTTCGATCAGGTCGGCGGTCGGCGTCTTGTAAACGTCGATACGGCCGATCAGTTCGGCGGGAAGATCCTCGAGATTGAATGTGCGACCACCACCGGCGGTGAAGGTCTCGCGGCCGTTCATCGTGGTCTCGACCTGCGGCAGGCCGCGAATGGCGATCGAGCCGCCTTCGCCGACATCGCGCGAGACCTGCACGCCGGTGATACGCTGCAGCGCCTCGGTCGCGTTGTTGTCGGGGAGCTTGCCGATGTCCTCGGCGACGATCGAGTCGACGATCGACGATGCGTTGCGCTTGATGTTCTGCGCCGACTGAAGGCTGGCGCGGACGCCGGTGACGACGATGTCGGCGGGCGGCGATCCGTCGGCGGTCTGCGCGGAGGCATCGGCAGGCTGGGATGCCGGCGTCGCCGTGCTTTGCGCATGCGCGGTCCCGGCGGTGAGGCCGATGATCATCGCGCTGATCGCGACACCGCAACGGATCTGACTGGTATTCCTCATTTCCTCCACTCCCTGGGCAAATGTGGGCTCGCGCCGCATCGATTTATAATACTAATTAAAATATGGTGATATTGTATGAGTATTTGCTTGTCAATCGCCTGTGCCGCGCCTCCGTGGAGCGCCCCGGCAGAACAATATCTGGCTGATATATCGAGATAAAATATCCGTGTTCCGAAGGAGCGACATGCGCCGGCCACAAACCGCTCCACGACTCGGAAGTGCAGCCAGCGATCTGCTCCGCCGCTGCTCGAGGTTGATGCGTCCGGTCCGCCAAGCTAGAATATGTCCGAGTTATTGGAGATGAACATGATCCGTTCCCTGGTACAGTTCGACGACGGCGGACGCGGCGTCGCGGCGTTGGGCGGCCACGGTGCGCGGCGCGTCACCGGCGCGTCGACCGTGCTCTCGCTTGCCCAGGAAGCCTTGGCGCAGGGCGCACGGCTCGCCGATCTGGCCGCGGCTCGGCTCGGCGAGCCGCTCGACTTGTCGGCCGTCCGGCTGCTCTGCCCGATCGACCACCCGGATCCCGCGCATCTGCTGGTCAGCGGTACCGGGCTCACTCACCTCGGCTCCGCCGAAGGGCGCGACAAGATGCACCGCGCCGCGATCGAGAATCCGGCGCCGACCGATTCGATGAAGATGTTCCTGATGGGCGTCGAAGGCGGCAAGCCCCAGCAAGGCACGACCGGGGTCCAGCCTGAATGGTTCTACAAGGGTGATGGCGCGATCCTCGCCGCACCCGGCGCGCCGCTCGACATGCCCGACTTCGCGCTCGACGGCGGCGAGGAGCCGGAGATCGCCGGCATCTATCTGGTCGCGCCCGACGGCACGCCGGTACGGATCGGCTTCGCCTTGGGCAACGAATTCTCCGACCATGTGACGGAACGCGGCAATTACCTCTGGCTGGCGCATTCCAAGCTGCGCGCGGCGGCGCTGGGCCCCGAATTATTGCTCGGCGACCTGCCGCAGGACGTGCGCGGTACCAGCCGCATCCTGCGCGACGGCGAAGTCCTGTGGGAAAAACCGTTCGTCTCGGGCGAAGCGAACATGTCGCACAGCCTCGCCAACCTCGAGCACCATCATTTCAAATATGCCGGCTTCCGCCGCCCCGGCGACCTGCATGTCCATTTCTTCGGGACCGCCACCCTGTCGTTCAGCGACGGTATCGCGACGCGGCCTGGCGATATCTTCGAGGTGTCGGCGCCGCCCTTCACCCTGCCGGTGCGCAATCCGCTCGCGAGAGCCGCGCCGGTGACGGTCGGCGTCCGCAGCCTGTGAATATTGTCAGCTTGGGGATAGCCGATTAGGCTCGGGACGCCGATGGACGACCGCCCCCCCCCCGCCCCCCGCATCCACGGCACGATCGCGCGCAATATCGGCATCGAGATCGTCAGTGGCGTTCGCAAGCCGGGCGACGTACTCGGCGGCGAGATAGAGGCGAGCGAAGAGCTCGGCATTTCGCGCACCGCCTATCGCGAGGCGATCCGCATCCTTGCCGCCAAGGGCCTGGTCGAAAGCCGCCCCAAGGCGGGCACGCGGATCACGTCGCGGTCGCGCTGGAACCTGCTCGACCCAGACATCCTGGCGTGGACGTTCGAAGGCGAGCCCGACACGCAATTCATCCTCGACCTGTTCGAGTTGCGGTCGGTGATCGAGCCCGCCGCCGCCGGCTTCGCCGCGCAACGCCGGACCGAGGCCGATCTGGCGGAGATGGAGACCGCGCTCCAGGGCATGCAGGCCCATGGCCTGGCCGATGAGCGCGGGCGCGCCGCCGACCAGCGTTTCCACCGCGCGATCCTGGCCGCCGCGCGCAACGAGCCGTTGATCGCGCTGGCCAGCACGGTCGGTGCCGCCGTGCATTGGACGACCAAGTTCAAGCAGCGCCGCCGCGCCTTGCCGCGCGATCCGATGCCCGACCACCAGCGCGTTCATGCCGCGATCGAGGCGGGCGATGCGCCCGCGGCGCGGCAGGCGATGGCCGAATTGCTCCAGCTCGCGCTCGACGACATGGATATGCCGTCGGGGGATTGAGCGGGTCGAACCGGCGGCCGATTTTTCGCCCGCTCCTGCCATCGGGCGATTGCGCGCATCCCCTCGTCGCCCCAGCGAAGGCCGGGGCCGCTGGCGGCAAGAGGACCTTCATTTCAAAGCGGCCCCGGCCTTCGCCGGCGCGACGAGCTAGTGGCAGCGCCCTTGGCTACGGCGATCGCCATCGCGACCGCTCGCACGAGCGCCGCGTCGTAGCCGGCGCTAGTGGCTGTCGCGCGGCAGTCCGCGGGTCTGGGCAATGCGCTGGTATTTCTCCGCGCCTTCCAGGATCGCGCCGGTACCGAGCTGGCCTACGACCGCGCGCTGCAATTCCTGCCAGGGCGTTTGCGACGCCGGATAGTGATAGCCGCCTTCGGCCGCGAGCGCCTGGCGGCGCGCCTCGAGCTCGGCATCGTCGATCAGCACGTTGACCGTGCCGGCGTTGAGGTCGATCCGCACACGATCGCCGGTGCGCAGCAACGCCAGCGCGCCGTTCGCCGCCGCCTCGGGGGAGGCATTGAGGATCGACGGGCTGCCGCTGGTTCCCGATTGCCGGCCGTCGCCGATGCAGGGCAGTGCATGGACGCCGTCGAGGATCAATTGCGCGGGCGGGCGCATGTTCACGACTTCGGCCGAGCCGGGATAGCCGACCGCGCCGGTACCGCGCATCACCAGCAACGTATCGGTGGTGATCCCCGCGGCCGGATCGTCGATGCGCCGGTGGTAATCCTCCGGCCCGTCGAACACCACGACCGGCCCTTCGAAGGCATTGGGGTCGTCGGGATTGGACAGGTAGCGCTGACGGAACTCGTCCGAGATCACGCTGGTCTTCATGATCGCACTGTCGAACAGATTGCCCGTCAGCACGGCGAAGCCGGCCGCGGTCTTCAGCGGATCGTCGAACCGCCGGATCACCTTCTCGTCCTCGATCGCGGCGTCGCGGCAATTGTCGCCGATCGTCCGCCCGTTAACCGTCACCGCGCCTTCGGCGATGCGGCCGTGGTCCATGAGTTGCGCGACGACCGCTGGAACGCCGCCGGCGCGATAATAATCCTCGCCGAGATACTCGCCGGCGGGCTGAAGGTTGACCAGCAGCGGAATGTCCTGGCCATGATCCTGCCAGGTCTGGAGCGGCAGATCGACGCCGATGTGCCGCGCGATCGCCGAGAGATGGATCGGCGCGTTGGTCGACCCGCCGATCGCCGAATTGACCGCGATCGCGTTGAGGAACGCGTCCCTGGTCAGGATGTCGGACGGCTTCAGGTCCTCCGCGACCATCGCGACGATGCGCTTACCGGTGTGATAGGCGACTTCCTGGCGGTCGCGATACGGGGCCGGGATCGCCGCCGAGCCGGGCAGCGACATGCCCAATGCCTCGGTCAGCGAATTCATCGTCGTGGCCGTGCCCATAGTATTGCAATAACCGGTCGACGGCGCCGACGACGCGACCATGCGGACGAATTCGACATCGTCGATCTCACCCGCGGCGAGCAGTTCGCGCGCTTTCCACACGATCGTACCCGAGCCGGTCCGCTCGCCCTTGTGCCAGCCGTTGAGCATCGGCCCGACGGACAAGGCGATCGCCGGGATGTTCACCGTCGCCGCCGCCATCAGACAGGCGGGCGTGGTCTTGTCGCACCCGATCGTCAGCACGACGCCGTCGATCGGATAGCCGTAGAGCGCCTCGACCAGCCCGAGATAGGCGAGGTTGCGGTCCAGCCCCGCGGTCGGCCGCTTGCCGGTCTCCTGGATCGGGTGCACAGGAAATTCGATGGCGATGCCGCCCGCCTCACGAATGCCCTCTCGCACGCGCTCGGCGAGGACGAGGTGATGGCGATTGCAGGGACTGAGGTCCGATCCCGTCTGCGCGATGCCGATGATCGGCTTGCCCGACCGCAATTCCTCCAGGCTGAGCCCGTAATTGAGGTAGCGCTCGAGATAGAGCGCGGTCATGTCGATATTGTCGGGATTGTCGAACCAGGCACGGCTGCGCAGTCTGGGCACTTCGGAAACGGACATTCGATGCTCCAACAAGGCATGACGGCACGCCGCCAGGCGGACGCGGCGGCAATCCCAAATCTACAGAGAACGCCCCCGATCATCGGAACCGATGACGCGTGCCGACAGCCAGGTGCGTCAGCCTCTCCCCAATCCGCGGATTGACCGCCACGGAGCCGATATATAATCAGACAAATAGCGATGACACAAGAGTCGTCGCCACATGAAGGAGAGCGAAGATGCCAGGTCCGGTGACGGGCGCCCCGAAAGCCCATACCGCGATGCCGGGTGGCGGCAGCTACCGGCCGGCGCTCGCGCTGCTCGCCAGCCTGTTCTTCATGTGGGGCTTCATCACGGTCCTGAACGATATCCTGATTCCGCACCTGAAAGCGGTGTTCGATCTGAATTACACCCAGTCGCTGTTGATCCAGTTCGTATGGTTCATCGCCTATGGCATCGCGTCTTTTCCCTGCGCGAAGATATTGGAACGCGTCGGCTACAAGAGGTCGATGGTCGGCGGGCTGGTCGTCATGGCGCTCGGCGCGCTCGGCTTCATCCCGGCGTCGCAACTGGCGTCGTACCCGCTGTTCCTGACGTCGCTGTTCGTGCTCGCTTGCGGGATCACGATGCTGCAGGTCGCCGCCAATCCCTATGTCGCGGTGATCGGATCGCCCGAGACGGCGTCCGCTCGCCTCAACGTCGTGCAGGGCTTCAACACCTTGGGCGACGTGCTGGCGCCGTTGTTCGGCACCTGGCTGATCCTGTCGCGATCGGCGAGTGCCAATGTGGTCGGCAAGGCCACGCTGACCCCGGCGGAAAAGCTGGCCGACGCGCAGTCGGTGCAATTGCCCTATCTCGTGATCGTCGGCGTGCTGATTCTGCTCGCGATCAGCATCGCGTTGTTCAAGCTGCCGCAATTCGGCGCCGAGAATCGCCGGGCGGCGGCGGCGGCTCGGAGCAGCCAGTCCTTATGGTCGCATCGCAATCTCGTGTTCGGCGTGCCCGCGATCGCGCTCTACGTTCTGGCCGAGATCTGCGTCGGCAGCCTGCTGATCAGCTTCATCCAGCAGCCGAGCGTCGGCAACATGTCGGCGACCGAGGCATCGCATTACCTGCCGCTGCTATGGGGCGGCATGATGGTCGGCCGCTTCGTCGGCGCTCTCGTCATGCCCCGCATCGCGCCCGAGCGCCTGCTGGCCTTCAACGCCCTGATCGCTTTTCTGTTGATCATGACCGCGGTCCTCGGTTCGGGCCATTTCGCGATGTGGTCGCTGGTCCTGGTCGGGCTGTTCCACTCGATCATGTTCCCGACCATCTTCACGCTGGGCATTCGCGGCCTGGGGCCGTTGACCGAGGAAGGGTCGGGCCTGTTGATCATGGCGATCGCCGGCGGCGCGCTGGCCACCGGGCAGGCGTGGATCGCCGACCATTACGGCTTGCAGATCAGCTTCCTGGTGCCTGCGCTGTGCGAAGCGTACGTCCTGTTCTACGCGCTCTGGGGCTGCAAGGTGACGAGGGCGGCTGAGTCATTTTCCGCATGATCGGAGGGACTAATGCTCCTGCGCAAGCAGGAGCCCAGGGCAGGTGCTGTCCTTCATAACCCTGGGCTCCAGCTTGCGCTGGAGCACGACCGACAATTCAGCAGCCCGTCCCTTCGGCCCGCGCTGCCCAGCGGATCGCGCCGGAAATCATCTTCTGGTGGAGCGGCTCCGAATAGGTTTCCGCCTTGTGCCCGAGCGCGGAGAAGAACACGCGCCCCTTGCCCACGCAGCGCGTCCAGATGATCGGGTGTAGCTTGCCCATCCGCACCCGCTCGGGGAACGGATCGTAGCTGCTCTCGTCGAGCGTCGCGAGGATGTGGGTGTCGTTGCCGGTGGACACGCGGTCGAACGAATACCATTCCTCGGTGCGGACCCATTTCGCCGGCAAGTCGCGGGTCGCGGGATTGGTGCGATCGACGACCTCGATCGTGCCCTGCTGGAATTGCTTGGGCCGCCCGGTGTGGCCGATGAACTGGGCGCCGACGAGGGTCTGGGGATACCAGCTCCAGTCATATTGCGGGTCGCCGCCCGCGCCGTGCAACAGCACGACGCCACCACCATGCTCGACCCAGGATTTGAACGCCGCGCGCTGGCTGTCGTCGAAAATCGTCCCGCTGGTGCTGTTGAGGACGATCACCGAGAATTTGGCGAGATCGCGCGGGTTGATCACGGCGGCGTTCTCGGTCTCGAACACGTCGCGGCCCTGTTTGCGGATCAGGTCGGCGAGGACCGCCTTGGCCGCGGCGATCTGGTCGGGGTCGCGGAAACCGTTGGTCTTGGACAGGACCAGCACGGCGCCGCGCCGCAGCCGGGGCAACGTCGGGGCGACCTTGTCCATCACCGGCGTCGGCCAATTGCGCGGATCTCGCGGCGGCATGATCGGTGTAGCCGGAGTCACCGCCTGCGCGGCGACGGCCATCAACAGAAGCGAACGCAACATCATGGTCTGTTCCTCTCAGGGCAGCGCCCGACGGCGCGATGCGACCGGCGGGCCGACACTCACCATTCGAACGCGTCGCCGGTCGTGCGATCGGCGATCAGGAAGGCGTCGGCGACGAGTTGGAGCGGACTGAGATCGACATCGCTCTCGTTTCGGTCGAGCAGGTCGGCGAAGCGGCGATAAAGGCTCGGATATTCGGCGTCGGGCGCCTCGCGCGGCGCCTCGCCCGGCACGTGCAGGATCGCACCGCCCATCGACAATTTCAGGGTACCGGCGTCGGTATCGACCTCGATGTCCCAGGTCTGCGGCCCGGTCTGGAGAAAATCGAACTCGGCGGAGACCGGCACGTGCCCGGCACGCATCGTCAGCGATGCGGCCAGCGGTCCCTGGCGCCCGGCCGGCACAACGATCGCCGCCGCCTCGACGCGGAGCGGTTGGGGAAGGATCTTGGTCGCAATCGACAGCGCGTTGATGCCGGGGTCGAACACGCCGAAGCCGCCGGCCTCCAGGATCCAGTCCTGGCCCGGGTGCCAGCGGCGAATATCCTCGCGCCAGGCGATCCGCACGGCGTCGATCCGCCGCTCGGCCAGCCACGCCCGCGCCGGGGCGACGCCCGCCGCCTCACGCGAATGCCAGGTCGCGAATAGCACCACGCCGCGCGATCGCGCGAGATCGGCCAACGCCGTCGCCTCGGACAGGGTCGCAGCGGGCGGCTTCTCGAGCATTACATGCAGCCCCGCCTCGATCGCGGCGCGCGCCTGGTCGAAACGCCCATGCGGCGGCGTGCATAGAGATACCGCGTCGAGCGGCACGCGGGCCGCCAGCATCGCCTCGATCGTCGGAAAGCTCGGGACGCCGCCGAGCGCGGCATTGCGGCTGGCGATCGCGGCAAGCGTGTAGTCCGGATTGGCGGCGAGCGCCGGAACATGCTGGTCCCGCGCGATCTTGCCCAACCCGACCAGCGCGATGCGAATCGGCTCCATCATGCCTCTCTCAATAAGTATGACTTATTGTGCCCGACAATGAGGCGGACTGGCAACCGTTCATGGCGGGAAAATCACCGCGCCGGGCGAAACGGCTCGATGGCCGGGAGGCGGCGGAGGTCGAGAACGACGTGGCGAATGCGCACACGGTCCCAGGTATAAGTGATATGGACCATGCCGTCGTCGCGCTGGATCACCGCGGGATAACCATAGCCGTCCTTGATCGGGTCGCTTTCGAGCGTGAGCACGTTGCGCCAGCGGATACCGTCGTCCGACAGCGCGACGTTGAGCGGCCAGCGTGCCCCCTTGCCGGGCGTGTCGGGATTGTGGGCGCTGTGGTTGTAAACCAGCAGTTGGCGGCCATCCTTCAACGTGACGGCATCGGTGCCCGAATTGGGATTGGGCAGATCGATCGCCGCGAGCGGCGACCAGGTGGCACCGGCATCGTGCGACCAGGTCGCGGCCAGTGCGCCTTGGCGAGTCCGCGCGACGGCCTGCAACGCGCCGTCGCGATGGAACAGGACGCTCGGCTGGATCGCGTCGATATGCATCGGCGAGGCGACCGGCGCGGTTGCCTGCCAGCTCCGGCCGCGATCGCGACTGCGCTCGAAATGCACCGCCCAGCCCTCCGCGCTCTCGACGCTCGACGGGGACAGCCAATCGCCATTGGCGAGCAGCACCGGCTTGTTCTTGATCGGGCCCAAGATGCCGTCGGCCAAACGACGCGGCGGCGACCAGGTCCGTCCCTCGTCCGAAGACGTGATGACCATTCCCCACCAGGCCGACGGGCTCGGCCCGACCTTGTAGAATAAATGGAGATCGCCGCCGAGATCCTGAAACAGCACCGGGTTCCAGGTCGGCAGCCGGGGCGCGTCGGGCTGGATACCGTCAGCCACCTGGACCGGCGTGGCCCAGCCGGTCGCGCCGCGCGTCGCGACCCAGATGGTGACGTCGGGAGTGCGCTCCTTGGTGCCGCCGAACCACGCGGCGCCGAGCCTTCCGCTGCGCATCTCGACGATCGTCGAGGCGTGGCATTGCGGATAGGGTGCGCGATCGTAGATGAACTCGCGCAGCACGACCGGATCGGCGTTCGCGGTCGACGCGCGCGCGGCGCGACCGCCGAGCGTCAGCCCCGCGCCCGCGGTGGCGAGCATCCCGGCAAGCGTACGACGTGAAACGCGAATGCTGTCGGTCATCGATCATTTCCTGCGCGACTGGGAGGCGGTTCAGCCCTCGCGAAGGATCATGTCGTTGTAAAGGCGCGGGCTGACGACGGGTCCCGGCCGCCCCCCTCGCCTTGTCAGCAGTCGCCATTTGGTGGAGGACGTCGGCGTCGCTGCCAAAAACCGTGGAAAGTCCCCTGATGCGTCCTCCCCTCGCCGCTCTCGCCCTGATCTTGCTGGCCTCGATCGCTCCGGCTGCGAGTGCCGCGCCCGACGCGCCGTCCCCGATCCTGACGACGCCGGAGGCGAAGGACGTGCTCAGCTATGCCGAGCCGCAGATCGCGCGCGTTACCCATGTCGACCTCGACCTGACCGCCGACTTCGCAGCGAAAGTCATGCGCGGCACCGCGACGCTCGACATCCTCGCCCGGCCCGATGCCCGGCGGATCGTGCTCGACGACAAGGATCTGGTGATTGCCAAAATCACCGACGCGCGCGGGCGTCCGCTCAAATGGTCGGTCGGCGCGGCGGACGACTATAAGGGCGCACCGCTGACGGTGGAGATCGGTACCGCGCGGCGGATCGTCATCACCTATCGCTCCTCGCCCAACGCCCGCGCACTCGGTTGGCTGGCACCGGCGCTGACCGCCGGCAAGAAAAAGCCCTATCTGTTCAGCCAGGGCGAGAGCATCAACAACCGCAGCTGGATCCCGACCCAGGACAGCCCCGGCATCCGCCAGAGTTGGACGGCGAAGATCACCGTCCCCAATGGCCTCGTCGCGGTGATGAGCGCGGAGCGGCTGACTCCGAATGGGCTGCCGGCGGCGAAGGGCTGGCACAGCTATCGCTTTCGCATGGACCATAATGTCCCGCCGTACCTGATCGCACTCGCGGTCGGCGACCTGCGCTTCCAGGCGATCGATGGGCGTACCGGCGTCTACACCGAACCGAGCGTGCTGGCGAAGGACGCCGCCGAACTCTCCGACACCGGCAAGATGGTAACCACCGCGGAGGGACTGTACGGCAAATATCGGTGGGGCCGCTACGACGTGCTGGTGCTGCCGCCGTCCTTCCCGTTCGGCGGAATGGAGAACCCCACCCTCACCTTCGCCACGCCGACCATTATCACCGGCGACAAGTCGAACGTCGACGTCATCGCGCATGAGCTGGCGCATAGCTGGTCGGGCAATCTGGTGACCAATGCGACCTGGTCGGACTCCTGGCTCAACGAGGGCTTCACCACCTATTTCGAGAATCGCATCGACGAGGCTTTGTACGGCAAGGAGCGCGCGGCGACCCTGGCGGATTTGTCGTGGGACGATTTGCAGCGCGACCTGAAGGGCGCGCCCGACGCCAAGTCGACACGGCTGCACGGCGATCCCGAAGGCGTCTATGGCGAGCTCGACTATACCAAGGGCTCCACGTTCCTCAGGACGATCGAATATACCGTCGGCCGCGCGCGCTGGGACGCATATCTCAAGTCCTATTTCGACCGCCACGCCTTCCAGCCGCAGACCAGCGCCGGCTTTCTGGCCGACATCCGTGCCAATCTGATCAAGGGCGACCAGGCGCTCGAGGCCAAGCTGAAGCTCGACGAATGGGTCTATGGCACCGGCCTCCCCGACAATGCGGTCCATGTCCGCTCGGCGACGCTGGAGCGGATCGACCGGATCCTGGCGTCGGTCGACAAGGGCGCGTCGATCGCCTCGATCGACGCGTCGCATTGGTCGACGCAGGAATGGCTGCGCTTCCTCAACGGGCTGTCGCGCCAGCAAACGACGCAGCGCCTGGGCGAGCTCGACCGCACGCTCGGCCTGTCCAATTCGCCCAACGCCTATATCCGCTCGGCCTGGCTCGTGCTGGCGATCGGCAATCGCTACGACCCGGTCATCCCGTCGATCGCGCAATTCCTGCCGAGCGTCGGCCGCGGACTGCTGATCTTCCCGGTCTATCGCGCGCTCAAGGCGCAAGGCGACTGGGGCCTGCCGATCGCGCGCCGCGTCTATGCGACCGCGCGACAGGGGTATCACCCGACTGTGGTAGGCGCGATCGACAAGTTGCTCAAATAGGTCCGTCGAGCGCGGCAACGATGTTGATGAGGCGACGGCCCACGGAATGTCACGAAAGCGGCGATATCTGACGGCGACAATGCCGGACGGCTACGTCAAGACGGTCGGCCCGACCGCCGATCCGCTGACGCACTATTGGCGCATCGTCGCGGTGCTGGAGAATGGCAAGACCGAGGTCTTCTGGGGGCACACCAGGTCGCTGGCGGAAGCAAAGGGCAAGCGGATCGCGACCGCGGAGGCCGCGGCCGCCCGCGGCTGGCGGAACCATGCATTTGAGATAGCCGAACTGGTCGAGAGCGATACGCCGCCGGATGACGGCCCACCCGCCGGCGGCAGAGGCCGGCGACGGCGCTAGGATTGGCGCCAGTTCGAAGTGGCGCCGAAAACGCTCAGCGACCGTCGAACAGCGGCGCCAACCGCGTGCGGATACGCTCGAGCACCGTATCGCCCTCGAGATCGGGCGCGAACGAGCGACCGGTGATCATCTCGAAGGCCTCGGCATAGACTGCGGCGGTGCTCGCGATCAGGTCCTCGGGAATATCGGGGATCGGGTCCCGGTAGGGATCGCAGCGCGCCGCCACCCACGACCGCACGACGTCCTTGTCGAAACTGTCGGGCCGCTTCCCGGCTTGGAAGCGCGCCTCGTAACTCGCCTGCCGCCAGTAACGGCTGCGGTCGGGAGTGTGGATCTCATCGGCGAGCACGATCGTCCCGTCGGGTGCGACGCCGAATTCGTATTTGGTGTCGGCCAGGATCAGCCCGCGCTCCTCGGCCATTTGCTGCCCGCGCTTGAACAGCGCGATCGCGGTCGCGCTGAGCTCCTCCCATTGCGCCGGCGTCAACAGCTTGCGCTCCAGGATCTCCGCCGCGGTCAGCGGCTCGTCATGGCCGCCGTCGAATTCCTTGCTGGTCGGCGTGATGACCGGCTCGGCGAGCTTCTCGTTATCGCGCATCCCATCGGGCAAGGTCATGCCGTACATCGTCCGCTGGCCCTGTTTGTAGAGCGTCAGGATCGAGGTGCCGGTGGTTCCCGCGAGATAGCCGCGCACGACGATCTCGACCGGCAGGATGTCGAGCCGGCGGCAGATCAGGACGTTGGGATCGGGATAATCGAGCACGTGGTTGGCGCAGATGTCCGCCGTCGCCTCGAACCAGAAACGCGCGGTCTGGGTCAGCACTTCGCCCTTGAACGGGATCGCGCAGAGAATGCGGTCGAACGCGCTCAGCCGGTCGCTGGCGATGATGACCCGGCGCCCGTCGGCAAGATCGTAATTGTCGCGCACCTTGCCGCGATAATGGTTGGGCAGCTCGGGGATGGTGGCATCGTCGAGCGTGCGCGACGCGAAGGCGGCGAAATCGATGGAGGGCATGTGAAGCCCCTAGCCCGGCCCATCGCGATTGTCAGCGGAGACGTAGGACATATCGACATTCAGACGCACGGGCCGGTTCGCGCTTTAATCCTACCCCGCCAACGCAGGCGCAGCCTAAAGGAGGGGGAGGAAGCACAGCGGCTAATGGGTTGCCCTCCTCCCCTCCGTCGCCTTCGGCGCCACCTCCCCCCTGGCGGGGGAGGATTGTCTGGGTGCCGATACGCCCTGCCTCAGGCCCGAACCACCGGCTGCCGCCCGGCCCAAGGCCGCGCTTCCTCGATCTCGTACGCCAGCGCCAGCAGCGCCGCCTCGTTCCCGACTGAGGCGCCGAACTGTGCGCCGATCGGCAGGCCCGCGGCCGACCACGCGCCAGGCACGCTCATCGCCGGCGCGCCGACGACGTTGTAGGGCGTGGTATAGCCGACATAGCGCGTCAGCCGCTCGGCCATCGGCTCGACCGGCAGATCGGGCGCGAGCCAGCCGATCTCGGGCGGCGGCAGCGACAGGACCGGCGAGAGAATCATGTCGTATTCCGCCATCCACGCGTCATGTACCGCGCGCAATGACTGGAGATAGGCGACCGCCTGATCGACCGCGCCGTCGGGCGCGCCGGCGATGATCGAGGCCATGGCGAGGCTGAACGGCTCGACCTCGTCGAGCCCGGGCGGATGCCCCAGCCGCGCTCCGTCCTCGACGAGCAGGTTCGCCGCGCCCTTCGACCAGGTCAGCAGGAACGCATCGTTCATGCCGACGATCGCCGCCGGCCAGGCGGTCGGCTCGACCTGGTGGCCGAGACCCGCGAGCAACGCCGCCATGTCCTCGATCGCGCGCGCGACCTCGGGATCGGGCGCCTGGCCCGACACGCTGTCGAGCACCATGCCGATGCGCAATCGCCGTGACGACGGCCCGGTCACCAACCCAACCGGCGGCAGGCCGGAGTCCCTGGCTTCGACCGCGGCGAGCAAGGCAGCACTGTCGCGGACGCTACGCGAGACGCAGAGCTGGACGCTGAGCGGCATCGGGAAATGACCCGGATCGGTCGCGAGCGTGCGGTCGCGCGAGGTCTTGAGCCCGAACAGGCCGCAGCACGATGCCGGGATACGGATCGACCCTCCCCCGTCGCTGGCATGCGCGAAGGGCACGACATGCGCGGCGGTAGCGGCTGCCGCGCCGCCCGACGACCCGCCCGCCGAACGCGAGGGATCCCAGGGATTGCGCGTCGGACCGAACGCCAACGGTTCGGTGGTCGGGAGAAAACCGTGCTCCGGCGTCGAGCTTTTGCCGATCGGGTTGAGCCCGGTGGCGAGCATCCCCGCGATCAACGCCGACTGGCGGTCGGCGGCGGGCACGCCGGCGGTCGCGCGCGTGCCCAATCGCGTCGGCAGCCCGACGAAATCGTCGAGGTCCTTGATCAGATACGGCACGCCAGCGAACGGCCCTTCGCCGAGCGGTCCGCGCGCCCGCTCCCGGGCGCGATCGTAATCGTCGGCCACGAGGAAATTGAGCGTCGGGTTCAACGCCTCCGATCGCGCGATCGCCGCGTCGACCATTTCGAGCGCCGACACCGCGCCGGATCGGATCGCCGCGGCGGTTTCGGTCGCATCCCAATCGGCTATGTCCGTCGCGCTCATGCCAGCCTCTCCTTATCGTTGCTGGCGGTTTGTGGCGCGGATCGACAAGCCGGGCAATGTCGCCGCTACCCGGTTTCGGGACGGCCTCGATCGGCATTGCGCGGTCGATCGTTTCATGGGACATCTCAGCCTTGGCCGGAGGGGGACATCCGATGCCTTATCCAAGAGCGCATTATTACGTTCTGATCGTCATCGCGGTGATCGCGGCCGGGTTCTGGCCGAGCTACTTCAGCGTCCTCGACAGTTCGCCCTGGCAGTTCCACGCGCACGGCGTCATTGCCAGCCTGTGGGTGGTGATGGTCGCGGCACAGAGCTGGACCGCGCACGACAAGGCAAGGCTGTCGCTGCACCGCGCCGTCGGCAAAACGAGCCTGATATTGTTTCCGTTTCTCATCGCCGGCCTGTTCGCGATCATCGACCGCACCGCCAAAGGCTATGTCACGAATGACGACCCCGTCCGGATGATGTTCGGCGGAGCATTCGTAATCGGCATGGCCGTGGCCGCCACGGCTTATGTGACCGTCTATTACCGCGCCCTGAAATACCGTCGCAAAATATGGGTGCATTCGGGCTATTTACTGACGACTCCCCTGATCCTGTTCGAATCGCCGTTCGGACGGATCCTCAACAGGTTCGTCGAGCCATTCGTCGTCCATGGCCCTCCGGATTTCGGGCGTATCCTGACCGCGATCCTGTGGTCGATGGCGCTGGAACTCGCCTTCATTGCGGCGGTCTGGGTCAAATACCGGCAGAAAGCGGCTCCCTTCCTCGTAGCGGGCGGCTTCATCGTCGCGCAAATGGTGACGATGGGGCTGCTGAACGACCTCCCGATCCTGAAGGTCGTGCTCGATATCATCGGTCACACCCCGGGCGCGCTCGTGTGGCTCACGGGCTTCGCGATCGGCGCGCTAACGAGCTGGGCCGGATGGCAAGCGGGCAAGCGGCCCACGGTGCCCATCGCCGCTGCGGCACAGCCAGCCTAGCAGACCCGGTTCGATCCAGCACGGAAAAGCCCGCCGCGCCATTCGGCGCCGCGGGCTATTTCAGTCCTTCGGAAGGGTTGGTGGAGCCGAGGGGGATCGAACCCCTGACCTTCGCAATGCCATTGCGACGCTCTCCCAGCTGAGCTACGGCCCCACACCTTCCGGGAAGGAGGCGGGCCCTAGACGGACTGCGCCCCTTTGACAAGCGGGTGATTAGCCCGCCTGCCGTAAATTTTTCGTCGATCAGCTCTCGTCTTCGTTGCCGCCGGTTTCGACGCCGAGATCGTCGTCGCCGCCGAGATCGACTTCGTCATCGGCCGAGGGCTCGCCCTCGTCCTCGATGTCCAGATCCTCGCCTTCCAGGTCCGAATCGTCCTTTTCGGGCTTCTCGGCTTTGACCACCTCGAACGGCAACGGCTGCTTCGACTTCAGGATCGGCTCGGGCGCCCAGGCGGTGTTGCAATTGATGCACGTCACCGGGTCGTCCTTGCCAAGATCGTAGAAACGCGTTCCGCATTTCGGGCACGTACGCTTCGTGCCCCATTCCGGCTTGACCATGCCGCTGTGTACCTTTCGATTTATGCGAATTTCGGGGTTCGACCCCTAAAGTGGCGCGCGCCTTGCCATAGCGCAAGGTGCCTGTCAAAGCCCGCGGCCGATGTCGCATGCTGCCCCCAAATCGCTCACGATCGAATCGGCGCCCCGCCTGTCGGGCCGCGTTACCGTGCCCGGCGACAAGTCGATCAGCCACCGCTCGCTGATGCTGTCGAGCCTCGCCGTGGGTGAGAGCCGGATCGAGGGGTTGCTCGAGGGCGAGGACGTGCTGGCGACCGCCGCCGCGATGCGGGCGATGGGCGCGACGATCGAGCGCGGCAACGACGGTATCTGGCGCGTGTGGGGCGTCGGAGTCGGCGGGCTGCTGCAGCCTGCAGGGGCGCTCGACATGGGCAATTCGGGCACCTCGACCCGCCTCCTCGCCGGCCTGATCGCGAGCCATCCGATCACTGCGACCTTCACGGGCGACGCCTCGCTGAGCAAGCGCCCGATGGGGCGGGTGATCGATCCACTGTCGCTGATGGGCGCCGAGTTCACGTCGAGCCCGGGCGGCCGCCTGCCGATGATGGTGCGCGGCATCTGCCCGGCGGTGCCGATCGAGTACACGCTTCCCGTCGCCTCGGCGCAGGTCAAGTCGGCAGTCATCCTGGCCGGACTCAACACGCCGGGCATCACCCGGGTGATCGAGCCGGTGCCGACGCGCGACCACAGCGAGCGGATGCTGGCCGGGTTCGGCGCGAAGCTGATGGTTGAGGCGACCAATCGCGGCCGCGTAATCTCGGTCCATGGCGAGGCCGAATTGAAACCGCAGCAGATCGTCGTGCCGGGCGACCCGAGCTCGGCGGCGTTCTGGGCGGTCGCGGCGTCGATCGTTCCGGGCAGCGAAGTGACGATCGCCAATGTCGGCCTGAACCCGACGCGCGCGGGCATCTTCGCGGCGTTGCGCATGATGGGCGCCGACATCACCGAAGTCGATCCGCGCACCGTCGGCGGGGAGCCGGTCGCCGACCTGATCGTGCGCCACGCCGCATTGAAGGCGATCGACGTGCCGCCCGATCTCGCGCCGAGCATGATCGACGAATATCCGGTGTTGTTCGTTGCCGCCGCGTTGGCCGAGGGCCGCACGGTCGCGCGCGGGGCGCACGAATTGCGGGTCAAAGAATCGGATCGCATCGCGGCGATGAAGGACGCGCTGGAAGCTTGCGGCGTGGCGATCGAGGAGTTCGAGGACGGCCTCGCCATCACCGGCAGCGGCGGCGAGCCGATCGCCGGCGGAGGCACCGTGGCATCGCTGCTCGACCACCGGATCGCCATGGCGATGACCGTCGCCGGCCTCGTCGCGCGGAAGCCGATCACGATCGACGATGTCGCGCCGGTCGCGACCAGCTATCCGATCTTCTATCAGACGCTCGACCAGCTGAGAGGCGACGCATGATCGACCGGCGGGGATTCATCGCCGGCGGCGTCGCGCTCGGCGCGGCCCTGGCCTTCCCCCGCCCGCTGTTCGCGCGCAAGCCCGACGGCTACCCTGCTCCGGATCTCGAAAGAATGGTCCCGGTCGAGGGCGGTCGCGTCTATGTCCGGGTCAACGGCAAGCTGGACGGCCCCAAACCGCCGATCGTCATGCTGCACGGCGGCCCCGGCGGCGATCACGAGCATTTCATGCCCGCGGTGGCATTGGCCGACGAGCGCGCGATCGTGTTGTACGACCAGCTCGACAGCGGCCAGTCGGACCGGCCCAACGATCCCAAGAACTGGCGCGTCGACCGCTTCGTCGACGAGATCGAGCTGGTGCGCAAGGCGTTGGGGATCGAGCGCTGGCATCTACTCGGGCATAGCTGGGGCGGCACGCTGGCGCTCGAATATGGTGGGCGGCGCCCTGCGGCATTGCTCGGGCTCGCGCTCGCCAGCCCGTTGGTGTCGACCAAAAGCTGGATCGCCGACGCCAATATATTGCGCCGCCAGTTGCCGGCCGAGGCCCAAGCCGAGATCGCGAGTTGCGACCATGGGCCGAGCCGTAGCTGCGATGAGGGCGTCAACGCTTTCTATCGCGCGTTCAACGGGCGCGAGCCGGCCAAGCCGGCCGCGATGGCTTATGCCGGTGCGCATCCCGGCGGGTTCAATCCCAAGCTCTACAACGCGATGTGGGGGCCGAGCGAATTCGCCTGCACCGGCAGCCTCAAGGATTATGACGGCGAGCCCTTGCTGGCCAGGCTCGACGGGCGCCGCACGATCTTCATGAGCGGGCAATATGACGAGGCGCGGCCGGCGACATTGGCCGGCTTCGCCGCGCGCGTGCCCGGCGCCGAGTTCGCCACCATTCCGGGATCGGCGCACGGTATCTTCGCCGACCGGACGCTGGAAACGGTCGCGTTGATCCGCGGCTGGCTGGCGCGACAGGACGCCAAGTCCTAGAGCGTCGCGATGGAGTTACGCGTATGATCATCGCCGTGGACGGTCCCGCCGCCAGCGGCAAGGGCACCATCGCCCGGGCACTGGCAAGGCATTACCACCTGCCGCATCTCGACACCGGCCTGCTCTATCGCGCAGTCGGCGAGAATGTGCGGCGGATGGAGCTCGACCCGACCAGGGAAGCCGACGCGGTCGCCGCGAGCAATTTCGAGGACGACCTGCTCGACGACCCCGCACTGCGCAGCGACGAGGCGGGGCAGCTCGCGTCGATCGTCTCGGCGCATCCCTTGGTGCGCGCGGCGTTGCTGCAGCGTCAGCGCAAGTTCGCGCATCAGGACGGTGGCGCTGTGCTCGACGGCCGCGACATCGGCACGGTGATCGCGCCCGACGCCGACGCGAAGCTGTTCGTCAAGGCGACCCCGCAGATCCGCGCGCGGCGCCGCCACGCCGAGCTGAAGGAAAAGGGCAGCACGCTCAGCCTCGACAAGGTCCTGGCCGACATTCGCGCGCGCGACCAGCGCGACATGGGCCGCGACGCTGCGCCACTGGTGATGGCGGCGGATGCGGGGATCCTGGATACCAGCTTCCTCTCGATCGAAGCCGCCGTGAAGCGCGCGATCGAACTGGTCGAGCGGCAGAGGCAGTTGAAGGCGGCGAAGGTTTAGGGGCCGCTAATTCCTCCCCGGAACGGGGAGGGGGACCAAGGCGCGCAGCGGCTTGGTGGAGGGGGCCCTCCACGCACCAGCCTCCTGGCCTGTTGCTCGTTGGTCGCGGGCCCCCTCCACCACTCGGCTGGCGCCGAGCGGTCCCCCTCCCCGTGCCGGGGAGGAATTTCGTCCCACCCCATCATATAAAGAAATCTTTATATCCCGCTTGACCCGACTCGCTCGGCGCGGGATAAGCCCTTGTCGAAGGTTCTCCGGCCGGGTCGTCCGCGCCGGAGCTAAGACGGGAAGCCGGTGCGGTTCTTCAGAACCAAGGCCGGCGCTGCCCCCGCAACTGTAAGCGGCGAGCGGCGATCCATTGATGTCACTGGGGAGCGCTCCCCGGGAAGACGGATCGTCCGCGCTGACCCGTGAGCCAGGAGACCTGCCTGCGACGCGATAACGTCCACCGGCGGGGTGTCCGGGCTGGCCGCTTGCATCTGCGGTCGGCGCTGCGCCGCCCGTGCCTGCTCGTGTCTGGTCCCGATCCCTGCCCTTCACCGGGGTATGAAGATCATGACCGTCACTATTGCCACTCTCGGATTCCCGCGCATCGGCCCGCGCCGTGAATTGAAGGTCGCGCTTGAGTCCTTCTGGTCGGGACAATCGTCCGAAGCCGAGCTACTCGAAGCCGCCGCCGGGCTGCGCACCGCCGCCTGGGCGCGGCAGAAATCGCTCGGCACCGACTGGCTGCCGTCCAACGATTTCTCGCTCTACGACCATGTCCTCGACACCAGCCTGATGCTCGGCGCGATCCCGGAGCGCTATGGCAAGACCGCGGGTGAGGCCGACCTCTCCACCTATTTCGCGATGGCGCGCGGTACGACCGGCGACGAGGCGAGCTGCCGCCATGGGCACGGCAGTCTCACCGCCTGCGAGATGACCAAATGGTTCGACACCAATTACCATTACATGGTCCCCGAGTTGGTCGCCGGGCAGAAGCTCGCCTTGAGCTCGGCCAAGATCGTCGACGAGTATCGCGAGGCCAGGGCGCAGGGTTATGAGACGCGCCCGGTCCTGCTCGGCCCGGTCACCTGGCTGAGCCTGGCCAAGGGTCACGGGGTCGATCCGTTCGACTATCTCGACGAGGTGCTCGGCCTCTACACGGCGATCCTGACCCAGCTCGGCCAGGCCGGCGCGGAATGGGTGCAGATCGACGAGCCGGTGCTGGTGCTCGACCTGAGCGAACGCCAGCGCAA
>NZ_JBQCCN010000253.1:0-4627 GCF_051962185.1 Sphingomonas sp.
CCGCTTCCAGCGTCGGCCTGATGAGGCCGCTCACCCGCTCGATGAACCTTGCCGAGCCCGGGGTCGGGCGAAGGAGCAGTGCACCAGCAGCAACGGTCATGTGCGGGCGTTCATCATAGCGCATGCGAATGCCAACGTCGGCAACGTCGAGCTCCGATACGCACTTTTCGATATCGTCGCGGACGATGCAATCGGCATCAAGGCACAGGTATGATGCGGGCGCCCTATCGAAGACCTCGGCAAGCCGAACGAAGCGTATCGAGGCATAATAAGTGCGGACGTGGATCTTGCCCGCGCCCTCAAGGTCGGGGTGCTCATAGGAATAAGTGAGCGTCAGCTCTGGAAGCAGCTTGCCGATGATCTCGATCGCACGGGCGACGCCAGCGTCCGGATTGATGACGTGCACATGGCACTTGGAGCGGGGAGCGCGGCGGCCGAGCGATCCCAGGAGCACCAAAGCGTGCTCCCAGAAATACTTGTTGTCGGCCACGAAGAAGATGACGAAATCCTCAGGCGCGACGGCGACTGTATAGGCCGCCAGGCTGGTTGCCGCGCGATCGATGCCGGTCGGGTGGTGCGCGAGATTGGCGCCGATCCCGATCACCACCGCGTCGCCGGCGCGCTCGAGCAGGATGCCCGACAGCTTGGCGCCGTCGATCAGCAAATCGTTGGGCCATTTGAGCAGCGCCATGCCGGGGGCATAGACCGACACCGTTTCCTCGAGCGCGACCGCCGCGACCAGCGCCAGAGTCGCCGCGGGCGGGTCGCTGGGCCGGATGCGGACCAGCGTGCTTGCGTAGAGGTTGCCGGCCGGCGACGCCCAGGCCCTGCCCTGGCGCCCGCGCCCGCTCGACTGGCGCTCGGCGCGCAGCCACACGCCTTCTTCCAGACCGGTCGCGGCCAGCGCGATCATGTCGGCGTTGGTCGAGCCCGTCTCCTCGACCGTGCGAACCCGGCTAGCCGTGTCGGCGATCAGAACAACGCCTTGGCCGCGGTGTCGGCCCAGCCCGGCAGCACGAGGAGCGAGAGATAGCCGAGCGGCGAGATCGCGAGCGCGAGCAACGCGATGATCGCGCCTTCGATCCGGTCGACCGGCGCGAAACTCGCCGCCGCCTCGTCGAAGAACATCGTCTTGACCACGCGGATGTAATAATAAGCGCCGATCACCGACCCCAGCGCACCGAACACGGCGAGCGGATAGAGACCGGCGTTGGTCGCGGCCTGGAACACGTAGAACTTGCCCATGAAGCCGAACAGCGGCGGGATGCCGGCCAGGCTGAACATGAACATCGCGAACGCCGCGGCGAGCGCCGGACTGGTCTGCGACAGGCCCGACAGGCTGGCGATCGTCTCGACCGGATTGCCGTCGCGGTCGCGCATCTGGAGCACGATCAGGAAGCTTCCCATCGTCATCGCGATGTAGATGGCGAGATAGATCAGCACCGACTGCACGCCCTGCTGCGTGCCGGCGGCAAGGCCGATCAGCGCGAAGCCGACATTGTTGATCGACGAATAGGCGAGCAGCCGCTTGATGTTGCGCTGGCCGATCGCGGCGACCGCGCCGAAGATGATCGACGCCAGGCTGGCGAAGATCACGATCTGGCGCCAGTCGGCCACCGCCGGCCCCATCGCCTCGATCGCGACGCGTACGCCGAGCGCGACCGCCGCCACCTTGGGTGCCGAGGCGAAGAAGGTCGTCACCGGAGTTGGCGCGCCTTCATAGACGTCGGGGGTCCACATGTGGAACGGTACCGCCGACATCTTGAACGCCAGCCCGGCGAAAACGAACACCAGCCCGAAGGTCAGCCCCAGCGACTTGCCGGCGCCATAAGCGGTGGCGATGTCGGTGAACAACGTCGTGCCCGAGAAGCCATAGACCAGGCTGATGCCGTAGAGCAGGATGCCCGAGGCGAGTGCGCCGAGCACGAAATATTTGAGGCCGGCCTCGGCCGAGCGCTGGTCGCGCCGCATGAAGCTCGCCAGCACATAGGCCGCGAGACTCTGCAGCTCGAGCCCGACATAGAGCGTCAGCAGGTCGCCGGCCGACACCATCATGCCCATGCCCGCCGCGGCGAGCAGGATCAGCACCGGATATTCGGGATGCAGGCTGTCGCCGTCGCCCTGCGCGAAAAAGCGCGGCGCGATCACGATCGAGATCGCCGCGGCGACATAGATCAGCACCTTGCAGAACGCCGCGAAGGCATCCGCGCGGTAAAGGCCGTCGAACACGGCGCCGGCATAGGAAGCGGGCCCGGCGAGCGCTATGCCCGCGCCGAACAGCACCGCGACCGCGGTCCAGCTCACCGCACGAGTGGCGGCCTGGCCGCCCCAGGCGGCGACCAGCATCAGCGCCAGCGCGCCGACCGACAGGACGAGCTCGGGGAGCGTCGCCTGGAGGGCTGCGGTCCAAATCATTACGCGTGGCCCTCCCCGGCCTTGACCTGAGGAACCCTGCCGGGCGTCGGCTGCGCGTCGCCGGCCGGCTTGGCGCGATCGATCCGCTGGAGCAGGATCTGCACGTCGCCGCGCATCGGCGCGAGGAAGCTTTCCGGATAGACGCCCATCCACAACACCGCCGCCGCGATCGGCACCAGCAACGCGATCTCGCGCGGGGACAGATCGGGCATGGCGCGGACGTCGTCGAACTTGAGCTCGCCGAACACCACCCGGCGATAGAGATACAGCATGTACGCCGCGCCGAGGATGATCCCGGTCGTGCACAACAAGGTGATCGTGGTCGATACCTTGTAGACGCCGGCCAGGCTCAGGAATTCGCCGACGAAGTTGCTGGTGCCGGGCAAGCCGACCGACGCCATGGTGAACAGCATGAACAGAACGGCGTAGCGCGGCATATTGTTGGCGAGCCCGCCATAGCGCGCGATCTCGCGGGTGTGCAGGCGGTCGTAGATGATGCCGACGCACAGGAACAACGCGCCCGACACCAGGCCGTGGCCCAGCATCACCATCATCCCGCCTTCGATGCCCTGGCGGTTGAAGGCGAACAGGCCGATCGTCACGATCGCCATGTGCGCGACAGACGAATAAGCGATCAGCTTCTTCATATCGGACTGCACCAAAGCGACCAGCGAGGTGTAGATCACCGCCACCGCCGACAGACCGAAGATCAGCCACGTCAGCGACGCCGACGCCTCAGGGAACATCGGCACCGAGAAGCGCAGGAAACCATAGCCGCCGAGCTTCAGCAGCACGCCGGCCAGGATGACCGACCCGGCGGTCGGCGCCTGGACGTGCGCGTCGGGAAGCCAGGTGTGGACCGGCCACATCGGCATCTTGACCGCGAACGAGGCGAAGAAGGCGAGCCACAGCCAGGTCTGCGCCCAGACCGGGAAATCGTGGTTGAGCAGCACCGGGATGCTGGTGGTGTGCGCCTCATTGGCCATCCACAGCATCGCGATCAGCATCAGCACCGAGCCGAGCAGGGTGTAGAGGAAGAATTTGTACGAAGCGTAGATGCGGTTCGCCCCGCCCCAGATGCCGATGATCAGGAACATCGGGATCAGGCCACCTTCGAAGAAGATGTAGAACAAGAACAGGTCCTGCGCCGCGAAGGTGCCGATCATCAGCACTTCGGTCAGCAGGAACGCCGCCATATATTCGGGCACGCGCTTCTGGATCGCTTCCCAGCTCGCGCCGATGCAGATCGGCATCAGGAACACCGACAGCTCGATCAATAGCAGGGCGAAGCCGTCGATGCCTAGCGACCAGCTGAAGCTGCCGAACAACGGCACGTTCTCGGTGAACTGCCATTGCGGGCCGCCGATCCGGAACTGGCTCCACAACACGACGCCCAGCGCCAGGTCGACCAGGGTCGCGATCAGCGCCAGCCAGCGCGCATTGTTGGCGCTGAGGAACAGACACGCGACGGCGGCGATCGCCGGCACCGCGAGCATGACGGAGAGGATCGGGAAGCCGCTCATCGCGTGATCGCCCAGGTAACGGCGGCGGTCAGGCCGATCAGCATGACGAACGCATAAGTGTAGAGATACCCCGATTGCAGGCGACCGGTGATCCGGCTGCCGAAGGACACCACCCAGGCCGAGCCGTTCGGGCCGAAGCGGTCGATCGTGCCCTCGTCACCCGCCTTCCAGAACAAGCGGCCGATCGCGAAGGCGGGACGGACGAACAGCAGGTCGTACAGCTCGTCGAAATACCATTTGTTGTACACGAACCGGTACAGCAAGCGGAACGTCTCGGTGAACCTGGCCGGGATGTCGGTTCGCCAGATATAGGCCATCCATGCGGCGATCAGGCCGACCAGCATCACGAACGACGCCGACAGCTTGGCCCAGGTCGGAACCTTGTGCGCGGCATGATAGAGATGCTCGTTGAACGCGATCGCGCCGTGCCAATAATGCTCGCCGGCATCGACCCCGACGAACGAGGGCTGGAAGATATAGCCCGCGAGCGCCGCGCCGGTCGCCAACAGCACCAGCGGCACCAGCATCGACAGCGGGCTTTCGTGCGGATGATAGCCGCCGGTACCGGCATGGATGTCGGGCGCACCGCGCTGATCGGCGTGCGGATCGCTGCCGGCACCTTCCGCCGCCGTATCGGCATGGCCATGCGTGCCCTCGTCATGGCCGTGTTCGTCGTGATGGCCATGCGC
>NZ_JBQCCN010000254.1:0-4448 GCF_051962185.1 Sphingomonas sp.
CGAATGGTCGCTGGGCTATTCGAAACGGTTCGGCATCGTCCACGTCAATTTCGAGACGCTGGAACGCACACCGAAGGATTCGGCCAAGCTGTACCGCGAGGTGATCGCGACCAACGGGGCGTGTCTGGGGTGACTAAATCCTCCCCGCTTAGCGGGGAGGGGAACCGCGCGCCGAAGGCGCGTGGTGGAGGGAGTGGGCCACGCCGGACTCGCGTGCGGCACGCCCACTCCACCCAGCCGCTGCGCGTCTTGGTCCTCCTCCACGTAAACGGGGAGGATCTTGATCAATCCACCAGTTTCGTCTCCACCGTCGGGCAACTCTCCAGCGTGCGGTGCACCGGGCATTTGTTGGCGATGACCAGCATGCGGTCGCGCTGTTGCGGGGTCAGCTCGCCTTCCAGCCGGATCTCGCGATGGAGGATCTCCAGCCGTGGCCGCCCGTCCATCGCGGCGGCGCTGTCGTCGGCGTGGCGGCGTTCGTGGCGGAGCAGCACTTCGACGCCCGCGACCGGGATGTCCTCGGCGCGCGCGACCAGTTCGATCGTCATCGCGGTACAGGCACCGAGCGCGGCGAGCAGCAGGTCGTAGGGCGTCGGCCCGAGGTCGCTGCCACCCGACCGCGCCGGTTCGTCGGCGAGGAATGTATGCCCCGAGGCGTCGATCAACTGGACGAACGGCCCCTCGCCCGAGGCGACGCGCACGCAGCCCTCGGGCAGCGCATCGGGCGCCTTGGCCGGTAGCAGGAACGGCTCGACCCAAGCGGCGATGATCGAGGCGGCGTAGATCGCGCGCTCGGCTTCGGTCAGCAGATGGTCGGCGCCGTCGAGCGCGACGAAGCTCTTGGGATGCTTGGCGGCATCGTAGATCGCCTTGGCGTTCTCGATGCCGACCACCTGGTCGGTCGGCGCATGGAGCACGAGCAGCGCCTTCTTGAGATGCGCGAGCCGCGTCGCCTGGTCCTGCCCCTTCACCGCGTCGAGAAAGTCGCGGCTGACGCGGAACGGGCGTCCGCCGATCGCGACCGTGCCGACGCCATCCGCCTCGATCCGCGCCGCGTCGGCGGCGTCGATCTGATGGAGCACGTGCGCGGGATCGAACGGCGCGCCGATCGTCACCACCGCGCGCGCCGAGGGCACGCGCTCCGCGGCGGCGATCACGGCCGCCCCGCCCAATGAATGGCCGATCAGGATCGACGGCGCGCCGATCGTCGCCTCGAGATGCCGGGCGGCCGCGACCAGATCGTCGACATTGGCGCCGAAATGGCTGTCGACGAACTCCCCCTCGCTCTTGCCGAGCCCGGTGAAGTCGAACCGCAAGGTCGCGATGCCGTGATTGGCGAGCGCCATACTGACGCGCCGCGCGCCGTGGCTGGCCTGGGTGCAGGTGAAGCAATGCGCGAACAAGGCGACCGCACGGACCCGGCCCGGCGGCAGTTCGAGCGATCCGACCAGGGTGACGCCCGTCGCGTTCTCGAACCGTACCTCGCGCATTGTCCTCGTCTCCGTTGTCGCTCAGGCCGCGTACCTATAGCATGCGTATGACCGATCGGAGGCCGCCATGGCGAAAAGCACCGTTTTGATCACCGGCGCCTCGGCCGGCCTGGGCGCCGAATTCGCTCGGCGCTACGCGGCGCGCGACGACGACCTGATCCTGGTCGCGCGGCGCGCCGACCGGCTGGAGAGTCTCGCCGGCGAATTGATGGCTAAGCACGGCATCCGCGCCGAGGTGATCGCCACCGATCTGACCGCCGCGGACGCCGCCGAGACGCTGATGGCGGAGGTCGGCAAGCGCGGGCTTACGGTCGACGTGCTGATCAACAACGCCGGCTATGGTGCGCGGGGCGATTTCACCGAGCTCGATCGCGGCATGCAGATTGGGATGATCGACCTCAATTGCCGGACATTGGTGGCGCTGTGCCACGCCGTGCTGCCGGGCATGATCGCGCGGCGGTCTGGCGGCATTCTCAACATCGCCTCGACCGCGGCGTTCCAGCCCGGGCCGTGGATGGCGGTCTATTATGCGAGCAAGGCGTTCGTACTGAGCTTCTCCGAAGCCTTGCACGAGGAGGTGAAGGTCAAGGGCGTGCGCGTCGCTACCTTGTGCCCGGGCGCGACGAAGACCGAGTTCGGCGATATCGCCGACATGACCAGCAGCGCGCTGTTCAAGTTCGCCGGCGAGCCGGGACAGGTGGTCGAGGACGGTATGCGGGCGTTGGACGGGAACCGGGCGGTAAAGGTGTCGGGGCTGGCGAATGCCATGCTGGCGGGGTCGATCCGATTTACGCCGCGCTTCCTGGCGCGGAGGATTGCGGGCTCACTCCAGCATTAGCCCCACTATTATCGTCACCCCGGCCCCTTCGACGCCGCCTGCGGCGGCGCTCAGGACAGGCTTGCCGGGGTCCACCGTGCGACGGGCGCGGGACAGGAGGCTCAGCTATTCGGCCTGCCGCACAGTGGATGCCGGGACAAGCCCGGCACGACGGTGGGAAGGACAGTCCGCCCAGCGATTGCAACGGGTTACAGTCGAGAGTCAGGCCTCCACCCCCAGCGCCGCCTTCGCCCGGTCCTCCGACGCCTTGTGGATCGCCCAGAAGTCCGGCACGCCGCGCCCTTCCAGCCGCGCCTCGAGCACCGCGAGATGCGACGCCCAGCCGCCGCCGAAATTGGCCGCCTGGTCCGCGTTCTTGATGCCGCTATGAACCAAGGTCAGCAGCGTCTTGCCGTCGCCGGCGTCCTTCAGCTCGAACGTCGCGATGCTGCTAGCGTCGCTGCCGAACGTATAGGCGATGGCATGCGGTGGATCGTAGCGGACGATCGTCTCGCTCCAGCGGCGCCCGCGATTGGCGGCGTAGCGCTCGGGCATCGGCACATCGTCGTCGGACAATTGGTCATGGTCGAACACGAACTCGATCGCGCCGCCGACGCGGCCGTCGAGCGCCCCGCCCATGAACCAGCGCTGGCGCAGCTCGGTCTCGGTCAGGTATTTCCACACCGTCTCGACAGGGGCAGGCAAGGTGCGCTCGAAGCGCAATTCGGTCGCGGTGATCGTGTCGGTCATGTGTCATCTCCAATCGTGCGGGAAAGCGTGTCGAGGATCATCGTCCAGCCGTGGCGCGTCTGCTCCTCATAGGCCGCCCATTCGGGATCCATTTCGTGCGTGAGCGTCAGGTGCGTGCCGCCACCCGCCGCCGGCGCGACGTCGAGCGTCACGCGGGTCCATTGTCCCTCTTCCGCCGGGTCGGCGGCGAACAGGAAGACCAGCCGGCGCGGGCGATCGATTTCCTCGAAAAGGAGGCGATGCCGCGCGTCGCCCGACGCTCGCCGCTCGACGATCAGCCCGCGCCCGCCGACCCGCGCATCGATCTCGCAGGTCAGCATGTCGCCGTCGGGCGTCGCGAACAGGAAATGCCGCGCGATCTTCGGGTCGAGCCAGGCGTCGAACACCTGTTCCGGCGCGGCCGGGATGTCGCGACGCATGGTCAGGATGAGGGGATCGGTCATGCCAGATTCACTTGCCAGGAGACGCCGAAACGATCGCTGAGCCAGGCGAACTTGCGGCTCCAGCCGTAATCGCCGGGCGGCATCAGCACTTGCCCTCCGTCCGACAATGCTGCCGCCAGCCGATCGAATTCGGCCTCGTCCCCGCAGTCGACGAAGAACGAGAAGGACGGGGTAAAGTCGAAACCGTGGGTGACGAAGCTGTCGTGGACCATCACCGCCTGGCCGGCGATGATCGCATGCGCACGCTTGATCGTACCCTCGGGGCCGGGATCGCCGGGTCCGAAGCGGTCGATCGCGACCAGTCGACTGTCGGGGATCGTGGCGACGTAGAAATCGAGCGCCGCTTCGCCCTTGCCGTCCTGGAACATCACGAACGGGGTCATGCTGGTCATGGTTTCTCCTGATCCGCGGCGATCGCCGCTTCGAGGCGGTCGAGCGTGTTCGTCCAGAACTGCTCCCATTGCCGCAGCCATTGATCGGCCTCTCGCAACCGTTCGGCCTTGAGGCGGCACAATTGCTGGCGGCCGGCCTTGCGGCGTTCGACCAGACCGGCGCGTTCGAGCACGCCGACATGCTTGGCGGCGCCGGCGAAGCTCATCGCATGCGGCGCGGCGAGTTCGCCGACCGATCGCTCACCGAGCGCGAGACTGGCGAGCATCGCACGCCGCGTGGGGTCGGCGAGCGCGGCGAAGGTCGTGTCGAGTCGTTCAACCATGTGGTTGCGCATCGGCGAGTCGAGTTGAAAAGTCAACCTATGGGTTGAATGTTTTCTAGCCCTCTCCCGCTTGCGGGTGCACCGGGTCGGTCATGCCCCCGGCATGACCTGAACAGCGCGGGGCGCTGTTCACCCGGTGCAGGTTGGGTGATGTTCTTCTCTCATCGTCCAAGCGGGTAGAGCCAAAAAAGAAGAAAGAAGACCCTCGCCCTCCCACCGCCTTCGGCGGCGAC
>NZ_JBQCCN010000255.1:0-6436 GCF_051962185.1 Sphingomonas sp.
GAAGGCAGAGGCGGCGTGAATTTCTCGTCACCCCAGCGAAAGCTGGGGTCTCGTGCCGCACGCGGCACGCTCAATAACTGGGAGATCCCAGCTTTCGCTGGGATGACGCTTATGACGACTGCACGTGAAAAACTGCTCGCCGAGGCCGCGAAGCGCATCCTCATCACCGACGGCGCGTTCGGCACCGAAATCCAGAACTGGAAGCTCGCCGAGGCCGATTATGCCGGTACGCTCGGCCTGACCCACGACCAGAAGGGCAATAACGACATCCTCGCGCTGACCAAGCCCGAGGTGCCGGCGTCGATCCACCGCGCCTATTTCGAGGCCGGCGCCGACATCGCCGAGACCAACACCTTCTCGGCCAACCGCATCAGCCAGGCCGATTACGGCGCCGAGCATCTGGTACGTGAGATCAACCTCGAGAGCGCGAAGATGGCGCGCGCCATCGCGGACGAGTTCGAGGCCAAGGACGGCCGCCCGCGCTTCGTCGCCGGCGCGATCGGGCCGACCAACAAGACCCTGTCACTGTCGCCCGACGTCAACGATCCGGGCTATCGCGAGATCGACTTCGATTACCTCAAGGACGTGTATCGCGAGCAGATCGACGCTTTGGTCGAGGGCGGGATCGATTTCGTGCT
Source organism: Sphingomonas sp. (assembly GCF_051962185.1). GTDB lineage: Bacteria > Pseudomonadota > Alphaproteobacteria > Sphingomonadales > Sphingomonadaceae > Sphingomonas. The sequence continues at coordinate 639 of NZ_JBQCCN010000255.1, forward strand.
GATCGAGACGGTCTTCGACACGCTCAACGCCAAGGCCGGCGTGATGGCGGCGATCGAGGCGGGCGAGGCGCTTGGCCGCGACTTGCCGATCATGCTGTCGATGACCCTGACCGACCTGTCGGGCCGCAACCTGTCGGGCCACACGGTAGAGGCGTTCTGGCACGCGGTGCGCCATGCGCGGCCGGTGACGATCGGGCTCAATTGCTCGTTCGGCGCCGAGCAGCTCCGCCCGCACGTCAAGACCCTGGCCGATATCGCCGACACGCTGATCATGGTCTATCCGAACGCTGGCCTGCCCAACGAGCTCGGCGCCTATGACGAGGAACCGGCGACCACCGCCGGGTTGGTCGGCGAATGGGCCGAGGCCGGGCAGGTCAACATCCTGGGCGGCTGCTGCGGCTCGACGCCTGCGCACATCAAGGCGATCGCGGATGGGGTGAAGGGTCTCGCCTCGCGCAAGATCGTGTCGCCGGAGGTGCGGACCCGATTGGCCGGGCTCGAGCCGATGATCATGGCGGCGTTTTTCCCCTCCCGCTTGCGGGAGGGGCGAGGGGAGGGCGTGTCCTCCTCCAGCCGCTCGAACAAGACAGACCCTCCCCCAACCCCTCCCGCAAGCGGGAGGGGAGTTAAGAGTAGAAAATGACCACTTCCTCCTCCGCCAATTTCGTCAATGTCGGCGAGCGCACCAACGTCACCGGCTCCGCGGCGTTCAAGAAGCTGATCATGGCCGGCGACTATGCCAAGGCGGTCGAGGTCGCGCGCCAGCAGGTCGAGAATGGCGCGCAGGTGGTCGACGTCAACATGGACGAAGGGCTGCTCGACGCGGTCCATGCCATGACCACCTTCCTCAAGCTGATCGCCGCCGAGCCCGACATCGCGCGCGTGCCGGTGATGATCGACAGCTCGAAATGGGCGGTGATCGAAGCCGGGCTCAAGTGCGTCTCGGGCAAGCCGATCGTCAATTCGATCAGCATGAAGGAAGGCGAGGAGCAGTTCCTCGAACACGCCCGCAAATGCATGGCCTATGGCGCCGCGGCGGTCGTCATGGCGTTCGACGAGACCGGGCAGGCCGATACCGAGGCGCGCAAGGTCGAGATTTGCGAGCGCGCCTACAAGCTGCTGACCGGGATCGGCTTCCCGCCCGAGGACATCATCTTCGACCCCAACGTCTTCGCGATCGCGACGGGCATCGAGGAGCACAACAATTACGGCGTCGATTTCATCGAGGCGACGCGCGAGATCAAGAAGCGCTGCCCGCATGTCCATATCTCGGGCGGCCTGTCGAACCTGAGCTTCTCGTTCCGCGGCAACGAGCCGGTGCGCCGCGCGATGCACTCGGTGTTCCTCTATTATGCGATCCCCGCGGGCATGGACATGGCGATCGTCAATGCCGGCCAGCTCGACGTCTACGACACGATCGATCCCGAGCTGCGCCAGGCGTGCGAGGACGTCATCCTCAACAAGGATCCCGAGGCCGGCGAGCGGCTGGTCGCGCTGGCCGAGAAATTCCGCGGCACCGATGCCGCGGCCGAGAAGGCGGCCGAGGAATGGCGCGGCTGGGCGGTCGAGAAGCGGCTCGAACATGCGCTGGTGAAGGGTCTCGACCAATATGTCGTCGAGGATACCGAGGAGTGCCGTCTGCAGGCCGCGCGCCCGATCGAGGTGATCGAAGGGCCGCTGATGGACGGCATGAACGTCGTCGGCGACCTGTTCGGATCGGGCAAGATGTTCCTGCCCCAGGTGGTCAAGTCGGCGCGCGTGATGAAGAAGGCGGTGGCGCATCTGCTGCCGTTCATCGAGGCTCAGAAGGAGCCGGGCGCCAAGGGCAAGGGCAAGGTCGTGATGGCGACCGTCAAGGGCGACGTCCACGATATCGGCAAGAACATCGTCGGCGTCGTGCTCCAGTGCAACGGCTTCGAAGTGGTCGATCTCGGCGTGATGGTGCCCTGGTCGAAGATCCTCGAAGCGGCGAACGAGAATGATGCCGACATGATCGGCCTGTCGGGGCTGATCACGCCAAGCCTCGACGAGATGGTCACCGTCGCCGAGGAGATGAAGCGCGCCAAGATGACGATGCCGCTGCTGATCGGCGGCGCAACGACGTCGAAAGTGCACACCGCGCTGCGCATCGCTCCGGCCTATGACGGCCCGGTCGTGCATGTGCTCGACGCCAGCCGCGCGGTCGGCGTGGCGACCACGCTCGTCTCCGACACCCAGCGCGACGATTACGTGACCAAGGTCGCCGGCGAATATGAAGCGGTGCGCAAGGCGCGCGAGGACAAGGGGCAGAACGAACTGCTGCCGATCGAGGCGGCGCGCGAGAACGGCTTCAAGGCCGACATGGCGCTCAAGCCGCCCGCGCCGAAACAGCCGGGCAAGCATGTCTATACCGATTGGGACCTCAACGACCTGCGCGAGTGCATCGACTGGACGCCGTTCTTCCGTGCCTGGGAACTCGCCGGCACCTATCCCAAGATCCTCGACGACGAGATCGTGGGCGAGAGCGCACGCTCGCTGTTCGCCGACGCCAACAAGATGCTCGACCGCATCATCGCCGAGAAATGGCTGACCGCGCGCGCGGTGGTTGGGCTCTGGCCGTGCGTGCGGCACGGCGACGACGTCTTCGTCGATCCGGAGAATGTCTGGACCCCTGACGAACTCGGCGGGTTCGAGCATCTCGGCTTGGCCGAGAATAGCGACCTCGAGCGCCTGCCGATGCTGCGCCAGCAGATCGTCAAGCGCGAGGGCCGGCCCAACATGTGCCTGGCCGATTTCATCGACCCGGCGGGCGACTGGATCGGCGGGTTCGCGGTCTCGATCCACGGCATCGAACCGCATCTCGCGCGGTTCAAGGCGGCGATCGACGATTATTCGGACATCCTGCTGAAAGCGCTCGCCGACCGCTTCGCCGAGGCGATGGCCGAGCGGCTGCACCAGCATGTCCGCACCACCTTGTGGGGCTATGCCGAGGGCGAGCAGCTGACCAACGAGGCGCTGATCAAGGAGGAATATCGCGGCATCCGTCCGGCGCCGGGCTATCCCGCCTGCCCCGACCACAGCCTCAAGCCGATCCTGTTCAAGCTGCTCGACGCGCATCACGAGACCGGCATCAGCCTGACCGAGAGCTTCGCGATGCTGCCGACCGCAGCGGTCAGCGGCTTCTATTTCGGGCATCCGGAAGCCGAATATTTCGGCGTCGCGCGGATCGGCAAGGACCAGGTCGAGGATTATGCCGCGCGGCGCGGGGTGGAATTGCCCCAGGCCGAGCGCTGGCTGCGGCCGAACCTGGATTGAGGTGCAAAATTCCCCCCAAGGGGAGAGGGCGTTTTGGTCCTCACCGCACCTTCGCTCCCCCGTCACCCCGGCCTTGTGCCGGGGTCTGCCGTGCCACAGGCCGAAGGGCGTGCGGCTCCGTGGATACCGGCACAAGGCCGGCATGACGGATGGGGCTGATTGATCCCACCAACACACCGCGATAGGCTCCCGCTCACATCAGGAGGGGGGAGTCGCATGAAGACGTTCGCCATCATCGCCGCGCTCGCGACGGCAACCGTCTTGGGCGGCGCCATCGCCGCCGGGCCGATTTACCCGCCGCACGGGCTCGACCTCAGCGCGCGCGATGACAGCGTCAGGCCAGGCGACGATTTCTTCAATTATTCCAACGGCAAGTACCTCCGCACCCTGACCATCCCGAGCGACCAGGTGTCGGCGGGCAAGCGGTTCGACATGAGCAAGCGGATCGAAGAGCGGCTCCATGCGATCATGGACGACGTCTCGGCCAATGCCACCGAGGCGCCAGTCGACGTGAAGGGCAAGGTCGGCGCCTATTACGCGTCGTTCATGGACGAGAAGACGATCGAAACATTGGGCGCCAAGCCGTTGGCGCCCGAACTCGACGCGATCCGCGGCGCGCAGGACCGCTCGGCGCTCGCGGCGCTGGCGGGCGAGCCCGGTTTCTACGCCTCGCCATTCGGGGCCTATATCGATACCGACCTCAAGCAGCCGGGCGTCTATGCGGTCTATATGGGGCAAGGCGGGCTGCTGCTGCCCGACCGCGATTATTACCTGACCAAGGATTTCGAGAAGCAGCGCGCCGCGTACCGCGCCTATATCCAGAAAATGCTGACCTTGATCGGCTGGGAGCAGCCCGACGCCTCTGCCGATGCGGTCATGGCGTTCGAGACCAGGATCGCCGAGGCGAGCTGGACCAAGGTGCAGCAGCGCGACCTGACCACGCAGTACAATCCGATGACCCCGGCCGAGCTTGCCGCTTATGCGCCGGGCTTCGACTGGCCGCGCTATCTCAAGGCCGCCAAGCTGGGCACGAAGAAACGGCTGGTCGTCACCAACAACACCGCCTTTCCCAAGGTCGCGAAACTTTGGGCCGACACGCCGGTCGCGACTCTGAAGGCATGGGAGGCGTTCCGCGTCGCCGACCTTGCCGCGCCCTATCTGTCGAGCCCGTTCGTCGACACCGGGTTCGATTTCCACGGCAAGACCCTGTCGGGCCTCGACGCGCTGCCGCCGCGCTGGAAGCGCGGGATCGGGATCGTCGGAGGCGGCGATTGCGGCGCCGATCCGGCCAGTTGCTTCGGGTCGATCGGCTGGGCGGTCGGCGAACTCTACAGCCAGCGCTATTTCCCGGCCGAGACCAAGGCCAAGATCACCGACCTCGTCGGCCATCTCAAGACCGCCTTCCATCATCGCATCGAGAAGATCGACTGGATGGGTCCGGCGACACGGGCCGAAGCGCTCAAGAAGCTCGAAACCTATCAGATCAAGGTCGGCTATCCCGACAAGCCGCGCGATTATTCGAGCCTGGCGATCAAGCGCGACGACCTGCTCGGCAATGCCCGGCGCGCGGTCGCCTATGAATATGATTTCCAGGTCGGGCGTTCGGACGGGCCGGTCGATCGCGCCGACTGGCTGATGACCCCGCAGACCAACGATGCGTATAACGGCAGCTTGCGCGACATCGTCTTTCCGGCAGGGATCCTGCAGGCGCCGATGTTCGATGCGGCGGCCGACCCGGCATATAATTACGGCGCGATCGGCGGCGTGATCGGCCATGAAATGACGCATGGCTTCGACGACCAGGGCCGCTCGATCGACTCCACCGGCGCGCTGCGCGACTGGTGGACGGCGGCGGACGCCGCGGCGTTCAAGAAGCGTGCGGCGATGCTCGGTGCGCAATATGCCAAATACGAGCCGGTGCCGGGGATGTTCATCAATCCCGACCTGACGATGGGCGAGAACATCGCCGATCTCGGCGGCCTGTCGATCGCGCTCCAGGCCTATCACGAATCGCTACGCGGCAAGCCTGCACCGGTGGTCGACGGGCTGACCGGCGACCAGCGCGTGTTCATGGGTTGGGCGCAGGTCTGGGCAGGCAAGATGAAGGAAGAAGCGATCCGCCGCCAGGTGGCGAGCGACCCGCACAGCTTCCGCAAGGTCCGGGTCAACGGCGTCGTACGCAACATCGACGGCTGGTACGCCGCGTTCGGGGTGAAGCCGGGCGAGGCGCTGTATGTGGCGCCGAAGGATCGGGTGAGGATTTGGTGAGAAATCTCCCTCTCCCACAAGGGGAGATGGAGTTTTGCTCCTCACCGCTGCCATCCCCCGTCACCCCGGCCTTGTGCCGGGATCCACCGTACCTCGCACCCCAGCGCTTGCGGCTCCGTGGATGCCGGCACAAGGCCGGCATGACGGCGTAGGGGTGTCTCTCCTTGGGGCATAGTCGCTACGCGTTCATACCTGAGGCCGCTGCCCATAGCGCGATCGGACGATTAACCGTCATT
>NZ_JBQCCN010000256.1:0-4007 GCF_051962185.1 Sphingomonas sp.
CGACAAAGTGTCGCCGGTCGCGACGCTGCCCTTTGGCGCGCCGATCAATTTGCCGATCCGGTCGCCGACGCGCGCGGGCAGACTGATCCAGTCGGCAGTGTTCCACGCCTTGATCAGCTCATTGCCCCATTCGCGCGTCAGCACCTCGCGCACCCGCGCTTCGGCCGACAGCGGCAACGGCCCGAGCGAATTGCCGTCGAGATAGAATATGCCGTCGGGCAAATGGAACAGCCGTCGGGTCGTCGCGAAATCGGTCATCGGGCCTCGTCCATGATCCACTCCCGGAACGCGGCGATCTTGGGCTCGCGCACGCGGTCGGGACGGCACACGAACCAGAAGCCGAAGCTGCTGTCGACCGCCATGTCGAACGGCCGGACCAGCCGCCTGGCGGCGAGATCCTCGTCGACCAGCGGCGTGATGCCGAGCGCGAAGCCCTGGCCTGCGACCGCCGCCGACAGCGCCATGTGACTATTGCCGAACCGCGCCCCGCCCTCGACCGCGCGGTCGATCCCGCACGCCGCGAACCAGGTGCTCCAGGTCGGCAGGCCGGGCGCGACCAGCGAGGATTCGTCCTGGAGCAGCAGTGCTTCCGGAATCGCCGCGGGATCGGGCCAGGCGACGGCGAGCGCCGGGCTGCAGACCGGAAACGCCGTGGCGCGCGCGATCGGCTCGCAATGCAGGTCGGGATAGACGCCATCGCCATAGCGCAGCCCGATATCGACACCGTCGCGATCGAAATCGCTATGCTGGTCGCCACCAGCGATGCGGACCTGCATGCCGGGATGACGTTCGAGGAAACGGCCGAGCCGTGGCGCTACCCATTTACCCGCGAAGCTCGGCATCGAACTGACCTGGAGCAATTGCGCGTCGAGATCGGCGACGTCGGAGATCAGCCGCTCCATCTCCGCGAACAGCGCGGTCAGGCGTGGCGCGAGCCTCTCGCCGGTCGCCGACAGTGCGATCGAGCGATGCCCGCGCAGGAACAGCGGCGCGCCGACCCATTCCTCGAGCCGGCGGACCTGGACGCTGACCGCCGCCGGGGTGACGCCGAGCTCGCCCGCCGCGCCGGCGAAGCTCAAATGACGCGCGGCGGCATCGAAGCTCCTCAGCGCGTTGAGCGGCAAATTGCGGATCGGCGTGCCCATAATCTTTGTCGTTCAGGCGGCCAAAAATTGTCGTTTGTAAAGGCCTCGCCGCCGCCGCATCGCTGGTCGCCCGCCCCCCGGAGGTAATCGATGCGCGTTCCCGTCCTGCTGTTGCTCGCCGCTTTTGCCCTGCCCGCCGCCACCGCCACGCCGGCGATCCCGCCGGTCATCGCCAAGGCGGTCGCCGATTCCTCGCGGCCGCCCGAGGACGTGGCACGCGACGCCAACCGCAAGCCGGCCGAGACACTCGCTTTCCTCGGCGTGCGGCCGGGGATGAAGATCGCCGATTACATCGCCAACAGCGGCTATTTCACCCGCCTGTTCGCTGATGTCGCGGGGCCGAAAGGGCACGTCTACGCGGTCGAGCTCAACGAGATCATCGGCTTTCCCAATGTCGCCAAGGGCTATGCCGACCTCAAGGCCTGGGCGGCTGGCCGGCCGAACGTCACCGTCACCACCACGCCGATCGCCGCCAGCCTGGATTTCCCGGAGAAGCTCGACCTGTTCTGGATCGCGCAGAATTACCACGACCTGCACGACAAGTTCCTCGGCCCGGCCGACGTCCCCGCCTTCAACCGCAAGGTGTTCGCGGCGCTCAAGCCCGGCGGCCTCTACGTCGTGCTCGACCATTCGGCCGCGGCCGGCGCGCCCGACGACGTGACCGAGACGCTCCACCGCATCCAGGAAGAGCGCGTGAAACGCGAGGTGCTGGCGGCCGGGTTCGAGCTGGTCGGTGAGAGCAAGCTACTCGCCAATCCCGCCGACCCGCGGACGAAAGGCGTTTTCGACGAGTCGATCCGCGGAAAGACCGATCAATTCATCCTGAAGTTTCGGAAGCCTCGGGGGTAGGGTGCCACCAGGCTAACTTCTTGACCTTGTGCTCGATCCACCAGTCGTTCTGCCCGCCTTCATACCCCAGGAGCGCACCCTGAAGCCGTTCGAGCTCGTCATCCCAGTCACGTGTGCGATTTTCGATCGACGCGATATATTCGTCGATACGCCATTCTTCACCGGGCAAGGCGAAATAGACTCTCCTCACGCCATCCACATCGGGATGCCGCCGCTTCAATTCGGGCAGCGGCATGTCGACGATCCGACGAACCAATTGACCCGATGCGACAAATGGTTCGAACGGCGCGAGATGCTCGTCGAACCATTCCGACGGATAACCGTCGCTGAGGATGGCGAACGGCTTTCGGCCTTCCAGCATCAATGGAAGCTCGAAATTGGTGTGCACCATGTAGGGCACGTCGGCGAAGATCGGATCGAACCTGGTGATCCCGGTATAGATGGCGTCGAGCACGACCGGGGGCACGCACAACTCGCCGATGCGACGCACCTCCTCTGCCGATAGATAATAGTAGAAGCATCGCAATTCGGGATCGCCATCGCTGTCAACCGCGAGGACATCCCGAAGCGCATCCAGGTCGGCGATCCGGATACGCCATTCGACACAGACGGTTGCGGTGACGGGATCGAACCCCTGGAGCACGAACTCTTGAGGGTCGGGATCGGTCGTGGCCATAACCGCCGATACGAAAGCCGGTGACGGAATTCCAGCAGCGACCATTTCCGGTTCATGCGCGACACTGGGCAATGCACGCGATGATGCTAAGGTTGGTTCCGGATGAACCTGTTCGAAACCCTCGCCCTGATCGTCATCGGCATCCCCTTGTTCGACTGGCTCTCGGTCACCGGTCCCGCCGCGCGGATAACGAGCTTCGACTACGCCTATTGGCCGCCGAGCAAGGCGCGGATCGCGAGCCTGGTCCTGCTCGCCGCGGGTCTGCTGGTCACTCTTCTGATCTCCCATCCGCCGAACGACAGTCTGTGGAAGCTCGTGCCTGCGGGCATCGGTCTCGTGATCCACGGCGTGATCGGGTGGCTGGACGTGTTGCGGCAGAAGCGTGAGGCATTTCCCTGAGGGCCTTTTCGCTCGGTTAGAGTGTCGGTTAAGGTTGGCATATGACCGACATCCGCAACATCGTCGTCTTGACCGGCGCGGGCATTTCCGCCGAGAGCGGCATCGCGACCTTCCGCGGGCCGGGCGGGCTGTGGGAAGGGCATCGGGTCGAGGATGTCTGCACGCCGCAGGCGTTGGCGCGCGATCCCGAATTGGTCCACCGGTTCTACGACTTGCGGCGCGCGGCGCTGGCCGGGGTCGAGCCCAATGCGGCGCACCGGGCGCTGGCGCGGCTCGGTGCCGACTGGCCGGGCGAGTTGCTGATCGTCACGCAGAACGTCGACGATTTGCACGAGCGCGCCGGAGCGAAGCGGCTGCTGCACATGCACGGCGAGTTGAAGTCGGCGTTATGCGCGGCCTGCGAGGATCGGCGGGCATGGGAAGGCGACATGCCGCCGGGCACCGTCTGCGCGGCGTGCGGCGCGCCGGCGGTGCGGCCCGACATCGTGTTCTTCGGCGAGATGCCTTACGCGATGGACGTGATCGAGCGGGCGCTGGCGCGCGCCGATCTGTTCGTGTCGATCGGTACGTCGGGGGCGGTCTATCCCGCCGCGGGGTTCGTCCAGACCGCGAAATATCATGGCGCGCGGACGCTGGAGCTCAATCTGGAGCGGTCCGAGGGCAGCGCGTGGTTCCACGAGAGCCGATTGGGGCCGGCGGGCGTGCTGGTGCCCGAGTGGGTGGAGTCGGTTCAGGCCGAAGCCAGCCATTGACTCTCATCAATCCACCCCCGTTAACGGGCGGGGGACCCCTAGCCGAAGGCCAGGGGGGGAGGGGGGAGCCGACACAAGCGACCCCCAGTTGCCCGCCCCCACCACCCCGCGCGTGGCGCGCGGTCCCCCGCCCCCCCCCCGGGGGCGGATTTTCAAACACCCCCAACACCCCCGGGGCGGGCGAGA
>NZ_JBQCCN010000257.1:0-3351 GCF_051962185.1 Sphingomonas sp.
TCGCAGCTCGACGCGGGCATCGCCGACATGCTCGCGCATGACGGCCCGGTGATCGTCGACTGCCGCGTCGCTCAATTGGCGAATTGCTTCCCGATGATCCCATCGGGCGCCTCGCATGTCGAGATGATCCTGCAGTCCGACCAGGTCGCGGGCACGCTCGACGACGAAGCCAAGGCGCTGGTGTGATGGAAAACGTCGCGAAAAAGCTCCCCTCCCGCTTGCGCGCTCCGGGCCGGTTGCGCCCCCGGCGCAACCTAAACAGTCCGGGGGACCGTTTACCCGGAACGGGGTCGGGGGAGGGCCTGTTCGATCAGCGCCACCGTTTGGGGACACGCCCTCCCCTAACCCCTCCCGCAAGCGGGAGGGGGATTTAGAGTCATGCACATCAAGGAAGAGAAAGCCGAGCGGCATACGCTCGCGATCATCGTGGACAACGAGCCGGGTATTCTGGCGCGGATCGCCGGCCTGTTCACCGCGCGCGGCTATAATATCGAGAGCCTGACGGTGAGCGAGATCACCGAAGACAAGCAGGTCAGCCGGATCACCATCGTGACCTCGGCGAGCAGCCATGTGCTCGAACAGATCGTGGCGCAACTCGACCGGCTGGTGCCGGTGCACAAGGTCCACGACCTGACGGCCGAGGGCGATCACGTCGAGCGCGAGCTGGCGCTGGTCAAGGTGGCCGGCACCGGCGAGCAGCGGATCGAGGCGTTGCGGCTGGCCGAAGTGTATCGCGCCCGCGTGGTAGACGCGACGATCTCGAGCTTCGTGTTCGAAGTCACCGGCGGCACCGACAAGATCGACAAGTTCGTCGAGCTGATGAACGAGGTTGGCCTGATCGAGGTCGCGCGCACCGGCATCGTCGCCATTTCGCGGGGGAAGGACGCGGCGTAGCGATCGCAAGATCGCGTCATCCCGGCGAAAGCCGGGATCTCGCGCCGCACGGGAATCAAATCATGAGATGCCAGCTTTCGCTGGCATGACGGTTAAGTTCGAAAGGGAATCCAATGCGTGTCTATTACGATCGCGACGCCGATCTGAACCTGATCACTTCCAAGAAGATCGCGATCGTCGGGTACGGATCGCAGGGCCATGCCCATGCCCAGAATCTACGGGACTCGGGCGTCAAGGACGTCGCGATCGCGCTGCGCGAGGGCTCGGCTACCGCGAAGAAGGCGGAAAGCGCCGGCTTCAAGGTGCTGTCGAACAAGGAAGCGGCCAAATGGGCCGACATCCTGATGATCCTCGCCCCCGACGAGCACCAGGCGGCGATCTGGGAGAACGACCTCAAGGGCAATATGCGCCCCGGCTCGGCGATCGCCTTCGCGCACGGCCTCAACGTGCATTTCGGCCTGATCGAGGCGCCGGCGGACATCGACGTGATCATGATCGCGCCCAAGGGCCCCGGCCATACCGTGCGCAGCGAATATGTCCGCGGCGGCGGCGTCCCCTGCCTGATCGCGATCCACCAGGATGCGAGCGGCAACGCGCACGACATCGCCCTCGCCTACGCCTCGGGCGTCGGCGGCGGCCGCTCGGGCATCATCGAGACCAATTTCAAGGAAGAGTGCGAAACCGACCTGTTCGGCGAGCAGGCGGTGCTGTGCGGCGGCATCACCCACCTCATCCAGGCCGGGTTCGAGACCCTGGTCGAGGCCGGCTACGCCCCCGAAATGGCCTATTTCGAGTGTCTCCACGAGACCAAGCTGATCGTCGACCTGCTCTATGAAGGCGGCATCGCCAACATGCGCTATTCGATCTCGAACACCGCCGAATATGGCGACATCACCACCGGTCCCAGGATCATCACCGACGAGACCAAGGCCGAGATGAAGCGCGTGCTCGCCGACATCCAGTCGGGGCGGTTCGTCAAGAACTTCGTCCTCGACAATCGCGCCGGCCAGCCCGAGCTCAAGGCCGCGCGCAAGGCCGCCGCCGCGCACCCGATCGAAAAGGTCGGCACCGAGCTGCGTGCGATGATGCCGTGGATCGGTGCCAACAAGCTGGTCGACAAGGACAAGAACTGACGTTGATCCGCGGAATGTAACATCGTATCATTTGCACCGGCTTTCGAGGTCGGCGGACAGATGAGATCGATGATCGTTCCGATGCTGGCGGGGGTGGCTCTGGCCGCCCCCGCTCACGCCCGCCGCTGCCCCCGCTTCATCTCGTCGAAAGAGGTCAAGCTCGACCATTTCGCGATCGATTTCACCAACGAACCGCAGCGCGACCGCCCGCCCTATCCCGACGTCCGCGCAGGCATGACATGCCGCGTCGGCACCACCGGCCGTTTGCGGGATTGCGGGACAAGCCTCCGCGACGAACGCGGGCCATGGCTGGTGAACCAGGTCGAGCGCCTTAGACTGGTCAAACGGAAGCCTGGAGGCTGCCCGCTCGGCGGCCGGTTCTATCATCTCGTAATCCGCTTCGAGCATACCGACTGATCATCGCGGCCGGCGGCAGCGAGCACGGCAAAATTCGTGATGGGCATGGACGTACGGCAGGTTTCGGATAATTTCGGCCGCGTCATCAATGCGGGGTTCGAAGCCGAGTGAGCGAGGAAGCGACCGAAGGCAAACCCGGAGTCGGCCGGATCGAGGCCTTCTCGGACGGCGTGCTGGCGATCATCGTCACGATCATGGTGCTCGAGTTGCACGCGCCCGAAGCGCCGGGGCTCGACAAATTGCTCCCGCTCTGGCCGGTGTTCCTCGCCTATGCGCTGAGCTTCGCCTATGTCGGCATTTATTGGGCCAACCACCATCGGCTGTTCAGCCATGCCAAGATGGTGACCAACGCGTTGGTCTGGCTCAACCTCGGCCTGCTGTTCGCGCTATCGCTGATTCCCTTCACCACCGCCTATCTCGGCGAACAGCATTTCAGCCGCGACGGCACGCTCGTCTATTTGGCGTCGATGATCTTTCCCGGCATCTTCTACGTGCCGCTGCAACACGTCATCCGCGTGACCGGCGTGCAAGGGCCACGAGCCGAAACCTATCATCGCCGGACCACGCGCAAGGGCGTCGCGGCGGTGCTGATCTACGTAACGGGTGGCGCGCTGACGTTCGTCTCGCCCTGGCTGGGAATCGCGGCCGCCGCGATCGTTGCGATCCTGTGGTGCATGCCCAAGAGCCCGCTCGACGCGCTGTTTGGGGAGTAGGAGAGACCGCCGGGATTCCCGCGCCCTTTATCTAAACCCCTCTCCCGCTTGCGGGAGAGGGAGGGGCCCGCCACTAAAGGCGGTGCGAAGGTGAGGGTCTTCTTACTTCTTCCAGGCGTATGCCGAGACAAAAAAGAAGAAAGAAGACCCTCACCCAACCCTCTCCCGCGCGCGGGAGAGGGCGACAAGTGCGG
>NZ_JBQCCN010000258.1:0-4598 GCF_051962185.1 Sphingomonas sp.
CGCCGCCCGCCACACCGGCACCCGCGGCGGCTCCCGCCGCCGACTCCGCGCCGCAGGAAGCGCCGTCCGACCAGAAGGACATCATCGTCACCGGCGCGCGCGCGACGCAGCGCAACTCGATCGACCTCAAGCGCAATTCGAGCGTGATCGTCGACGGCATCGTCAATGACGAGATCGGCGCCCAGCCCGACAATTCGGTCGGCGACACGCTCGAACGCATCGCCGGCGTCAGCGCCGACCGCTTCAAGGGCAATGCCAACGAATTGTCGGTGCGCGGGCTCGGTCCGACCCTGAGCTTCGCGACGTTCAACGGCCGCGAAGTGTCGAGCGCGGGCGGCGACCGCTCGGTCGCCTTCCAGCAATTCCCGTCGGAGCTGGTCAACGTCGTCCTGGTCTACAAGAGCCAGGAGGCCGACTTCCTCGAAGGCGGCATCGGCGGCATCATCGAACTGCGCTCGCTCAAGCCGCTCGACTACGGCAAGCGTCGCTTCCAGGCTGAGATCCGCGGCGATTACAGCGCCAAGGACGGCAGCATCATCGGGCGGACCGGCATCGGCTATCGTGCCAACGCCTCGTTCGTCGACCAGTTCAGGACCGGCATCGGCGAGATCGGCTTCAGCATCGGCTACCAGCACCAGGACACGACGGCGCCGGAGGATTATTACACCGGCAATTCGACCTTCTCACCCTGCACCACCTCGGCGCTCAACGGCACGCTGACGACCGGCAACACCGCGGCGCTCAACGCCGCCGGCGCCAACCAGACCTGTTCGAACGCGACCAAGCCCCGCACCGGCATCGGCGAGACGATCGGCGACACTTATTTCGCAACCTCGTCGCGCAGCTGGCGCCAGAACTCGACCAAGGAATTGCGCGACGCGGTGATCGGCACGCTCGAATGGCGGCCGGCGCCCAATCTCGATATCGCGATCGACGGCCAATATTCGAAGCGCAACTCGACCGAGAACCGCAATACCTTCGCCATCGCCGAGGCGTCGCGCGGCATCACCCCGATCCTGATCGGCGACGGCACCAACGGCTACAGCAAGGGCGCGCTGATCAAATATTCGGGCAATTCGAACTTGGAGGACCAGCTCGAACGGCGCGAGCGCGACGAGCAATATATCGGCGGCGGCCTGACCATCGGATGGCACAACGACCATTTCTCGCTGACCGGCGACGGCTCCTATTCGGGATCGCATCGCACCGAGACGCAGAAGGCGACGCGGATGCGCTCGAACACCCGCGTCGGCTACACGCTCGACTATGGCGACGATGTCGTGCCGAGCGTCACCTTCGACAATTTCGACATCACCGATCCGGACAATTTCGACGCCAACAGCGCGACTTCGGTCTATGCCCGCAACCGCTTCGTCACCGATCGCTGGGACAAGATCTGGGCGGTCCGGCTCGACGGCGAGTACAAGCTCGACCAGGGTTTCTTCACCTCTATCAAGATCGGCGCGCGCTATTCGGATCACGCCCGCACGCTCGACAACAATCGCAACACCGATCTCAACACGATCGTGCCTTATGGCGGGATGACCGTCGCGCAGATCATCAACAAGGCCAATGCCGATTGCCGCACGCCGTTTCCGCAATCGGCCTTCTTCACCACCACCAGCACCAACGTCACGCGCTGGGCGTCGTTCGACAACGACTGCCTGTTCCGCACCTTCACCGGCAGCGACAATGCCTTGCCCTATCCCGGCGAGAGCCGCGATCCGAGCGACATCAATCTGCGCGAGCGGATCAAGGCGGCTTATGCGATGACCAATTTCCGCGGCCAGCTCGGCAGCACGCCGTTCAGCGGCAATGCCGGCGTGCGCTACGTGCGGACCGACATCACCTCCACCGGCTATCGCTCGCCGATCCTGATCTCGGTCGATCCCAATGCCGACAGCTATACCGTGGTCGCCGATCCGACCGGCACGATCACCAGCAATACCCAGCGCAGCCATTATCAATATTGGCTGCCCAGCGCGAACATCGCCTTCGACCTGACGAGCAAGACCAAGCTGCGTTTCGCGCTCTATCGCGCCTTGTCGCGCGCGCCGATCGAGAGCTTCGGCTCGGGGATCTCGTTCACGCCGGTCACCACCGGCCAGACCTGCACGACCAATCCCTGCAATTCGTTCCGTATCGTGTCCGCGACCGGCAATCCCGCGCTCAAGCCGATGCGGGCGTGGAATGCCGACGCCTCGCTCGAATTCTATTTCTCCAAGGACTCGATGCTGTCGATCGCCGGCTATTACAAATGGCTGCGCGGCGCGGTGATCAGCGCGACGACGACCATCCCGGAGACGGTCGACGCCCGCGTCCAGATCCTCGGCGGCACCACCAGCACGCAGCAGATCGTGCTCAATCCGGTGGCGCCGGCCAACGATCAGGATTCGCGCCATCTCTACGGCCTCGAAGTGACGTTCAGCCACGCCTTCAGCTATCTGCCCTCGCCCCTCGACGGCTTCGGCGTGACCGGCTCGTACAACATCGCCTGGGCCAATTTCGAATCGCCCGATCCTTCAGCGCTGGCACCCTATACCGATCCCGCCAACCTCAACGGCTTCTCGCACCAGGTCGCCAACGGCACGATCTATTGGGAGAAAGGCGGCTTCTCGATCCGCGCCTCGTACCGCTACCGCTCTTATTATTTCAAACCCAACAGCAGCACCAACCGGTCGGTGCAGAGCGCGGGCTATCTCAACCTGTCGGCGGAATACGATCTGACCAAGAATATCGCGCTCAAGCTCCAGGCGCAGAACGTGACCAACACCAAGGACGTGTTCTTCAAGGGCGTGTACGACAATATCGCGGAGGTCAGCGAGAGCGGGCCGGTCTATTATGCCGGCGTCCGGGTCCGGTTCTAAGCGAGGTCGATCGTCATGCTCCGCCGTGTCGCCACCGCGCTTCTGACCTTGCCGCTCTTGGCGGTGTCGCCGCTCCAAGCCGCGCCGGAGCGGCCGGTCCTCGCCCCGCTCCCCGCCGATCGCCAGTTATGCAAAGGCGTCGACGGCTATGCCGCCGCGTTCGGCGGGCGGCGGACCTTCTTCCTCAAGCCTGGCCAGCTGACGGCGATCAAGGCGGTGCTCGAGACCGATCCGGCGGTGAAGACGGCCTATGCCGATCTGCTGCGCCGGGCGGATGCGGCGCTCGCCCGGCGGCCGGGATCGGTGATGGACAAGACGACCATTCCGCTGTCGGGCGATCGCCACGATTATCTCAGCATCGCGCCTTATTGGTGGCCCGACCCCGCAAAGCCCGACGGGCTGCCCTATGTCCGGCACGACGGCGAGATCAATCCGCAGCGCGACACGCGGGCCTATGACCGCACCGCGATCGGCCGGCTGGGCGAGGATGTGACGGCGCTGTCGCTGGCCTATTATTACAGCGACGATCCGCGCTACGCGGCCAAGGCAGCGGCGGTCATCCGCACCTGGTTCCTCGATCCCGCCACCGCGATGAACCCCAACGCCCGCTACGCCCAGGCGGTGCCGGGGCGCGAAGAAGGCCGCGCCGAGGGCGTGCTCGACACCAGCGCGTTCCAGTCGGTGGTCGATGCGGTCGGGCTGATCGCGCCGTCGGGCAAACTGTCGAAGGACGAGCAAGGCAAGCTCGAAGCCTGGTTCGGCCGCTATGTCGACTGGATGCTCAAGAGCCCGACCGGCCGCGCCGAGAATGCGGCCAAGAACAATCACGGCATCTGGTTCGACAGCCAGATCACCCAATATGCCCTGTTCGCGCGACGCCCCGATCTCGTCCGCGCGGTGGTGACCGCTTTTCCGGCCAAGCGGATCGCGCCGGAATTCGATCCGTCGGGGAAGCTGCCGCAGGAACTGACCCGCACCCGCAGCCTGCATTATTCGATCTTCGCGCTGACCCCGGCGTATGACGTTGCCGAGATGGCCGGGTGCCTGGGCTATGATCTGTGGAATTATCACGACGCCCAAGGGCGGGGGCTGCGGACGGCGACCGACTTCCTCGCCGGCTATCGCGGGCGGATCGCCGCCTGGCCGTACAAGGAAATCCGTCCCGACCCGGGCGAGCTCGACATGCTGCTGACGCGCGCCGATTGGGCCTGGGGGCCGGGCGTCTATCCGCACGATCCGGCGGGCTGGCCGATGACGCTCGAATATCGGGCTGGGACCGGTGCCGGACGATGATATGACGGCGGTCATGAGTTCGAACCAAAGCGCAAAGCTCGCCGACCAGCTCGTTGCCGATTTCGAGCGCCGGGTACTGTCGGGCGAATTGGCGCCGGGATCGCGCTTCCCGGCGGAAAAGGCGATCGTCGATTCGACCGGCGTCAGCCGCACCGTGGTGCGCGAGGCGTTCGCGCGGATGGCGGCCAAGGGCCTGCTGATCTCGCGGCGCGGCTCGGGCGCCTATGTCGCGCCGACCGCGCGCTACCAGGCGTTCCAGATCACGCAGGAGGAACTCGCCGAGATCGACGACGTCCACCGCCTGTTCGAGATGCGCACGCCGCTCGAGGCGGAAATGGCCGAGCTCGCCGCCGCGCGGCGGAGCAAGGACGATCTCGAGGCGATGTCGGATGCGATCGACGCGCTGATCGGTTCGTCCAACGTCGACGCCGCGGTCGA
>NZ_JBQCCN010000259.1:0-25231 GCF_051962185.1 Sphingomonas sp.
CAGGCCTTCTCCACGCCTACCTTCGTTGGGTATGGCATCGACAAGAAGCACAAGATGGGCGACCAGCGTGAGTACATGTGCCGTTGCCCCGCCTGCAATCACTGGCAGATTCCTCGCTTCTCCCATGAGTTTGTTCACATCGACAATTTCCACTTCGATGTCGAAACCTTCATGGAGCTTACCCCGGACCAGATTAGCTTGCTCGATCTGGCAGGCTGTCATGTGAAGTGCGAAAAGTGTCAGCGTCGCCTCGACGTATCCAACCCGGCTTTCCGTGAATGGGTTGCGGTGTTCCCGACTAGGACAATGTTCCGTAGCTATCAAGTCCGTCCGTTTTCGACCAGCCGCCTGAAACCGGCGTATATCTTTGGCCAGCTTGCTAAGCACCAAGAGGAAGGCACGCTGCGCCAATTCTATAACACGGTGTTGGGCGAACCATATACGGCAGCGGACGCCCAGATACAGCGTCAGGACATTGAGGCCTGCATGAACGCGGGCACCGCCGGTGTGCCTGACATATCGGCGGACGCTCCGGTATTCTTGGGCGTAGACGTGGGCATGATCTGCCACCTGACCCTAAGCGTGGATACGCAAGAGGGCTTGCCTCACTTCATTTTGTTCGAAACGGTGCCGATCACCAATCTTGAGAACCGTATCGATGAATTGCGGCGCATCTATCCCAACCTTGTGCAAGGCGCTGTGGACCGTTTCCCGTACACTCCGCAGGCCGACGCGTTGCGCGATGTAACTAATCTGCTTGTAGTACCGATCCAGTATCGCGGCACACAGCCCCTACAGCCGGTCTTCGAATCTGATACTAAAACGCTGTCGCACTATTCAGCAAACAGAACTCTAATCTTAGACCGTCTGCATTCTTGGATCAGCCATAAGAAGATGGTTATTTCTGGTTATGGGGGTCAGAAGGAGACTTTAATCGCACATCTAAGCGATATGGTGCGCGATGAACAACCCGATGCCGAGGCTGAGTGGAAAAAAACAACTGGTAATGACCACTATTTTCACTCTATGGCCTTGAACCTGCTAGCTCGGCGAGTTTGTGAGCATATTTACGCTACCCAAGTCGGCACGACGGCAAATTCGCTTTCAATGTTCGGTATCGATTGGGCAGCAACGGGAAATCTTGGCCAGCACTCGCTCAAGGGACTGGACCGTCTATCGAGGTTTAACTGATGGCAATTACTGACGGGCTTGGAGCAATTCTGCTCCCCAAGGGCAAGGGCGTAAAAGGTGGCCGAGGCTACTCCACGACCTTTAATCCTCGTACCGATACGATCAGCGCTCCGCTGTATCGCGATCATCTTGATGACATCTATACCAGCCGCGTTTCTAATGACGCTCGCACTTTGCTGGCCACGCTGGTTAATACCGATCCCGATATCTCGGCAGCCGTGAGTTCGTTTCTAACCATGGCCGAGAGCGTGGACCCGGTCATCTTCGCGTACGATGTCAAGGACAATATCGATACCAAGGGCATTGCTCTTGGCCAGCAGATTTTTGCCCAGCTAACTACGACCAACGACTATACTATCGGATATTCCGCCAAGGATACGGTTGATGCTATGTGCAACAACCATCGCTACATGGTTATGCTACGCGGCATGACCGCCGGTGAACTCGTACTCGACAAGGCTTATGTCCCCAGCGAGTTGCGTATTATCGACCCCGGTACGATTGAGTGGCATGAGAAGCAGAACGGTGTCTACGCACCATTGCAGAAACCCGCCGGTTCGAATGACCAGATCGATCTAAATATCCCGACGTTCTTCACGTCTTATTTCCACCAGTCTCCGCTATCGGTCTATAGCTACTCACCGTTCGTATCTGCCATCAATACGATTGCTACGCGCACGCAGGTTATAAACGACCTTTATCGCATCATGAAGATCACGGGCTATCCTCGTATGGATATCTCGGTGGTGCAGGAAGTGCTGAATGCCAATGCGCCACCGCAGTTTCGCAATGACCCTAAGAAAGTCCGCGAGTTCGTCGAAGACGAGATGGGCCGTATCCGCCAGCAGTTTGCGGCGATGCAGGCCAGCGGCGTGTTCGTGCACTCGGATGCTGTGCAGGCGAAGATCATCAATGACAAGAATCCCGGCGTGAGCTTGCCCATCGAGAACGTCATTCAGGTACTCGATGCCCAGAACCAAGCCGCACTGAAGGTCATGCCTGCGGTTGTTGGCAAGGGTAGCAATGGACAGGTGGCCTCGACTGAAGCACGCCTGTTTGCTCTTTCGGCTGATGCTTTGAACCGCACTGTGGCTGGGATTCTCACCAAGGCGCTGACGCTAGCTGCGCGCCTCTCGGGATACGATGGCCGTATTGAGGTTGTGTTTCCACCTGTCGAGTTGCGGCCTCGCATGGAACTTGAGCCTCAGTTGACAATGAAGTCCAGCCGTCTCAAGCAAGACCTGAGCCTTGGTCTGATCACAGATATCGAATATTCGATGGAGATGTATGGCCGTCCGCCGCTGCCGGGTCAGCCTGAATTGTCCGGCACAGGCTTCCTCGATCAACAGACGGTTAGCGTTAATTCGGATGGTGTCACACCTAACAGTGATCCTTTGGGTCGCAGTCAGTCGGGGGACGGCGGCAACGGCGTGGCAACAGACAATAAGGCGAAATCCGGCAATACAAACAAGAAGCCCGCTGGTAAGCTAACTTTCGAGATTCCTCTGTAAGAGGCCCCGCCGAACCCGGAGGAACAGTTCGGCGGGGCGCTGGAGCTAAAAAGTGCTCCAGAGAAGGAAGCCACCTATGCCCGTGACCGTGTTTCGATTTAAGCGGTTGATAGCGGTTGTCAATACCTTTCTCGCCTCAACCGCTTTTTTAAGAATAGAGGCAGTGGCATGAAACAACTTCCAATGACCCCGGAACTGTCGGACTTGATCCATAAGGCAGTAGGCCCGGACGTAGATACGTCCAAGCTGGCAGTATTCGAGACTATTGCTCTCAATACCTTGCCGCTGCCGGGGAAGGACGGAACCATCTTCGAAAAAGCAACAGTCGCCCCAATTACTTTGCTGCAGATGGTCGATTACATCAACGCCGGAAACCATATTCCGCTAATCGCTGATCATGAATTGTGGGGCGCCCCGAAGGGCCGTGCGTTTTTCGCCGGTCTTGAGTACAATACGGACGGCATCGAAATGCGTATGCTGTTCTATCTCGACCCCAGTGAGACTGCTCTTATAGAGAAACTGAATGCTGGCTCGCTTGATGAAGTAAGCTGTGCGTTCCTGTCCACTGAATTTCTGTGCTCGGAATGTGGCTGGGACTATTTCGGTTTCGGTGCTACCGAGAACATCTATGAACGTACTTGCGGGAATGGCCATCACATTGGTGAAGATGGCGTTCACGCTGAGATGGTCGGCCTTCAACAGTTCATTGAATTGTCGTTGGTTGCCCGTGGTGCAGCGGACAAGCCTAAAATTGTCGGCAAATCTGACGCAAAGCTCGCGCCCGAAGCTGCTCTCCGTCTCGCGGCGAAGGGTTTCGAACCAAATGCGCTTGTTGTGCAGGCGTCACTAGGGAAAGAAATTGAAATGAGTGACAATATTCAGCTTATGAAGGATTTTACGGATGAAGTCCGTAAGACCGCAACCTTGACGGCGGAGAAGGCGACCCTGACGGCTGACCTGACTGCACGTACCAGCGAGCGTGACGCGCTCAAGACTGAAAACGAGCGTCTTACGACCGAACTCGCGGCTGCCAAGGCCGAGAGCAAGACCCCCGAGGACTACGAGTCCTCGAAGTCGGAAGCGGGCGAGGCTGTAGCCTTCCTGCAGGAGCAGTATCAGCATCTTCGCGTAGCGAAGGGCGAAGAGAAGCTCGCCGATGACAAGCTGCCGACCACGGTTGCTGATCTCAAGAAGGAGATCAACGAGCGTACGGCCAACCTGACTGCCATTCTCCCTGTGGGTGGCGTGTCGCAAGCGGCGGCAACGGACGAAGATGGCAAAGCGAAGCTTGCCTTCGACGCCAGTGCCTTCGCTACCCGCAAGAACTAAGGAGTAAAGGAAAATGGCTTACAATCCTGCCAGTGTTGTTTCCTTCGGTTTCCCGATCGATGCATTCACCTTCACTTACCTCATCAGCGGCACGGTAGATGCCAGCGCTGATGTGGGCAAGGCGGTGGCTCTCGATACGACCGCTGCTAATACGGTCAAGCTGACTGGAGACAACGACGTTATTTTCGGTCGGCTGGTGTCGATTGAAAATCGCGATTCGCTCGGCTTCAAGACTGGCGCGGTGCAGCGTCGGTTCAAGGAGAAGCTGCCTGCGGCTGTCGGTCACGGCATCGCGGTCGGCAATGTTGTGTCGGGCTCGGCAACTGCTGGTGTGGTCAAGCTGGCCACGTCGCAGACGACCCTCCACAATCAGGTTATCGAAACCGGCACCGACTACGTCGTGGTCGAGAAGCTCTAAGAGGAACCAAAGACCATGACGAACGATCTGCTTTCCATCGTCCGTAATCGCCAGCCCGCCGAGGTTGTGCTGAAGGACATCAAGAACGACAACCTGCAGGCAAGTCTGGCCGCTGGCCAGAAGCTCGTGCAGAACGCGAAGAACGCGCAACTGAACGTCGATGACTACCTCCGTCTCGCGGTGAACCCCGAGGAAGGTCAGTTTAAGGGCGCGAAGTTTGACGGCTTCGAGGCTGCTCTGGCTTTCCTTGGTCTGCCGGTGCGCGACGATTTCTCGAAGGGTATCGTCCTGCAGGCTGCTTCGGAGACGTTCCAGACGTATCCGGGTACCCGCGCGATGTTCCCGCAGGTTATCGACAACATCCTGCAGTGGAAGTACCGGCAGGATCAACTCGAAAACGTCGAGAACCTGATCGCGCAGTCGCGTACCATCAACGGCGTCGAAATGATCACCACGGTGGTCAACGACCAAGCGAGTGACTACCAGCAGACTGGTGTCATCGCCGAAGGTGGCCGCATTCCGATCCGCTCGCTGCGCACGACCGAGAAGAGCGTCAAGTTCTTCAAGTTCGGTGGCGGCATCGAGTTCACCTACGAGTTCGAGCGCCGTGCTAGCCTCGATCTGGTGACCCCGTATGCGGCTCGTCAGAACCGCGAAGTGGCCATCGGTCAGGCGGCTATCGCTACCTCGCTGCTCTTCAACGGTGATGGTGTGAACGCTGCGGCTCCGGTGACGAACGCCGCGACGCTGGCTGCGACCCTCCCGACCCCTCCGACGACTGTTGCGGGCCGGATCAACTGGGAAGTCTTCCTTGCTTGGCTCGTCCAGCAGGCGAAGGCCGGTACGCCCATCGACACTGTCGTGGGCAACTGGGACATGTATCTGGAGTGGCAGCGTATGTTCGCCACCCCGACGGCGAACGCTGGTGCTTCGGTGGTGGACAACCTCCGCAAGGCCGGTGTCAATGTCAACATGGACATTCCCTCGGGCTTCCTCCCGAACATCTCGTTCGCGATTAGCTCGACGGCTCCGGCGGCGAAGATTCTCGGCATGATCAAGAATGAGACTGTCGAGGAACTGGTCGAGAACGGTTCGGACATCGAAGAGAGCGTCCGCGCTATCGAGAACCAGAAGGTCCGGTACGTCAAGACCGTGAACAAGGGCTATCGACTGATCTTCGGCGATACCCGCTCGGTCCTCAACCTTAACTAAGATGATGGGGGCCGAAAGGCCCCCTGATTCTATAAGGAGAATTATCATGGCAGCTAACTCTGGCGGGAAACCGCAGTCGAGTGCTCAGGAGGCTGAAGGTGAAATCCAGCGGCGTTCTAGCGGTCCTCGCAGCCCCAAGACGGAAAAGGCGGACAAGCCTGATCTTGATCCCTCGCATACTGCGCCTGCTCCGGGCGCGACGGGCGAAAAGATCAAGGTGAAGACGACCGGTGAGTTCCTGCTGTACGATCCGTACACGCTGGAAGTCATCGAAGCGGACTCTGAGGGCACCGAAGTCACCCGCACTTCTTTCATTGACATGAAGCTCGAAAGCGGCGAACTCAAAGAAGTATGATTGTCCGTGCTAACACCACTCTAACCTTTCCAGTCATGTTCCCGTCAGGCCATCCTGACGGGAACATTTCATGGAGCTTATACGGAGCAGATGGCCTCCTGATGGACTCTGGTACCATCACCCCTGCCGTCGATGCTATCTCAGATAATATCACGATTTCTGCTGTGGATAATCAGTTGCCGACAGGCGACCTGATTGGTTCGCGCGATCTTGATTGGAGCTTCACCGTTGGTGGTGTCGCAGTTAATGACAGCTTACGCTACACCCTGCAGGCCTCTCTTCCTTTTGCTGTTTCCTGTGATGGTGTGCGCACTAAGCTAGGTGTGCAAAAGAAGGATTTGCCTGATGATCAGATTGACTTGGTTAGGGCGTATCTTTCGTTTCGTGATTCGGTTACCGGAGCGGCGCTCGATGCAGCGGATATTTCCGATCCTCTGACCCTAGTTACAATTCGAGATGCCATCGAAGCCACAGCGGCTTTTGCGCTAATTCCTACCATGGCCGTTAGGGTTGCCAGCAAGGAAACGAGCGGCACCAATCAGTTCCAGCTTCAAGATGTGGACTGGGAAGCTGTTGGAGCTTCTCTGCAAAACCTGATTGTTGAAGGCGTGCTAATTATCGATCCTACGTTCGATCCGAGCGCTAACTTCACCGGTCTGTTTATCGTTGCTTACCCGGATACCGACACCATCACTGGCGCTTAAACACCGGTGCGGCTAAGCTCCATAGCAATCGTGCGGTAATTGCGAAGCTCAGATTGAGCCATCGGATAAATCTGAAATTTCTGCACGTAGAGTTCAGATACCTCATCCCCGTTTATCATCTCTCGCAGCGGAATGGTTTGCTCTTCCCCCATACGCTGCTCAAGTTCATCGATAAGGTCCATCTCGTGCAGCAGGTTAGCATCCCGATAGCTTGAGATAGCGAGGGCTACTCTAATGATCCACAGACCCTTGTTCTTGTCAAATGAGAAGCCATCCAATCCGACCAGAGTGGTGCGAGGCAGCTTGTCTTCATCACCACGAGACTCGAAATCGTGATACTGCAAAGTTGGGAAATTTCCCAAATTGTTCAGTTCATCGATCTGGTCATTGACGTGACGAACCAGAGACTTGTAAACGGGTTTGACAACAGAAGGCATCGACGTTCCTATGGCTAAAAGCGCTCTACGTAGTCGCTTCGTCGTCCAGCAGCAGGGCGGTGGAGACGTCTTGGACCGCTCATCGCGGCAGCGGTTTGGCAATAACTTTGCTCAGGCCATAGTTGAGGACTTCGCATTTCGTTATGCCGATGAGAGCTATGATGAAGTGGTCAACAAAATTCAAGCGCAGATTAAGACAGATATCCAGAAGGAACTCAACTACGTTGCTGCCAGCTTTCGCCGCTACATAGTTGGTGCTTCTGGTAGTTCAAGTGGACCCGGCGGTACTTTGGGGTTTCAGCTTGGCACTGAGCTTTTCGATGACATGCCAATCAAGGCTCCGTTGCCTGAGTGGGCACCGCGAAGCGCTAAGTATCTATCTTACAAGAAACGAACGGTGGGACACACGCGCTGGTTTGAATACAGTGGATATACCTCTCGAAAAATGAATGGCCAGAACTGGCAGACCATGTTTGGTCCAATCAAGGTATCTTTCCGTAAAGCTAATCATGTGGAACGGCCCGGAGCTACCCAGTTCAGAGTTGAGGGGCAGCAAGGTCACATGAAGGTGCAGGTAGGCACTTTGCGAGTTGAGGCATTAACTGAAATCACTCCTGCTATGCTGCCTGCACTTCGCACCGGTGATCCGATGACGCCTATATCTGCCACTGGAAATGACGCCTTGATGGGCTTGGTTAAACGCTCTGATCCAGAGCTAGGATATAGACTTGCCAAACGCTCGGGACAGTCTACAGGAATGCGCTACCGGCCCACCTTGGAGCCGTTCTTGGCATTCTTTCTGACTAGGTCAGTACCGAACGCTGTTTATGAACGGCTCCAAAAGGGTCTTACGTCTGCTCGTGGAAGCGCTGGTCGCACTCGTTAAAAACCGAGCATCTTGTTGATATTTGCTACTGCGCCATCGACCGATGCGGCTCCCTTAGTAGCATCCTTAGCAGGAGCAGAGGTTCCGCCAGTTTTACCACCAAGTGCCTGAGCAACAATCATGGCCAACGAGTTGTGCTGAGAAATCAACGTGGCGTTGAGTTCTCCGTACTTCAACTGAATCTTCTGTCGAAGTTCATAGAAGGAGTACTTCCAGTACAACTCGTCTAGGTCACCTTCTACGCAGCCGAAGGCCCAGCAGCAGGCATCACCGAATCCAAGGTCGGAAAACCAGTTGTGAATTGGGTCGGTAGGGCTTCCTTGAACTGGAGTCCGTTCTGGACCAGCAAGTTGGCCCGCTTCACGAAAAAATAGAGGATATGTTTCACCACCCAATCAATGATCAATTTGATCTGATCCGGGTCAAGGTCCACATCCTCCATACTAACGAGGTCTTCTTCCTTGGTAATAGTGCCCTTCTTATCGGTCATCACTCGACGAACGACATAGTCGAGCATATACGCATTGGTAAGAAGCATCTCGGTAGCGGAGCCCGGATCGGGCAGCAGACGCTGCAAATCCATCTGTAGACCATAGGTCATCTTAATCGGTTCAAAACCTTCAATGCCTACGTCTAAAGTGAGCGGCGGACGTTCCATGTCCTTTGGGGTAAAAGTCTCAGGCATGTTCAGTAGACTCCTGTTCGATAAGCAAGCGGCGGATAACCGCGTCTAATCGAGTGCTTCGTTCACGGCCAAGAGCAAGATACTCATTGACCTTAGTATTGATCGGAACATCCTCTCGATTTGCTGCATCAGCAATCTCAAGATAATCCGCAATCGGCACCCGCACCGTAAAACTCCGATGCGTCTCTCTGGGTGAAGCATTAATTGGCATGTGTATTCCAAGCGGTTATTAGTGGTTGACAGAACTCCCATTGAGGTTGACCCACATAAAAGGCGAGAGGCAACTGTGAATTAATTTAGGAGTGCCCCAATGGCCGACGTCCAGAAGTCCGCATTTTCCCTGTCCAGCGCGACGCTGATGATGGCTCCGGCCTTCACCACCGATGTGTTCTCGCTGAACCCGTCGCAGCATTCGGTGGGTATGGTGCAGGAAGTCCAAGTCACGGTTGATGGCTCCATTCAGGAACTGCTCAACGGCGTGGCTCAGGTTACGGTCGATAGCAAGCGCACGAACGTGAAAGCGAGCATCACCGCCAATGTTTTCGAAATGACCGCTCAGAACTATATGCGTGCGCACGCCCTGTCGGGTGCCGCGTCGCAGGTGAAGCGTGGCCAGCTTACGACTGCTGCCGGTGCGGCTGCTGTCTCGCTGGTTATGAACAGCGCGCCGGTCCCCGGCGAGTCTGCTTCTGCCATTTCTTCGCTGAGCGATATCCCCTCGGGTGCTACGTTGCTGATCCAATCGGCAACGACCGAAGGTCTGGTGTTCCCGACCAAAAGTTCCGGTGCGGCCACTGGCACCGGCCCCTATACCGTGCCGATTGCCGGTACTTACGCCATCCCGACGGGCATGAGCTTTGCCATCGGTGACTACGTGTGGGTCGTGCAGGATGTTGCCGTTGGCAACATGGACTATGACGACCTGTTCGGTGTCAAGATTACGGGCAACCTGACGAACTACAACCGTCCGGTTACCGCCGTCTTCCCGAAGGTGCGCGTGGTCAAGGGCTTCGAGATTGCGTACCAAGAGACGCAATACAACTCGATGCCTTGGGAGCTTGCTCCGCTGATTATGTCGGCGAGCGAAGCGACGGGCCGTCTCGCAGAGATTGGTACTCGTGCTCCGGGTCGCGTATACGTGGGCGCATAATAACTCAGCGCTGTGGTTCGAAAAGGACGGGTTGCAAAACCCGTCCTTTTTGTTTTAAGGGCAAGTCATGAGTGAAATGCCAGTCGAACACATTGCCGACAGTCATAGCCTGCTGGCAGATGGTGTTGTAAATCTATTCGAACTCACGCCGTCAGGTGGTTCCGGCACCGTTAGGTTCAAGCCGGATAACGACGTAACATGGCGAGGCAATCTTTACACCGGTGTTCCGATGACCCTAACAGGCGAAAAAAAGACGTCGGACACAGGCCTTAGCATGCCCAAGTTGCAAATCGGTCAGCAGAACATCGACCTATCGCTGTTCAAACCGCTGATTTATGACGGGTATCTCGACAATGCCATCATTGTTAAGCTAACCCTACTGCTCGATAATGTCGTCAATAACCGTCTTATCCGTGACATAATGACCTATCGAGTGAAGCGCGTTGAACAATATTCTAGAAGTAGCGTCTCGATGCAGCTTGCAACGGTGTCGGACTCGCTTGGCTTCTCGATGCCATACCGTCAGTATCTCACTCCAGCCTTCCCTGCGGTATTAATGTCATGAACCTAGAGTATGACAATCTTATTGGACGGCCTTTCCACTGGGGTGTGAATGACTGTTTCGCTTTGGGTCGGGAGTTCTTCAAACAGAACTTCAATATCGATATACGAAACTACGCGCGTCCCTCTGACTGGGATGCTGACCGTCTCGATCTGATCCGCCTTCTTCATGAAAAAGAGGGCTTTGAAATGATTACTGATTTCAAAGCCAAAGACCTCCGCCCCGGCGACGTGCTATGCGTGTGCATCGGGGCTAGCAATCCAAACCACTTTGCGATTTACATTGGCGACGGAATGTTGGTTCACCATCTTTATGGTCGCCTTTCTAGCAAAGACCCCTATGATGATTTTTGGCGGAATCACTCTGCTTTCTTACTTCGTCACCCTGACGTACCGGATTTGCGACCAGTATATCCAGACGTCGATATAAGGACACTTGTTGATGCTCGATATGCTCGACTTGAACAATCCGAATGAGCGCTGCGGGTTCGTCCTCCACGACGGTACGATTGTGGAAATCGAAAACTGTGCTGAGGACCCTACCCGCTCATATCTGATGAACTCTAAACAGGCGCTTCCCTTCATTGCAGATGATGAAGTGAAAGCCACGTGGCACACTCACCCGCAGGGCGAACCAAATCTCAGCGGCGAGGACTATGCTGGCTTTCTAGGCTGGCCTGATTTGGAGCATATCATCATCGGTATCCGTGACGGGAAGAAGTGCATGATGACCTACAAGGTCGAAGACGGAGTGGTCATCGCATGCGACTAATTTTCCATGGCGAGCTTCGTGCTCTGTACGGTCCTTTCTTTGAAATCCAAGCTTCCAGCGTGCGTGATGCTATCGATGGTTTTTCGCGTCAGCAAGAGAACTGGCCAAAGGACCTAATGGTCCAAGTGCCGGGTTTTGACCGGGAAGAGGATTTTGAAGAGACTGCTGATGAAATCCACATGATGCCAGCGCTGATCGGTGGAGGCGGTAATTTTGGTAAAATCATCATCGGCGCTGTGCTTATCGTCGGGGCTCTATTTATCCCCATTCCCGGCTTGCAACAGGTGCTGATGGCTGCGGGTGTCTCGCTGGTTCTGCAGGGCGTCATGGGAATCTTTTTCAAGTCACCTACGGCTTCTAAAAATAACGATCCAGATGCATCGAAATATCTGGGCATAAACAAAAATACGACCGCTGTTGGAACTCCAATCATTATGGCTTGGGGTCGTATCGATATTGCACCGCACTGGCTAAGTCTCCAGTCGGATAGCAGTAACTTAACGCAGGGCGTGTTCCCTGCCAATCCTACCTAATGAGGAAAACACCATGCCAAACCTTATTGTTAATGAGGCCCTGAAAGAGTGGGCTACGACACCTACCCAAATCCAAGCCATCGACGCAGTTATCGCGAGCGGGGGAAGTATGCGCGAAGCGGCCCGAAGCCTCGGCCAGCACCACAGCACTGTCCAGAAAGTGATAGCACGAGTGCAGCGCAGAGCAGCGATATCGGGTTACAGCCCCGAGCATCAGATGATCAATCCTGTCCCGTTCGGGTTCCTTGTCAAGGGTCGTTCGGACTATTACCGGGTCAACCCCGATGGTTCTACGGAACTGAGGGGCTTCTGGCAGAAGACGGACAAGGATGACGAGGCTCGTCAAGAAGCTTTGAAGGAAGCTTTCGAGGCAATGTCTCAGGAGCTTCCTCGGCTCGAACCACAGCCGAGTTCACCGGCGGTCAATACAAGTGATGACCTGTGCAATCTTTTCACCATTACCGATTACCACATGGGCATGCTTGCATGGCGCAAGGAAGGTGGCGCTGACTGGGACCTAAAGATTGCCGAAGACATGATCTATCGCGTCTTCGAAGCCATGATTGATCGGTCGCCTAATGCTCACACTGCCGTCATCAATCAGCTTGGTGACTTTTTGCACACTGATGGCTTGCTCCCCCTGACACCCACCAGCGGTAACATTCTCGACGCTGATGGCCGATTCCCAAAAATCGTTGGTGCTGCCATCCGCGTTCTGCGCCGTATCATTGATCGCGCATTGCAAACTCACAATCACGTGCACGTGATCATGGCCGAAGGTAACCATGACATTGTGGGTTCGATTTGGTTGCGAGCAATGTTTGCGGCTCTTTATGAGAATGAGCCGCGTGTTACTGTCGATGACAGTGCCCTGCCATATTACCACTTCCAGTGGGGCAACACGATGCTCGGCTTTCATCACGGTCATCTGCATAAGAATGCCGGTCTGCCCGCGCTGTTTGCGAACCAGTTCCGTAAGGCGTGGGGTGAAAGTTCCTACGTCTATATCCACACCGGCCACCGCCATCACCGTGAAGAGAAAGATCACGGCGGTGCTATCGTGGTTCAGCACTCAACCCTTGCAGCCCGTGATGCTCATGCCGCACGGTACGGTTATATGGGCAATCGACAGGTGCGCTGCATTACCTACTCGAAGGTGTTCGGCGAAGTTGGAACAAATACCGTCACACCTGAAATGCTCGGTTATACAAGTACCCCTTGATTTTCATTCCAATTAACTAACAAGCAGGCACATGGCTGGACCGACGATTGAAGAAGAAGTCATTATCGACGCCGATGGTAAGGCAGTCTTTAATGTCATGCAGTCGGTTCAGCAGAAGATTGCCAAGATTTCCGGCGACATTACCAAGATTGTCGAGAACGCCAACGCCGGTACGAAACAGTTTGACAAGGCACTCGACGTAACAGTCAATCGACTGGAAAAAGCACTTGGCCAGATGCGCACGCTGGCCAAGGTTGACAACACCCCTTCCGGGAACATTCAGGCTCTGAATAACAACCGTGGTCTGGCAAAGGCCACGGTTGATGCCACTAACTATGCGCGCTCGCTCAAGACTGCGCGCAATGAAGTCGAGGCAATTGATGCTAAGATTTCAGCGTTGCAGCAGAAAATTGCAGCACGGGGGGCGCAGGGTGGCTTTGCTACGCTCATTCAGACTGACCAGCTTAATAAGCTGCAGGAAGCCTCAAAGACTTTATCGACGCTCGACAGGCAGTTTACTGCTCTGCAGAACCGTGCGCGTTTCCAAGGTGGCGATTATACTGACGAAATCAATAAGATCATCTCCGCTCGTCAAGCGCTTTACACAGCCGCAAGCGACGGTCGTCGAGTTAATCTCGGTCCCGAAATAAACGCTGTCACAGACGCTCAGGCAGCCCTAGCTGCAAAGATTACGGCTTCTCGGCAGCAGGAAGCAGCGGCGGCTGGCCTCTCGCTGCGCACCCGCAAGGAGATAGCCATTGCGGACGCAAAGCAACTTACCACCAGTGAGGCCCTGAACCGGGCGCAGTTAGAGACGGCTGCTAGGATCGCAGTTTTGCGGCAAGAGCTTAAAACGGCTGATCAAGCTGAACAGCGAGTGCTGCTGGAAAACCTAGAGATTGAGAAAGCTCGCGGTCGTCAGATTACTCAGAACATAGCTGAGCAACGCAGGGCCAACGGCGGGGGTGCAGGCGGAGGCGGCGGTGCTGGCGGGGGTGGAACCGGCGGTTTCTTCAGCGGGCCGGGGCGTGCTTTGGATCAGCGTGTCTCTACAGCTTTCTTTAATACTGCTCTCTACGGCGGTATTGCTACGGCTCTATTCGGCATTGTAAATGTCGTTGAACAAACCGCGTCTTCTTTCAAACAATTGGATGATGAGTTTGGCAAGCTGCAGGCCATTGCTGATGCTACCGATTCTCAAATGGTTAAGCTCAAGGCTTCCATCTATGATATCGGTGCTACGTCGCGCTTCTCGGTTCTCGACCTAGCTAAGATCAGTCAGACCCTCGCGCAGGCAGGTGTCAGTGCCAATCAGATGCACGATGTGCTGGCATCGGTGGCGACGCTAGCCAATGCCTCAGGTGCTACTCCTGATGAGGCAGTGAATCTTGTCACTAGCGCTCTTGGCGCATTCAATCTGCAAGCAAGTGAAACTGGTCGCGTTGCTGACCTGATGACCTCTGCTCTGAACCGCACCAAGCTGACGGTGCAGCAGACGGGTCAGGCCATTCAGTATGTTGGTGCTACCGCCTACGAGCAGAATATCAGCCTCGAAGAGATGCTCTCTACGATTGGCGCTGTTGCACAGGCGGGTATCAAGAGCGGCTCGACCATCGGTACTGGCTTCCGTCAGTTCCTTGTTGATCTACAGACGCCCACTGAGAAGCTGAAGGAAACGCTCAAGAACCTCGGCATTTCGATGGCCGATGTTGATGTTCGTTCTCGCGGTCTTGGTGCGGTTCTTGAAACCCTCAAGGAAAAGGGCTTTGGGTCTGCTCAGGCATACGGTGCCCTCGAAACGCGGGCGGCGGCATTCTACCTTGTCGCGAAAAACAACATTGATGTGATGGATCGTTTGCAACTGTCGTTTGCCCAGCAGGGTGCGGCTGCTCGTGCAAACGAACGTGCAATGAACACGCTGACTGCTCAGTGGCAGCGTTTCATCAATATCACCCAGAAGAAACTGGCTCCTGAAGTCGAGGCATGGCTAACAACGATTACTGATGCGTTAAAAGTCATCAACGACTACATGAGCAAAACAAACGAGACTACTAAGGGTACTAGTGAAGAATTTGGTCGTCTCAAAGACAAGATTGATCTAATCAATCCGCGTAATAACGGTATTGATTCTACTCTTGTACGCAATGTTCCCGGCGCAAATCTTTTGGCGACTATCGATGCGTGGGTTAATGCACAGTCTTATTTGAAGAAAAATGCTTCTGGAACTGCTGCAGAGTTCGAGCGGCTGACTACTGCTGTGTCCGATAACGAGGACAAGCTATCTGCTAATGGCGACAAGATTTCAGAGTTAGACAAAGAATACAGCCGTCTCATTGATCAACAGTCGAGCCTCAAGGGTAACACGGTTCGTGTAACTGCCGAAACTGTTACTCTGACCTCTAAGTTCGAAGGGCTGGCAAAGTACCTTACCAACTCGACCGATAAGTATGGCGACCTTATTCAGGCGATGCAGAAATATCGCGGCGAGGCTCTTAAGGTACAATCGGCCTTTCTTACTAATCAAGCGGCCTTGTACGGCCAGCAGAAGTCTGTTGCGGATGCAACTATCAAATCGATAAGAGCCCAGATTGCTGTTCCGGGTAAACAGGCTGAAATCTTTGAGAAGATGGGCAAGAACAAGGAAGACTATAAGTCGGCCAGCAATGCTTGGAGTAATCCAACTGCGCCCAATAGTCAGCAAGTTTTGGCTGATCTTGGTAATAAATATGATATTCCTGAGCTTCGTAGTCTTGCTATCGCGATTGGCGATAGCACGATGGCGGCTAATAATCAGACATTGGCGACGGATACACTTAACGATACCATGGCTAAAGCCACGGAGCAGGGTAAGTATTACAGCCAAAACCTCGCAAATGCCCAGAGCATAGTTAACAGTCTTTCTACACTCACAGGCGATGACAAGGCCAAGAAAGCTGCTGAAGCCAAGGCAATTGCCAAGGGGCAGATTACTAGCATCAACAATCTGCTGAATGACAAGACGCTTAAGTCTCAGTATCGCCCCACGCTTGAAGCGTTCTTGACAGATTTCAAATCGATCATCAGCGAGGCAGACGCCGCACTGGTGCCGACCAAGGAGGAACTGAAGGAACAAAAGCGTCGCGAAGCTGAAGAGCGTAAGCGCCCGCTAATTACCCGTGAAGACTTGATAAATTTGGTCGGCACCGAATTTGGTTTAAAGGCCGGTTCTGGCTATCGTTCACAAGCTGAACAAGACGCTCTAGTCGCGCGCGGTGCCACGAGAGCTAAACGCTCGGACCATACTTATGGTTTGGCTCAGGACTTCCCTTATACCGCTCCCAGCAAAGAAGCTGGTGATCAAATGGCAGCGGCCATCAAAAAAGCCTTGGCTAATAAGGGCATCGAAGCAACGGTTATCTATGAAACCGGTAAAGGAAAAAATCAGGGCACAGGCGCACACATCCATGCCGGTATCCGTAAGGGTCAGCGTTTTAGCAAGGATCAATCTGACCTTGATACTCAGGGATATCTCTCAAGTCTAGCTGAGGGTCAGGTTACTCTTGATCAACGGAAACTTCGTACCGACTTGCAGGACGTTGCTCGCGCCTCGACTAAGGATGCCTTCGACGCGGCGGTTGCCAATGCCAAGAAGACGCTGGACCAGCTAAATAAAGATACGAGAGCCGCCGCGCAGGCGCAGCTTGCGGCTGAGGGCGTAGGTCCCAACACTCAGGCGTTCAAGGTCAAGATGGCTCAGGTTGATGAGCAGATCGCCCAGAACATTGCTGAGTTCCAAGACAAGATGACGGATGCCCTGTTGAAGGGTATCAAGGCTCAGATTGCGGCGGCTGATCTGGCATTCGAGCGGGCTATTAAGGATTCGAAAGCTTCCAAGGCGTTTGCCGATGCACAACTTAGCGGCCTCAGCTATGAGTCCAACAGTGGCAATGTCCCCGATTATGTCCGAGTGCTGGCTCAGCATCGTGCCGGTGCTGCTCAAGAAGCTCTGGATCGCGCGACGGCGGCTGCCATTCCCGGTCAGATCGAAGCACGCAATGCGCAGATTGCTGATCTTAAGAATAAGATTGCTAATGATCCTAATGCGTACAACGTACCACAGCTTACTCAGGAAATTGATCAGCTTTCTAAGGAAGTTGATGACCTGACCCAGAAGAAGATTGCACTTGATGCGGCATTAGGCGCGGGCGGACTTATTCCTAAGACTTTGGGTGAAGGCGCTCAACAGGCAATCGAGGCTTGGAAACTGGCGAATAGCGCCGGTGATAACTTTACTCAGTATCTCAATAAGAACCTGTATCAGGGTATCGAAACGCTGCAGAATGGCTTGACAGATATGTTCACGTCGATCCTCGACGGTTCTCAATCTGCGGGTCAAGCTTTTGGCAACTTTGTCAAGTCCATCGCAAAATACATCGATCAGTTGGTTGCTAAGTTCATTGCCACCCAAATCCTTAAAATGATTTTTAGTCTATTCCCCGGCGGTAGTGGCGGTGGCTTTGGAGCAGGCAGCGGAGACTTTAGTATTTTTGGTGGCGGGTCAGGCGACGCGGCTGGAACTTTCTTCGGCAACACTCCCGGCAACTTCGACGGTGGTCCTGCGATTGAAGGCATGATCGGTGGTGGTCGTGTCAACCAAGGTACGCCTAACCGAGATAGTGTCTACAAAAAGCTTGCACGCGGTGAGTGGGTCATTAATAAGCGCGCTGTCGATAGCGTTGGTGAAGACTTCATGCGTCGTCTGAACTCCAGCGGTGCCGATGCAATTCGTAACACCCAGTCTATGCCGGTTCTTCCGGGGCAGGCTCGTCAGGATATGCGCATCTTCCTTGTGGCTCCACAATCGCAGCCGCAGCTTACTAAGGATGACGTGCTTATTACTATTCAGCAAGACATGCTCTCGGGCGGTGAGACTAGTAAACTCGTTAAGCATATCTCGCAGGTGGCATAAATGGAGACGTTTAACTTTTGCCCTAATACTCAGGTCGTAACCAATCTTCCTCCTGATCCTGTTCAGGCAATCTCTATGAATGGCTGGACCTTTACGGCAAAACCAACTGTCCCCTACCAGAAGAAATTTAAGGTCAAGCTGTTTGGGCTGCGCTGGTATTTGCAGTCGAGCGGTCTTTATGACACCACGACTAATCCAACTATCAATGCTCGTTTGCTAGAGCAATTCTATGAGCGCAATGGTGTGTGGAACCCATTTACGTGGACACATCCACATCTTGGTTCACTGACAGTACGCTTCAATCAGCCAGTTAATGTGCCAGAGTCGCTGGAAAACTCTAATGGTCTTATCGATGCATTTGAAATTCAAATGATCGATCATAATCCGGGGTACTAATATGGCTAGCCTCACTCAAATGAACCGTCGCTTCGAAGTTCCATTTACCGTCGTGCAGGGTGGTAGTGGACAAGTGAATGCTATTTTATCTGAGACTGATCAGCAGGCTCAGCCGTCCTATATCTTCGTGCAGCCTCGCCATGTGTTGCGTACTGACTTTCCGACGGGACTACGCAGTGGCATGGTCGTGCGTGCACCGGGAGGTCAGGTTTTTATCTGCGGCGATAATGGTCCGTCTGAAACGCACGAAGGTACTATTTGGCAAAGCTTTCGTTTGTTCGAACCAACTGGAAAGTATCTGTGGCAGCGGCGTATGAAGGTCATTGATCCGATTACTCGATTGCCGATGGATGACTCTCTGCAGACACTCGGAACTATATATGCTGCTATCGAACCAATTGATCGTGAAGCTTTCGATAGGCAGATTCGAGTAAACTTCGAACAGGTCCGGTTCATCACGGGGTCGCCGGTGCAGGATGACGATTTGATTGACAACCGCGCGATAACTAAGGTGGACAAGCAACTCGGGTGCTATATTGGGGTCCTGACATAATTCACAACAGTTTTGGGAAATTTCCCAAATTTTGAATAGCCGGGAAATCGTGAGCGACCATATCGTCTTTTCAGGTTCTAAGTCGAGCAGCAGCGGGTTTAAACAAACCCCCGATAACTTGCGCTCGAATGATACCTTTGAAGGGATCATGGGTGTTGCCATTGGTCCCCTGAAAGGACCAACGCGTGGCCTTAAGTCCATTAAGCTCGATGGTACGGCAATCGAGAATGAAACTGGCGAACTGAACTTTGGCGACTTCGTCTGCCTGATCGGTGACGGTGATCCTACGAAGTATCCGCAAACGGTGCAGCTTAAGCTAGGTGCTGGAGCCTCGCCTCAGAACGTCAACCTGACGCTCGGCAATACCAATAGCAGTGGCCCCGGTCCTTGGATTACCAAGACACTGACGAACACCAACGCAGACTTCATCGATCTGCGATTCATCGTCAATCAGCTCTATCATCAAGACAAAAACGGCGTTTATTCTAATACGGCAACTATTGAAATCCAGATGAAGCCTACTGGGCTGACTAACTGGATTGCGCCCGAGATGGGTACTGTCACTGGTACCTATAATGAGCAGGGTATAAATTTCAGCACTGCGTGGGGAACCTTAATTAAGGGCTTGTTTCCTCAGCAATACTATGATGCCGGTGGGAATTTCATTAATCCCAGCAGCCCCGGTTATTCTATTACAGGTAAAACGACAAGCGCTTCTGTCTATGAACTTCGCATTGCTGTGCCAAATACCGGTGCTTATGCTAATAAGCAGTGGG
Organism: Sphingomonas sp.; assembly: GCF_051962185.1. Lineage (GTDB taxonomy): Bacteria > Pseudomonadota > Alphaproteobacteria > Sphingomonadales > Sphingomonadaceae > Sphingomonas. Next base: position 19,640 of record NZ_JBQCCN010000259.1, read on the forward strand.
ACGTGCGCTGTCGCCTTGTCCAACCTGAGAGCGTAGACGCTGATCCGAACTTCGATAAGCGCAATATCTCGTGGGAGTCGCTTGCGGCAGTCTACGCCAATAACATGGGCAATGATCCTGATTGGAAGGGCGTTGCATGGATGCAGCTTTATGGCAAGGCATCCGACCAGCTTTCGGGCGTTCCTGAGGTCACTGGCGAGTGGGATGCTAAGATCGTTTCTGTGCCGCCCAGCACAGTCTTTAATCCTGATACCCGCGTTTATACCGGTGCAATTTGGGACGGGTCTTGGGCTAAGGCGTGGACCAATGATCCTGCGTGGATTATCAATGATGCCATTTCGGATAGCTTGTCAGGGCTGTCGCTGATAGCACCGGGCTCCTACTTGAATAAGTGGGACGCCTTGGAAATGTCCAAGTATTGCTCGGCACTGGTGCCGGATGGTGCTGGGGGTCAAGAGCCAAGGTTCTCGATCAATATTGCAGTTACGGAGCAGCAGAAAGCTGAAGACTTTATCCGGTATCTCGCGGGCGCTGTTGGCGCTCTCGCATGGGATACGGGTGACGGTGAGTGGCGTATCAAGATGGATAAGCCCAGCAATGCTGTGGATATCTTTACGCTTGAAGATATTGAAAATGAGTTTGTTTATAGCAGCACTGACGTCGATACTCGTTATAACGATATCACTTTCAAGTTCAAAAACAAAGAGTTCGACTATCGTGATGACGCTGTTCGTCTATATGACAATACCTCCATCGCCACTATTGGTCGCAAACCAACTACAATCGTAGGTGTCGGCTGCACCGGACGACAGGAAGCTATGCGCCGCACGATGTTGCGGCTGCTCACGTCTGTCCACGAAACACGAATGGTTACCTTCACTACTACTCGTCGTGGACGTAACGTCGAGCCACTTGACTGCATCCTTATTGCTGACGGCGATTTGACCACCAACGGTGTGCGCACCACTGGTCGCGCTGTTACTGTTGCGGCTGATCGCAAGAGCATCACTCTGCGCGACACCGTTCGTCTTGAGGTCGGTGTGACCTACACGATGAACTACGCCAGCCCTAACCCGAATTATACTCCGAACACAACGACCCAGCCGACCAACGACGACTGGAAGAAACCGACTCTGACGGGCACGGTGAATGTCATCAACACGTCGGGGCAGCGTGGTGATGTTCGCACACTGTATTTTGACACGGCTCTGCCTGCTGATATCCCTGCTAATCTCGATATTGCGTTGTCGGCAACAGGCCTGCCCACAATTCCTAAGATGTATAGGGTTGTGGATGTTACGCCAAACGACGACGGCGAACGTGTCAGCATTAGCGCTATTGAGGTTTACACTGCGAAGTACGCCCTTGCAGATAACGTCAGCAATCAGGACACGGTGTACCAAGACCTTCGCGGTGTCGTTCCTCCCCCGACTGCGCCTGATGGCGGACCTTTCCTTTCCGTAGTCAGTGTTCCTGCAGAGCAGGGCAGCAACACGAACGTGGCAGCTAATTGGGTTCGGCCTGCTGGCGCATTTATCAGCGGCTTCCGCGTTCGGCACTCGGTCAATGGCGGTGCATGGATTACTGACATCGAGCGCACTCAGGATAGCAGCTTTGAGTTGGTTAACCCCGGCACTGGTAACTATGCTTTTGAGGTTTGTACTATCGACCGTCGAGGTAACTACTCGACTCCACTGACTGGCAACATCGATCTAACGCAAGCCCTCATTGATGCGGCTCAAGTCTATTACGTTGATCCTGTCAGTGGTGATCCTACCGTGCCGATTAATGATCTGCAACCTGCCGAGCCGGGGGCAGACGTCACGGGTAATAACACGGCCAATGATACTGCAAATGTTGGCGGGGTCCCCAGCGGCACCGTGCTCGCTAATATCGCAGCGGCGGCTAATGACACTGTTGCTCCGGGCGTACCGACGGGTCTTGCCGTTTCGTCAAACCTTACTAATGATCCGGTTACTGGCCAGCCGATCATAACGCTTGTTGCCACTTGCACTGCGTCTGTGGCACCTGACATTGGTAGCTATCAGTTTGCGGTGCAGCAAGGCGCGGGCTCATTTATTGAATACACAGTTATCAGCCCTCGTCTTGAGTTGAAGGTTCCGGCAAACACCGCTTTCAATGTTAAGGTACGAGCCACGGATAAGAGCGGCAATCCTAGCGGCTATTCGTCCACTGTTCCTCACACGACGATTAAGGATACTACGGCTCCTGCAGTACCGACTGGTTTTACTATCACCGCTGGCTATACTTCTCTGTGGCTGAACTGGACAAACGATAGCGCTGTTGACTTGGATGCAGTCGAAATCTGGGAAAACACGACTAACAACAGTGCAACAGCAACAAAGATTGCCACCGTTGAAGCTGCCCCCGGCGCTCCCGGTGCATACGCGCGCACTGGCCTGACTACTTCTGGTCAGCGGTTCTACTGGCTCAAGTCAGTAGACACCTCGCTGAATACCAGCGGTTTCTCCTCGGGCGCAAATGGCACACCGGGTTTCGTTGCTACTACAGACCTCAGTGGTTTTATCACCGCTGATCAGGTAGCTACAGGCTTTGGCGGCGCTGGTCCTAACCTTGTCATGAATGGCAATGCTGATAGCGGCACATCAGCAGGCTGGAAACTTGGTGCTTTCACATCGGCTGGCTCCACGTTTGCGGCTGTGAGTGGTCAGGGTGTAAACGGTAGTTATGCTTTTGCAGCAGCAAAGACGGCGACTGGTAATCAGTCCAGTGGTCGTATGCGTGCTATTCCTGTAAAGCAAAGCACGCCTTACAATATCAAGGTACAAGCCAAAGGTAGTTCTGCAACTACAAATGGTTTCTATATCCGCGTCTATTTCTTCTCGGCAGTTGATGCTCAAGGATATGGTACAACTGCGGTTGGTTCGACTATCGATCTTACTGGAGCGTCTAACGGTCCTCTGACAACTTCGTATGTTCCATATGATCAGGTGATTACGACTCCTGCTGGTGCTCAGTACATGGCAGTTGAAATCATCAACTATACGACCTCTACGGCTCTCACTGTTTATTTCGATGAGTTCGCTGTACTAGAGCAACTTTCTGCCAATCAAATTGGTACCGGCTTTATTACGAGCGGTATGGTCGCTGCTGGTGCGATTGATATTACGAAGTTCGCTACAGGACTTGCTCCGGTTGAGAAGGTTTCTTCTAAACCATCGACGGGTAACTTTGAAGGTCGCCAGATTTATTTGACGACTGATAAGAAGGTCTATCGCTGGACTGACACATCGACGACGGGTACTTCGTTCTGGTCTGTGCAGACCGATGGTGCGGATATTGCTGCTAACTCAATTTCGGCAGGCAAGTTCGTAGCTGGCGCTATTCAGGCGGCTGACATTGCTGCTCAGCAGATCATGGCTAACCACCTGCTGATTGGCGATGCCTTCAACCAAATCCGCGATCCTGAGTTCCGCAGTGTTGGTCCTTCTGGCAATGTGTTCTGGGTTCAGGGCTCAGGTGGCACTACGCCTCCGGCACTAACTATCAACACTACGGACACAGATGTTACCACCACGCTCGGTATCGCACGGGCTTTGAAGTGGGATTATGCTGGGGCTACGACTAACTCGTATGCAGGACTTACTACCCCTCCGCAGAACTATATTCCAGTTCAGCCCGGTCAGGCATATCGTTTCACGTGTCCAGTCCTAATCAAAGCTGGCTGGAATGGTCGTCTCATTGCGACGCTGCAATGGTACACTGCCACCAAGGCTTATACTGGCGTCACCGATCAAGTTCAGTATGGCATCTATACCAATAGCCCCGCTCCGGCTGACGTTATTTTGGCAGGCACGGTAACGGCAGCCAGCGGTAAGGGCTACTTGGTTGCCCCATCAAATGCTGCATACCTGCTTATTACCTTGCAGCCTGTTAACTTGTCCACGGTTCCAGCAGGTGTGGCCTATATGGCCAACCCCTTCCTCAATCGTATGGCCGATGGTCAGCTTGTGGTCGATGGCTCGATCACTGCGACAGCTATTGCAGCTAATACAATCACGGCTCAGAACCTTGTTCTTGCCACGCGCGGTATCACTGTTTCCGGCATTGAGTTTACCCACAACTCTGGCGGAACTTCCAACCTGTTGGGGTGGACTGCAGGTTCTATTAGCTATGTCGATAATAGCGGTACGGTTCAAACTGTTAGTATCAGCGCTGGCTCTCAGGCTTATACTAGCGGCACCCTGTACATTTACTGGACCCAAGGTGCTACCAGTCTAACAGCAACGACTACGGCTTCGACCGCACTAAATTCAAATGTCGCGCTGATGGCTACCTATCTTGGCGGCACTAACTTGATTGCGACTTACGGTCGTACGATTATCGATGGCTCGAAGATTTATGCCAATTCGATTGGTGCTGCACAGCTTTCTGTTGGCAGCATTACTACCACGCAGTTGGCAGTTGGTCAGTTTGGCGGTAACCTTGTCGGTAACCCCGGCGGCGAAAGCGGTACCACCGACGGCTGGTTAGTTGATCCTTCGTATAACAGCGCAGGGAGCACCTTCTCAGCTACCAATGCTGATAAAAATAGCGGTGCTTATAGCTTCTTGCTGAGCAAAACTGCCTCCGGTAACAGTATCGGTATCGATAATAGGGCTATGCCCGTTGTTCCGGGTAGGACTTATTCGGTGCGCTGGAGTGAGAAAGGCGCGACGGCAACTTCCAGCGGTTGGTATCTTCGCATTCACGAGCGTACGTCAGCCCCAACATCGGGCTATGTCTCGGCAGGGGTAGCAACTAGCTTTACTGATCTTATCAGTAACGGCGCTATTACGGCTTCGTGGAACCCTCGCGAGTTCACTTATACGGTCCCTGCGGGTGTCTACTGGGTTTCGATTACTCCGCTGAACTATACTGGCGGACCTCTCAGCGTCTGGGTTGATGACTTCCAGTTCATCGAACAGAATACGACCACCATGATCGCAGACGGTGCGAGTACTACAAACAAGATTACCGTTGGTACTTTGAACGGTGACCGCATCACCGCTGGCACATTGTCGGCTGCCACGCTCACGGCTGGTACGGCTCTCGCAGGCTCGATCACGGTGTCGGGCACGGCCTTGAGCACGACTACGACCAGCGCTGCCAACGGGCAAACGGCTTTCACCGGCACGGCAAAGTACCGCACTGCAGGTGCTCCGACTAACAACCCTGTCCCGTCAGCGATTACGATCACTGACAACACCAACGGCACGCGCGATATACAGGTCAACTGGAACGCCTATGTCCAAGGCACCAATCAGGCTGACTTCCTGATGCTGTTCTGGAACAAAACATCATCGGCTCCAACGATTACTGATGCTAGCGTCAGCTTCTCGGTCAACACCACAGGTGGTTCGTACTATCGTTTCGAGGGTGTCAACCCTGCTCAGGCCTACTCCTTCGGTATTGCGGCAGTTCGCCGCACTGAGAATGGCTTGGAAATTGGCACTATTGTGTCGCCCACTAGCTCGCCTCAGTGTGTGAACGTCGCTTCGGGTACGACGAACTTCACGGCTAACATCGGCGGCACCCCTGCGGCCACCGACGTGTCCAACTCCGCTCTCG
>NZ_JBQCCN010000260.1:0-14939 GCF_051962185.1 Sphingomonas sp.
CATCATCGCCGGGGCGACGATCCGTGCCGTCCCGACCACGCCCGACGAACATTATTTCGAGAGCCTCGAGCGCGCGATCGCCTTCACCGTGCCGCGTCCCTCGATCCTGGTGGTCAATTATCCGTCCAACCCGACCGCCGAAACGGTCGACCTGGCCTTCTACGAGCGGCTGGTCGCCTGGGCGAAGGAGAACCAGGTCTGGATCCTGTCCGACCTCGCTTATTCGGAACTCTATTTCGACGGCAAGCCGACCGTCTCGATCCTCCAGGTCAAGGGCGCCAAGGACATCGCGATCGAGTTCACCAGCCTGTCGAAGACCTATTCGATGGCCGGCTGGCGGATGGGCTTCGCGGTCGGCAACCGCAAGCTGATCGCGGCGATGACGCGGGTGAAATCCTATCTCGATTACGGCGCCTTCACCCCGATCCAGGCAGCCGCCTGCGCGGCGCTCAACGGCCCGCAGGATATCGTCGAGAAGAACCGCCAGCTCTATCACAAGCGCCGCGACGTGCTGGTCGAGAGCTTCGGCCGCGCCGGCTGGGACATCCCGAGCCCGCCCGCCAGCATGTTCGCCTGGGCGCCGCTGCCGCCGGCGCTGGCGCATTTAGGCAGCCTTGAGTTCTCCAAACAATTGCTGACTCACGCCAAGGTCGCGGTCGCGCCAGGGGTGGGATACGGCGAGAATGGGGAAGGGTACGTGCGCATTGCGATGGTCGAGAACGAGCAACGGCTCCGCCAGGCGGCACGCAACGTGCGGCGCTATCTCCAGTCGATGGGGGTCAATACCCCGGCGAGCAATAGTGCCTGAAGGGGCGCGCTCCGCTCTTTCACCAATGACCGGCCCGGTTGCCGCGGCGGCGCGTGCCGACCGATTTCGTGACGTCGCGCGGTAAGCGATGACGATCAACCTGCTCTATTCGCTGGCCGGCGTGCTGGTCGGACTGGTCGTCGGTCTGACCGGGGTCGGCGGCGGGTCGCTGATGACGCCAATTTTGGTGCTCGCGTTCGGCTTCCACCCGACCACTGCGGTCGGCACCGACCTGCTCTACGCCTCGGCGACCAAGGCGGTAGGGACGACGGTCCACGGCTGGCGCGGCACGGTCGACTGGCGCGTGGTGGCGCGGCTGGCGGCCGGCAGCGTGCCGGCGACCATCGTCACCTTGCTCATCCTGCGGCAGGTCGGACCGGCAACCGCGACCACCGGTCATGTCATGTCGGTGATCCTCGGCGTGACGTTGCTGCTGTCGGCGGCGGCGACATTGCTGCGCGCGCGCATCGTCGCCTATCTGACCCCGCGCTTCGGGACGATGCAGGGGCGCAAGCTGGCCGGCTATACGATCCTGCTCGGCGCGGTACTGGGGACATTGGTCTCGCTGACCTCGGTCGGCGCCGGCGCGCTGGGCATGACGGCCCTGCTGATCCTCTACCCCTCGCTCCCGGTCAACAAACTGGTCGGATCGGACATCGCGCATGCCGTGCCGCTCACCCTGCTCGGCGGCATCGGGCATTGGATCTTGGGGTCGGTCGACGGCGCCTTGCTCGTCTCGCTGTTGCTCGGCTCGATCCCCGGAATCATCGTTGGCAGCATTATCGCCAGCCGCGTGTCGGACCGCGTATTGGGGCCGATCCTGGCGGTGGTGCTGGCGATCGTCGGGGCGCGACTGCTGTTCTGACGAGGCCAAGGCCGGCCAACGAGTCCGCGAAGTAACCGGCAGGGACGGCGGTTAACCATTGCACTTCGCGTTGCGGACATATGTCGGCTCGCCGCGCAACGGGCTCCGATTAACCCTGCGACTCGCTGTCCTCCCGTCGTTGTTCATCTGCCAGCAAGGTTGCGCTGAACACCCAGCACCTCCCGATGCTCGACGACGGCCACCCGCATGTCCCGAAGGATCTCGGCGCGGCGGACCCGCTCCGTCGGGCACGGCAACACGGGGAAGACCGACGGACGACGCGCGTGATCAAGCGAGCCGCCGGCAGATTTTGAAGGAGCACCCCCCATGAATACTATTTCCAAGAGCCCGAAAATGCTTGTCCTGACCGCGATGCTTGCGGGCACCGCGTCCGCCGGGCTGCATGCGCAGCAGACGCCGCAGCCGCCACAGGATCAGAGCCCGGCCAATCCCGACATCACCGTCAACGGCACGCCGCCCGCCGACCTGTCCGACATGCCGGCAGGACCCGAAGTGGAAGGCTTCATTTCGGCGCGCAACGACCAGAAGATGCAGGTCACGACCGCCGGCGGTATCAAGACGATCGTGCTGATCAGCGAGGGAACCCGAGTCAAATCGAGCGGCGGCTTCCTGGGTATCAGCCACAACAAGCTCGCGTCGGACTCACTGCTCAACGGCCTGCCGGTCAGCATCAAGACGGTGCAATGGGGCGGCGGGCTGGTGGCGAGCCAGATCGCGCTCAAGAGCAAGGACCTCAAGACCGCCTCGATGATCCGCAACGGCACCGACCAGCGCTTCGACGAGCAGACCGCGGCGACCGAGGCGCTGCGCGGCCGCGTCGCCGATATCGATCAGTATAACGTCAAGGGCACGACCAATGTGACCTTCGATACCGGCAAGGCGGTCCTTTCGCCCCAGGCGAAGGCCGACCTCTGTGCCGCGGCGACCTCGGCGGAGGGAATGAACAACGCGCTGCTCCTGGTCGTCGGCTATACCGACTCGACCGGCAGCCAGGACACCAACCAGGCGCTCAGCGAGAAGCGCGCCAGCCACGTCGTCAATTATCTCCAGCAGGCGTGCCACTGGAAGCCCTATCGCATGCTGACCCCGACCGGCATGGCCGAAGCGGACCCGGCTGCTCCCAACGACACCCCCGCCGGCAAGGCGCAAAACCGCCGTGTCGCCGTGAACATCATGGTCAGCAAAGGCCTCGACGGCATGTAAGGCGCTTCGGGGTGGGCGATGCCCACCCCGAGTTCCGTTTGTTGGCTGTTTCGCGCGACGGCCCTCACCGAGGTAGCCCGATCGTCGCGCGCGCGATATGGGCGGGGCCATGACTCGTCCCGGCTTCGCTTTCTCCACCCCGATCAAGGTCCGCTATGCCGAGATCGACGGCCAGAAGGTCGTCTTCAACTCGCGCTATCTCGAATATGCCGATGTCGCGGGCACCGAATTCTGGGAATGGACCGGGATCGCCGCCGCGCTCGGGCCGATCTGGACCGAGACCGAATTCCATGTCCGTCACGCTGAGGTCGAGTTCCTCAAACCCTTTTCCTATGGCGACGTCATCCTCGCCCATGTGAAGGTCGAGCGGCTGGGGTCGACCAGCATGACGCAATTGTTCGAATTGTGCCACGCCGCGACCGGGGACTTGCATTCGATCGTGCGGCTGGTGACGGTCAACGTGCATCTGCCGACCGGGCGGCCGGTGCCGATTCCGGAGACGGTGCGGGCGTTTATCGAGAAGCTGGGATAACGCTGGTCGGTTAGGGGAAACGGCGTCCGCTTGTACCCACCGTCATCCCGGCCTTGTGCCGGGATCCGCCGGGCCCGCTTGGAAGCGGTATGCGGATACGATCGCAGCCGCGCCTCCCGGCGGCTCATCCGCGGCTTATATTTCGAACGTCATGACTCGTTGCCCGACGTACCCGGCACAAGGCCGGGGTGACGGCCGGAATGTGACGGCGGCCCGCTACTCCGCCGCTTGTTGCAGCGGTTCCTCCTCGCCGACCACGTCCTCGGGGAGCGCCCAATGCAGGTCCATCTTCCCCAGTACGCGGCCGTCGTGCGACAGCACTTGAACCGGCTGGACGCGGCGCATGTCGCGCGCGTCGACCAGCACCGGGGTCGCCGGCACGCCGGTTTCCCAGCGCTCGCCCCATTGGCGGAGCGCGACCATCGTCGGCAGCAGCGCCATGCCCTTGTCGGTGAGGCGGTACTGGATCTTGCGGCGATCCTCGGGCAACGCCTCGCGCGTCAATATCTCGTGCTCGACCAGCCGCGCCAGCCGGTTGGCGAGGATGTTGCGCGCGATGCCGAGCTCCGACTGGAATTCCTCGAAATGGTGCAAGCCGTTGAACGCCGCGCGCAGGATCATGAAGCTCCAGCGTTCGCCCATCGCCTCGAGCGCGGCCGGCAGGCTGCACTCGACGAGATCGCGCAGCGGCTCCCTCAGATGTCCGCCCATCAGAATTCCTCTCTTTTCACGTGAGCGTATCCCATTTCCTGCGTCATGAAAATGCCATGTAGATTTCTAGTTGCAACTGAAAACCTATAGGAGTAGGTGGTGATTCGCAACCTATTGTGCGTTGCAACGGACGAGGAGGAAAATATGTCCCGCATTGCCCCCAGGATCTTCACCGCGCTTGCCGCCGCCACCCTGTTCGGCGGTACCGCCGCCATCGCGCAGCCCCAGGGCCCCGGCTATTATGCCGCCACCCCCGTCGAGGCGCCGGCCAAGACCAGCCTGATCACCCGCGACACCGTCTGGAAGTTCCATGACGGCGCCTTCAACGCCGCCAAGGCGCCGGAGCGCGACATCGTGCTTTGCCAGCTCGTCGCGCAGCGCGTCGGCAAGCTGTCGTCGTTCACCGTCGGCGGCCAGGCGCTCGACGCCGACACGCTGGCGAAGTGCAATTCGAAGGCCCAGTGATTTAGGCCTAGCCCAGGAACATCCCCTAGCGGGCCGGGCCTTTACGGCACGGCCCGCATTTTTGTTGCAAAGCGGCGTAAATCGGCCCCATCTTGGCGCTGATGCTACGCCAATACGAACTGGTTGACCGGGTCCTCTCCTACGACCCCGAGGCCGACGAGGCCCTACTCAACCGCGCGTACGTCTTTTCGCTGCAGGCGCACGGTTCGCAGAAGCGGGCGTCAGGCGATCCTTATTTCAGCCATCCGATCGAAGTCGCGGGCATCCTGACCGACCTTCATCTCGACGACGAAACGATCGCTACCGCGATCCTCCATGACACGATCGAGGATACGGTCGCGACGCCCGATCAGATCCAGAAATTGTTCGGCGACAATGTCGCGCGAATGGTCGACGGCGTCACCAAGCTGTCGAAGATCGAGGCGCAGACCGAAAGCGAGCGCGCCGCCGAGAATCTCCGCAAGTTCCTGCTGGCGATGTCCGACGACATCCGCGTGCTGCTGGTCAAGCTCGCCGACCGGCTGCACAACATGCGCACGCTCCACCACATCCCCAATCCTGACAAGCGCAAGCGCATCGCGCGCGAGACGATGGATATCTACGCCCCGCTCGCCGAGCGGATCGGCATGTACGAGTTCATGAAGGAGATGCAGACGCTCGCCTTCGAGCAGCTCGAGCCCGAGGCATATGAATCGATCAAGAAGCGGCTCGATCATCTGCAGCAAGGCGGCGACCGCATCGCCAAGATCGGGTCGGGACTGAAGCTGCTGCTGTCGCGCCACGGCGTCGATGCCGACATCTCCGGCCGCGAGAAGCATCCGTACAGCATCTGGAAGAAGATGCAGGAGCGCCACATCAGCTTCGAGCAGCTCAGCGACATCATGGCGTTCCGCGCGATCGTCCCGACCGAGGAGGATTGCTACCGCGCGCTCGGCATCATCCATCGCCGCTGGCCGTTCGTGCCGGGGCGATTCAAGGATTACATTTCGACGCCCAAGCGCAACGGCTACCGTTCGCTTCACACCTCGATCATGCATGCCGGCGACACCCGCGTCGAAATCCAGATCCGCACCCAGGAGATGCATGCCGAAGCCGAATACGGCCTGGCCGCGCATTGGGCGTACAAGACCGGCAAGGTCCGCGCCGAGGGGCAGCATAGCTGGATCACCGACCTGGTCGAAATCCTGGAGACCGCCGAGACGCCCGAGGAATTGCTCGAGCACACCCGAATGGCGATGTACCAGGATCGCATCTTCGCTTTCACGCCGAAGGGCGAGCTGCACCAATTGCCCAAGGGCGCGACGCCGATCGATTTCGCTTATGCGGTCCATACCGATCTCGGCGACCAGGCGGTCGGCGCCAAGATTAACGGCCGTCACGTGCCGCTGCGCACCGTCATCGAAAATGGCGACCAGGTGCAGATCCTGCGCTCCAAGGCGCAGTCGCCGCAGCCCAATTGGCTCAATTTCGCGATCACCGGCAAGGCGCGCGCGGCGATCCGCCGGCATTTGCGCGCGGTCGAGCGCAAGGAGACGCTGACGCTCGGCCGCAAGCTCTATGACGAGATCGTTGACCGGCTGCCCGCACCGCTCTCGGTCGACGCGGTCAAGACCGCGCTCAAGAAGCTCCAGCTGCCCGACGAGGACGCGCTGATCGAGGCGGTGGCGCGGCGCCGCATTACCGACGCCGAGCTGATGGAAGCGTTGATGCCGGGCTCGGCCGGCACCGAAGCCGGCCGCGCGCTGCCGCAGCAATCCGCCGCGATCTCGATCACCGGGCTGACCCCGGGCGTCGCCTATCGGCTCGACACCTGCTGCCACCCGGTCCCCGGCGACCGCATCGTCGGGCTGCGCCGCCCCGATCAGGAGATCGAGGTCCATCGCATCGATTGTCCCGAACTCGCGCATTCGGACGATGCCGATTGGGTCGACCTCGCTTGGGGCGACAAGGCCGAAGGCGGGCTGGCGCGGATCGAGGTCACGTTAAAGAACGAGCCGGGCGCGCTGGGCACGGTGTCGACGATCATCGGCCAGCACCGCGCCAACATCCAGAACATCCGGTTCGACACCAGCGACACCGGATTCCACACCAACCAGATCGATCTCGAAGTGCGCGACGCTGCGCATCTGGAAAAATTGATGGCGGCGTTGCGCGCCGCCGACGCGGTCAATGCGGTGACGCGGGTTTAACCCAAATTCCCCCCCCCCGTTCCGGGGAGGGGGACCAAGACGCGCAGCGGCTTGGTGGAGGGGGGCCGCAACCGACGAGCACCAAACCAGGAGGTCGCCGCAGGATGGGCCCCCTCCACCACGCGGCTGACGCCGCGCGGTTCCCCTCCCCGTTCCGGGGAGGATTTTCTCTGCCCCTACCCCCCGATCGTCGCGCACTTCGCCAGCAGCCACGCCCGCTCCTCGGCGTTCAGTTCCGGTCCGAGCACATCCAGCACGCGCCCATGGTACGCGTCGAGCCACGCCCGCTCCGCCTGGCTCAGCAACGACGCCTCGATCAGCCGGCGCTCGATCGGCGCGAATGTCAGCGTCTCGAAGCCCATCATCTTCTGCTCGGCGCCGGGAATGTCGCGGGTTTCGACCAGTATGAGATTCTCGATGCGGATGCCGTATTCGCCCGCTTTGTAATAACCCGGCTCGTTCGAGATGATCATGCCCGGGCGCAACGGTTCCGCCGGCCCGCCGCCCGGATAATTGGGCTTGGCGATGCGCTGCGGCCCCTCGTGCACCGCCAGATAGGAACCGACGCCATGGCCGGTACCGTGGGCGAAATCGAGGCCCGCTTCCCACAGCGGCCGGCGCGCGAAGCTGTCGAGCTGGCCGCCGTTGGTCCCTTCCGGAAACACCGCTGTGGCGAGCGCGATATGCCCCTGGAGCACGCGGGTGAAGCGATCGCGCATCTCCGCCGTAGGCTCGCCGACCGGCACGACGCGCGTCACGTCGGTGGTGCCGTCGGCATATTGGCCGCCAGAATCGACCAGATAGAGCTGGCCCTGCTCGATTCTCAGATTCGATTCCTCGTCGACGCGGTAATGCGGGCTGGCGCCATGCGCGCCGGTCGCCGAGATCGTGTCGAAGCTGAGGTCCTTGAGCAGCCCGGTCGCCTCTCGGAATTCCTGGAGCTTGGCGGCGGCGGTCAGTTCGGTCTCGGTGCCCTTGGGAAGCGTCTCCTCGCACCATTTGAGGAATCGGGTCAGCGCCGCGCCGTCGCGCACGCTCGCGGCGCGATGCCCCGCCGCTTCGGCCGGGTTCTTGATCGCCTTGGCCAGCACGACCGGATCGCGCAGCGCTAGCACCGTCGCCCCGCCCTTCTGCAGCCCGTCGAAGATCGCCGCGACCGCGCGCTCCGGATCGGCGGCGACGCGCTTGCCGGCATAGGCGCCGAGCGCCGGCGCGAAATTCTTGCGATCATGAATCCGCACCGCGTTGCCGAGATGCGCGGCGACATCCTCGCTCATCTTCTCCGGCGCGACATAGAGGTCGACGGTGCCGTCGACATTGGCGATGGCATAGGCCAAGGCGACCGGCGTGCGGTCGACATCGGCGCCGCGCACGTTGAGCGCCCAGGCGATCGAATCGAGCGCCGACAGCACCACCGCATCGGCCTTCTGCTCGGCCAGCCAGTCACCGATATCTGCGCGCTTTTCCGCCGAGGACTTGCCCGCCAGCGCATCGGGCTGGACGACCAGGCGCGCGTCGGACGGTGCGGGGCGGTCGGGCCACACCGCGTCGACCGGATTGGTGTCGACCGCGACCAGGGTCGCGCCCTTCGCCGCCAGCGCTTTCTCGGCTTCCTTGACCCAGGCCGAGGTGTGCAGCCAGGGATCGTAGCCGATCCGCGCGCCCTGCCCGGCATGACCGCCCAGCCAGTCGGACACGCTGGTCTCCGGCACGCCGACGAATTGCCAATGCGCGCCATCGACCTGCTCGCGGACCTGCAGCGTATAGCGCCCGTCGGTGAAGATCGCCGCTTCCGCCGGCAGCACCACCGCGGTCCCCGCCGATCCCTGGAACCCGGTCAGCCACGCCAGCCGCTGGGCATAGGCACCGACATATTCGGACATGTGCTCGTCGGTCAGCGGGATGACGAAGCCGTCGAGGCGATCGCGCTTCAATTGCTCGCGAAGGGCGGAAAGGCGGTCGGCATAAGTGGACATCGGGCAAATTCCATCGGCGTCGCGGCGAGGCGACAGGGTGATTACGCACATAAAGCACGATGCCCCACATTTGCGCGGCTGGCGCGGAGGTCAAGCACGATGCGTGCACGGAATGGAGGACGATTGTGCCGGCGATGGATTTTACCTCGTCGTCCCGATACCGTCGCGCCATGCCGGAAAACGCCGCCGTCACCGACCTTGCCGAGTTGGTCGAGCCGCTATCCGCCGGGGCCTTTCGCGCCTTGTTGGCGTCGCGGCAGCCGCTTCATCAGCCCGGGGCGGGCGGCGATCGCTATGCGGCGTTGCTCGACTGGGACGCTTTCATCGATCTGCTGCATCGCGGCGACGTGCCGCATCGCGATATCCGCCTCTATCGCAACCGTGTCCGGGTGCCGCCCCTGTTCCTCCGCGACGCCGGGCCGCAGCGCGGCGAGATGATCGACCGGCTGCTCGCCGCCGACGCCAGCATCATGCTCAATCGCGCGGAGGAACATGTGGCGGCGCTGGGGCGGCTGTGCGCCGCGGTCGCCGAACAGAGCGGCGACCATGTCAGCGCCGCCGTGGTCGCGACCGCCGGCCGGGGCGGCGCGCTCGACCGGCATTACGATGCCTATGACATCGTCGTACTGCAGGTCGACGGCGCCAAGCGCTGGACGCTATACGAGGATCCGGCGATCAATCCGGTCCCCGGCATGCCGAAAGTGCCCGCTCGCCAGGATGCCGGACCGGCGACGGAGTACGTCCTGAACCCTGGCGACTGGCTGTTCGTGCCCGCGGGATATCGCCACCGCTGCGACACGATCGGCGCGCGATCGCTCCATCTCGGCATCCTGTTTCATCCGCTCACCGCGGTACGGGCGGTCGAGTTGATCGTGCAGGAGATGCTACTGTCGACCGAGGATCGCGCGCCGCTCCGGGTAAAGTCCGCTACGTCCGAGACCGTCGAGGCCGCCTTGAAGCAGCGACTGATCGCGCGGATCGCGGCGCTCTCGATCGACGATCTCGCGCGCCGGCACCGCACCACCGGCATTCAATCAACCGACAATCCCACCGACGGGTGACGAAGTCGGCAAGCCGCCCTAGGTACAGGGCATGACCGATAGTCCCACGCCGCCCATCGCCGCGACGCGCCCGCATTCCTTCACCACCCACGGCATCGCGATCGACGATCCCTGGGCCTGGCTCAAGGATCCCGGCTATCCCGAGGTGACGGACAAGGACGTGCTCGCCTATCTCGAGGCGGAGAATGCCTATTTCGAGGCGCAGATGGCGCCGCACAAGCCGCTGACCGACAAGCTCTACGAAGAGATGAAAGGGCGGATCAAGGAGGACGATTCCTCGGTCCCGCAAAAGGATGGCGACTGGCTCTACTGGACCGCGTTCGAGACTGGCGGCCAGTATCGCAAATGGTGGCGCAAGCCGGTCGCGGGCGGCCCCGACGAATTGATCCTCGACGAACCCGCTTTGGCCGAAGGCAAGGAATATTTCCGGCTCGGCGCCTTTTCGGTGTCGAACGACGGCAAGCTGCTGGCCTATGCGATCGACGATAACGGCTCCGAGCGTTTCACCATCCGGGTCAAGGATCTGGCGAGCGGCGAGCATCTGCCCGACGTCATCCCCGGCATGCTGTCGGAGATCGTCTGGACCGCCGACGACAAGGCGTTTCTCTACGGTCTCGCCAACGAGCAATGGCGCACCGACAATGCCCGGCTGCACAGGCTCGGCACCGATCCGGCGAGCGACATCGAACTCTATCACGAGGACGACGAGGGTTTCCGCGTCGGAGTGAGCGAGACCAGCGACCGCCAATGGATCGTCATCGCGAGTGGCGATCACGTCACCAGCGAAGTCTATCTGCTCCCCGCGACCGATCCGATGGCCAAGCCGATCTGCGTCGCCCCGCGCAAACCGGGCCGCGAATACGATGTCGAGACGCATGGCGACACGCTCTACATCCACACCAACGACACCGATCCGATGTGGCGGCTGTGCACCGCGCCGATCGCCGACCCCGGCAAGTGGAGCGAACTGATCGCGCCGTCCGAGCATTTCTACATGACCGGGATCGAATGCTATCGCGACTATTTCGTGGTCGAGGGGCGCGAGGACGGGCTCGATCAGATCGACATCTACCGGTACGATCCGACAATCGCGCCGCAGCGCATCGTCTTCCCCGTGGCGAGCTACACCGCCGGTCTCGGCGACAATCCCGAATATGACATGCCGGTCATCCGGCTCGGCTATGAATCGATGGTCACGCCGGGCACCGTCTACGATTACGAAGTCGCGACGGGGAAGATGACCGTTCTCAAGGTCCAGGAAATCCCGTCGGGCTATGACGCGGAGAAATATGCGACCGAGCGGCTCAAGATAGAGGCACGCGACGGCACCGAGGTTCCGGTGTCGATCGTCTATCCCAAGGACTTTCCCAAAGACGGATCGCGCCCGCTCTTCCTCTACGCTTATGGCGCGTACGGCTATGCGATCCCGCCGGGCTTCTCGACCGGGCGCCTGTCGCTGCTCGACCGCGGCTTCGCCTATGCCATCGCACACATCCGCGGCGGCGACGATCTCGGCCAGCAATGGTATCATGACGGCAAGCTCGAGAAGCGCACCAACACCTTCAACGATTTCGTCGACGTGGCGAAGGCGCTGGTCGCCGGCGGCTGGACCAGCACCGGCAGGATCGCGATCGCCGGCCGCTCGGCGGGCGGCGAACTGATGGGCGCGGTGGTCAATTCGGACCCCGATCTGTGGGGAGCGGTGATCGCCGACGTGCCGTTCGTCGACGTGCTCAACACGATGCTCGACGAGAGCCTGCCGCTGACCCCCGGCGAATGGCCCGAATGGGGCAATCCGATCGAGGACAAGGCGGCGTTCGAGCTGATCCGGTCCTATTCGCCCTACGACAATGTCAAGGCCCAGGCCTATCCGCCGATGTTCATCTCCGGCGGGCTCAACGACCCGCGCGTGACCTATTGGGAGCCGGCGAAATGGGCCGCCAAGCTCCGCGCGACCAAGACCGACGACAATCTGCTCCTGCTCAAGACCAACATGGGCGCCGGCCATGGCGGCAAGTCGGGCCGCTTCGACAGCCTGTACGAGAGCGCCGAGGAACATTGCTTCGTATTGTGGCAGATGGGCGTGGAGGAATGACTCCCTCTCCCCTACGGGGAGAGGGGCAGTGTGCCTCACTGCGCTCTCCGCACCGCCCCTCTCCCGACTTCCCCCGGCTTTCGCCGGGGTCGTCTGCCCTCTCCCCGGAGGGGCGAGGGCGATAATGGCGGGGCTGTCCTACCCCCTCACCGCGACCGAGGCCGACATCGACGAGCTCGGGCACGTCAACGATGCGGTATGGGTGAAGTGGATCCAGGACATCGCGGTCGCGCATTGGAACACGATCGCGACCCCGGAACAGCGCGACGCCATGATCTGGGTCGTGACCCGGCATGAGATCGACTATCGCGGCAATGTCTCGGCGGGCGAGACCGTCACCGCCGAGACCTGGGTCAGCGAGCCGCCGCAGGGCGCGCGGTTCGATCGGCACGTGCGGTTTACCGGCATCGACGGCAAGGTGAAGGTCGAGGCGGTCACGACCTGGGCGCTGATCGATCGCGCCACGGGACGCCTGATGCGGGTCAGGCCGGAACTGGCGGCGCCTTTTTTATCCTGAGTTTCCCAGATACCCGATACAAGCGGCCGACATGACCCGATATCTGCTTCTGTTGATCGCCGGGTTGAGCGGTTGCGGCCAGACGCCGCACTGCGCCTCCGAAGTCCGTCAGGTAGCGCGCGATCCGGGCAGCGATCGCTACGCTGTGACGGAATCGCGCAATTGCCACGGCAGCACCAGCACCGCGACAATCGTGCGGGTCGGTCGCGGTAGCCAAGTGGGGGCCGATGCCCAAGAAGTATTCGTGGCCGATACCGACGATGGCAACGCGGCCAGCGGCGAGCGCGGAACGATCTGGACGAATGTGGTCTGGACCAGCCCCGGCCGTCTGATGATCGCACACGCGTCGCGCGCTCGGATATCCAAGCGATTGACGGCGTCCAACGGTGCGGAGATCAACTATCGCGCGACCGATCCGATCGCAGCCCCCGAAGTCCCCTGAACCTGTACGCGATCAAGCTCGCCGTCCCGCCCGACGATCGCAATATCGCGATACGCGCCACGTCCGAAACGGGATGGCGGCACCCCTTGTCGATTGTCACGATTCACGACGGATCACCTGTGGCGCGGACGTCGAAGCCCGCGCCACGCCGGTGTCGATCAATAGCGATAGTCGTCGTAGCGCCAATCCCGGTGGTGCCGCCGGTGCTCGCGACGCCATTCGCGCTCGCGTTCCCAGCGCCGCCGGGCTTCCCAGCGCTCGCGGCGTTCACGCCAACGATCGCGCCCGCCATAGCGATAGCCGTCGCTATAACCGTAATGGCGATAACCATCGCCATACGAGCCCCAGCTCTGCGCCGAGGCGCTCGTGGGCATGAGGGCGAGAAGGCCGCCCGCCACCGCCGTCGAAAGGAACATCAAGGTACGCGTCATTACAACCTCCTGTCGGTGCTGACCGAGAGAGGTTTACCAGCCGCGACATGGGCCGGCGCTGAACCGGCCGTACAGCCGAGGTTTAGGCTGGATTTGCGTTGAACTTCCCTTCTCACCTTGGTGGATGGGCGGCTAAGGCCTCGCGCGGCCCGGCGGCATCTAGTGCCGTGGGGAGCCGAAACAGGCTCGCGTGGCTCGAGAAACTCAGCGACCGCTCGCCGACGAGTGACGGGTAGCGAATTGCTGAACATTCGCGAGTGCCCCGCAATTTCGATCAGATGATATTGAAAGCTTCGACGAAAAATTGCCTAATCGCTGCTCCGATAGTGATTATGTATTCCCGTTTCTAAATCTACGGACAGTCACGAGGCTCCCTACCGGCGCCGGCCCCATTTTGAAAGGCTCGAATATGCTGTTGATGCCGATTCTATTCCTCGCCTCCATTCAGGACGCTGACACGGGTGAATGGGGTTTCGAATATAACGGCAAAAATTGCCTGCTCGGGCGTCTCGACAAGCAAGGGGGTATAATCTTCGATGAGGGTGGCGGCGGCAATGTGAGCATTTACGCCCGTGACGGCGGTCCCGAGATAATCTGGAAAGATTATACGATCGAACTCGTGCTTGAGGGCAAGTCGATGGGTACTTTCACCGCTTCCGGCGAGATGAGGCCCTACTTTGGCCCTACTGCCGTTACCGCCTATAACGCATATCTGCCTCTCGATCGTTTCGCCGACAAAGAGCGCCTCGGCACCGGCGAGATACGGCGGGACGGCCGCACGATCCTCACATTCCCGCTCAAAGGGCTGAAGACCGCGATTGCGCAGTTGCACCAGTGCAACAAGGAAGCCGCCGCTGAGAATGCCAAAAAAGAGAAATAGCCGGCGACGACAGCTTTCCAACCATTCGAGACGTTCGACACCGCTTCGAAGCATGCGCCACCAATGGAGTTACCATGTCTGCCGGCGGCAGATGGCCGTCGAACTTAGCCCTCCCGTTTCACCTCCGCGATCGCCGTCCGGCTCTGCCGCGCCCAGGTCTCGCGACCGGTCAGGAACGCCTTCCATCCCAGGATCGCGCCCCAGTGGCGGAAGAGCTGGAAGCTGAAGGGCTCGAGCACCGCCGCCGCCAGCGCCGGGCCGAAATGCAGTCCCTTGGTCTGCCCGGTCCAGCGCGAATAGAGGTGAAGCGAGGTCAGGTGGAAAGTCAGGTCGACCAGGATCTTGCTCAGCATGATCGCCAGGATCGGCAGCACGATATGAAAGCGGCCGCTGAACAGCACCACCAGCAGGATGACGAACGCGGTCAGGCCGAACACCGGTTGCACCGTATCGGCCGCCTTGACCGGCAGCATCGCGGTGCCGAGCTTCCCGAAATGGCGATTGGCGACCATGTCGCGGTTCCAATGCTGGGTCTGGAGGAACCCGCCGAACCAGCGCCGGCGCTGCTTGAGGAAGGCCGGCAAGGTCGCCGGCGCGTCGGTCGAGGCGAGCGCGGCGCCGACCACGCGGACCTGCCAGTCACGGCCGCTATCGTGCGCGACGCGGTGCAGGCGGTGGATCAGTTCGTAATCCTCGACCAGGCAATCGGGATCGAACCCGCCGACCTCGACCACCGCCTTGGT